>JAJBUG010000024.1 GCA_020860515.1 Bacteroidales bacterium | reverse complement strand
ATTAGTGAATTAGTGAATTAGTGAATTAGTGAATTAGTGAATTAGTGAATTAGTGTTTTGGTGATTTGGTGAACCACCAAATCACTAAAACACCAAATCACCAAATCACCAAAACACCAAATCACCAAATCACCAAATCACCAAATCACCAAATCACCAAATCACCAAAACACCAAAACACCAAATCACCAAATCACCAAAACACTAAAACACCAAAACACCAAAACACTAAAACACCAAAACACTAATTCACTAATTCACCAATTCACCAATTCACCAATTCACCAAATCACCCACTCTGATATGAGCACTTACAATGTAATTAAAATAGGTGGAAATGTCGTTGACAATCCCGAAGCTCTTGAGCGTTTCATTGCCGATTTCGCGGCTATGCCAGGCCAAAAAATCTTGGTACACGGCGGTGGCAAGGAAGCAACACGCCTGTCGAAGGCTCTTGACATCCCCACAAAGATGATCGAGGGCCGACGCATCACTGATGCCTCTACGCTTGATGTGGTGACAATGGTGTATGCCGGCCTTATCAACAAACGCATCGTAAGCAGGCTCCAATCGGCAGGATGCAATGCATTAGGATTGAGCGGAGCCGATGCCCATGTAGTCACTTCACGGAAACGCTCTCCCTTCCCTATCGATTATGGATATGTGGGCGACATCGTAAAGGTTGACCAAATCTTCCTGGATTCGCTGCTTGACCAGGATATTGTGCCTGTAATCTGCGCTATCACATGCGATGCCGACGGCCAGCTGCTCAATAGCAATGCTGATGGAGTGGCATCGGCCGTAGCCGTAGGGATGAGCAAGCTCGGCACCACCGACCTTACTTATTGCTTTGAAAAGCCGGGGGTGCTGGCTGATATGGACAACGACCAAAGCCTGATCCGACATATCAATCCCGACACTTACGCTGCCTTGAAGGAGGAAGGAGTGATCAATGCGGGCATGATTCCGAAAATTGACAATGCCCTCAATGCACTAAACCAGGGGGTATCGTCCGTTATAATAAAAAGCGCTGATAATCTCATGCGCAATATTGCCACAACTATTAGACTCAAATAACCATGAAAATCCAAGCTGTTGACCTTCTCAAATCATTGATAGCCATTCCATCGCTATCGCGTCAGGAACAAGAAGCGGCTGACCTGCTGCAAGGCTGGCTGGCCGATCAGGGCGTGGGCGTGCACCGCACGCTCAACAACCTATGGTCATTTGCCCTGCCTTACGACCCTAAAAAGCCTACACTGATGCTCAATAGCCATATTGACACTGTGAAGCCATCACCCAGCTACACCTTCGACCCCTACAAGCCATTTGTGACCGAAGGCAAACTCTACGGCCTGGGCAGCAACGATGCGGGAGCCTCAGTGGTAGCCTTGGCAGCCACATTTTGCAATTTCTACAACAAAGAATTGCCATTCAACCTCTTGCTTGCCCTATCGACAGAGGAAGAGATTTCGGGCGAACATGGCATGCGCGCGCTTTTAGCCAAATTCAAGGAGCGCGGAATCACCATCGATGCAGCCATTGTGGGTGAACCCACACTGATGCAGCCTGCCATCGCCGAGCGAGGCCTCTTGGTGCTCGATGGCGAAGCCACTGGCAAAGCAGGTCATGCAGCCCGTAACGAAGGCATCAATGCTATCTACATCGCCATCGACGATATCAACAAACTGCGCAACTTCAAATTCGAAAAGGAATCAGAAATTCTTGGCCCTATCAATATCAATGTGACTAAGATTGAAGCTGGTTCAATTCACAATGTAGTGCCCGACAAGTGCACATTCATTGTTGACGTACGCACTACCGATGCTTACACCAATACCGAAACCTTGGCCCTGCTTCAGGATGCTGTGCAGAGCAAGCTTATCCCTCGCTCGACCCATATTGCAGCATCAGCCATCGACCAGAAGCATCCGTTGGTGCAAGCAGCTATCGATTTGGGAGGCGAGCCATTTGTAAGCCCTACTACAAGCGACATGGCACTTATGCCTGGTGTGCCGACTCTGAAAATGGGTCCTGGCGACTCAGCACGCAGCCACACTGCCGACGAATTTGTGTATGTGGCCGAAATTGACGATGCCATCCAAAAGTACATAGCACTTATCAATAAATTAGCCCATAATGCGTAATCTTCGGGCTGATCATTGCCAATTATTCATTAATAATCATTCATTAAGCTATGAATCTTTGGGACAAGGGCTTTGAGCCTGACAAACTGATTGAAGATTTCACCGTAGGCCAAGACCGCGAACTTGACTTGCGCTTAGCCAAATATGATGTGCTGGGCTCAATGGCCCACATTCGCATGCTCACCAAGGTGGGTCTGCTGCAGCCCGATGAGCTTGAGCCTTTGCTCCAAGGACTGCAAGAGATTCTCGATACTATTGAGGCAGGAAAATTCACGATCGACCCAGGAGTGGAGGATGTGCACTCGCAAGTAGAATTTATGCTCACGGCCAAACTTGGGCCGTTGGGCAAAAAGATACATTCAGGCCGCAGCCGCAACGATCAAGTGCTGGTTGACCTGAAGCTATTCATGCGCGACCAGATACGCGAGGTAGCCCATGCCACAGAGGCGCTCTTCGACATCCTGCTTGACCTAAGTGAAAAGCATAAGGACAAGCTAATGCCAGGTTACACACACTTGCAAGTGGCCATGCCTTCATCGTTCGGCTTGTGGTTCGGAGCTTATGCCGAATCCTTGGCCGATGACATGCAAATGCTTGTTGCAGCCTACAATATTGCCAATCAGAATCCCCTTGGCAGTGCTGCGGGCTACGGCTCACCCTTCCCGCTTGATCGCGAGGAGACTACTCGTCTGCTGGATTTTGCCGACCTCCATTACAATGTAGTGGCAGCGCAGATGAGCCGAGGCAAGACTGAGCGCGCCGCAGCTATGGCGTTTGCCTCGATTGCCTCTACGCTTGGCCGCATGGCACATGATGTGTGCATGTGGATGTGCCAAAACTTTGGTTTCGTCAGTTTTCCCGATGAGCTTACTACGGGCTCAAGCATTATGCCCCATAAGAAGAATCCGGATGTGTTCGAGATAATGCGAGGCAAATGCAACCGCATCCAAGCTGTGCCCAACGAGATAGCACTGCTCACTGCCAATATGCCCCTTGGCTACAACCGCGATTTGCAGTTGCTCAAGGATATTGTCTTCCCGGTATCTGGCGAGCTAATCGACTGCCTTAAGATGGCAGCCTTCATGCTGCCCCAGATGAAAGTAAAGGACCATATACTCGATGACAAGCTTTACGACTACATCTTCACCGTGGAGGATGTGCATCGGCTTGTGCGCGAGGGCATGCCTTTCCGCGATGCCTATAAAGAAATCGGCCTTCAGGTGCAAAAGGGCACCTACCGTCCCACTCGCCAAGTGCATCACACCCACGCTGGCAGCATCAACAACCTCTGCACCGACCGCATAGCGGCTAAAATGCAGCGATTACGCCCGCTGTTCGACTAACCTATTAGTTTTGCCCCAGGCCCCAAGCTTGGGGCAAAATGTTGATAAGTTTTGTAAATAAAAAATTTACAATTGTAAATAGAATACCAAAAAGTTTTTGTAACTTTGCAACCTAATAGCAACCCGTATAACATAACCTGATTGCAAAAACAAAAATGATTGACCTGACTATCCTGCTCTCTATCTTCGATGCTGCGTCGTTCTTCGACTGGTTTGTGGGCCACGCCAATTATTGGTTTGTGTTCATTTTCATGGCAATAGAGAGCTCGTTCATACCTTTTCCGAGCGAGTTGGTGGTGCCTCCGGCCGCATATTTGGCTTGCACGGCAGGCGACCATGCTGACATGAATATCTACATTGTCATTCTTGTAGCTACTGCTGGAGCCTTAGTGGGCTCGCTGGTCAACTACTTCTTGGCCCTATGGCTCGGACGCCCCATTGTGTACGCTTTCGCTAACTCACGCTTTGGCCATGCCTGCCTTATCGACGAAGCCAAGGTGCAGAAAGCAGAAGAGTATTTCGACAAACACGGCAATATCTCCACATTCATCGGGCGATTCATCCCTGCAGTGCGCCAACTAATCTCCATACCGGCTGGATTGGCACGCATGAATCTGGGCTCGTTCTGCCTATATACCTCGCTGGGAGCTGGCATCTGGAACGCTATCCTTGCCTTCCTTGGATACTGGCTGGCTAAGACCGTGGATCTGGCACATCTGCGCGAGACTATCGAGGAATACAACCATTACCTTACCTACGCAGGCCTTGCCATTGGCGTCATCTGCCTTGGCATTATCCTATATAATGCTTTTAAGCCTAAGACACAAGCCAAAGCATAAATCACATATCACAGAATTACCAAATCACTGTAATACTAATATACCATGATAGTTGCACCTTCAATGCTGGCCGCAAACTTCGGACAGCTCGACCAAGAGGTCGAAATGCTTAACGCAAGCCAAGCCGATTGGCTTCACATTGATGTGATGGACGGAAGCTTCGTGCCTAACATCTCGATTGGCTTTCCGGTGATTGAAGCAATAGCCCGCAAGACGGTCAAGCCCTTGGATGTGCACATGATGGTAGTAAACCCGCAAAACTGGATTACACGCGTGCGCGACACTGGCGCTCGCATTATGAACGTGCATCAAGAGGCTTGCCTCCATCTCGACCGTGTGATCCATGAAATCAAGCAGGCTGGCATGTTGCCAGCCGTTACGCTGAACCCCGCGACCCCAGTTGACATGCTTAGGAATGTCATCACTGAGCTCCACATGGTGCTGCTAATGAGCGTAAACCCCGGCTTCGGCGGGCAGAAGTTCATTGCCAACACTTACAACAAAGTGCGCCGCCTCAAAAATCTGATTGCTGAGAATGGCGCCAATGTAATCATTGAAATCGATGGAGGCGTCAACTTGGACACTGGCCGACATCTGGCCGACGAAGGTGCCACAGCATTGGTAGCTGGCAGCGCTGTGTTCCACGCTCCTGATCCCATCGAGTACATTTCAAAACTCAAATCTCTCTGAGAAAAAACATGGCTCAAGCTGAAGATTTAGACTTAGCAATCGACGGATTCGATCCTGAGATAGTGAATCCCCGAAATAGCCGAAGGCATCGCAACGACATGTCGATGCTCGACTCTTCTATGCAAATTCCTGATGCCCCCACTATTGACCGTCCACGCAGTTATGGGAATCCGTTGGGGAACAAGAAGACGAAAAACACAGCCCCAAATCCGACTGTGGAGAAGAATAACACTGCTGCGCCAAAGGGAGCCGCTATTCAAGAGCAAACAGCCGCAACCGTTGCCGCTGAGAACCCTGCTAAAGGAAAAGCCGCCAAGGTTAAGGATGAAGATTCTCGCCCTTGGTGGGACAGAATTGCGATAGTAAGATTTTTCAAGCAAGACAATACTCGCCTATTCTTAGGCGTGATGCTGATTCTGCTGTCTGTTTTCATGCTCTTCGCATTTATCTCCCATGTAAAATACGGGGCTATTGACCAAAGTGCCGTAAACAACATGACCCTTAGTGAGATGGCTCAAAATCCCGATTCTGTAAAGAACACGGGTGGAGCCTTCGGGGCTTGGCTGTCGCAAGTAATGCTATGCGACACTCTTGGTGTGGGTTCACTGCCTTTCCTGGTATATTTCTGGCTACTGGCTTTGGGTCTGCTTGGCCTAAAGAAATGCAACTTCTGGTCGGTGACCTTCAAGACCTTGCTGGTGAGCATTTCCCTGTCGGTAGTGCTCGGCTTCATCACCACATTGATGGAGGAGGTGCCCACCGTATTCAAATGGGGTGGCTCACATGGCTATTATGTGAATCAGTGGCTCTATAGCTATGTCAACCTCATAGGAGCTTCGCTATGCTCAGCGCTGCTGATTGTGGCTGTGGTGTGCGTGTACCTGACCGAACTGACAAATGCTTGGAAGCGCTGGCGCGAGAGCGTGCGCCGACGCCGAATCCAGGAGGAACTGCGCCGCGAACGTAAGCGCGAACTTGAAAATGCTATTGAGGAGAATCAGAGGCGCGAAGCTGAGGAAAAGGCAGCAATGGCCAATATGGCACCGGCAGAAGTGGCACCAGCCATGGAAAGGGCATCGATGCAAGAAGAAATAATCATTGAAAAACCTGCAGAAGAGACAGTAGAGGAAGAAAAGTCAGAACCTGCGGCTGAGATGACAATGCCACAACTACAGACTGAGGAAGAAACCATTACTAAAGAAGAAGAAGAGTTGATGGCTGTGCCTCAAGCCGCAGCTCAGCCCGAGCCAATAGCTGAGGTTAAGCCCGACGCTGAACAAATGCAAGGCTTTTCGATCGACCCATTCCGAATCGACCAAGTGCAGCCAGCAGAAGTAGTGCCCAAAGCCACGGTTGCCGATATTGTTACCGCTACGCCTCAAGAGGCTCAAACCGCAGAATTTTTCAGTCCTGCCGAGGAAGAGACAAAGGAGGTGGCTCCAACTCCAGTGGAGGCTAAGCCTGAGCAAATGGAAATGTCGGTAGTGACTAACGAAATCCAAGAGGCAAGCAAAATAGATAAAAAGCCCGACCATTATAATCCGCACGATGAATTTAAGGGATATCTCCTGCCCAAGATTGACTTGCTGGAGGAGCGTGCCTGCCGCATCGAGGTGGATATGAATGAGCAGGAAGCCAACAAGCAGCGCATCGTACAGACCTTGCTCAACTACAACATCAAAATCAGCAAGATTGATGCTACAGTAGGTCCGACGGTGACACTTTACGAAGTAGTGCCAGCCGAGGGAGTGCGCATTTCGCAGATTCAGAGACTTGAAAACGACATTGCGCTCAGTCTTTCGGCCCTTGGCATTCGCATCATTGCTCCGATTCCTGGCCAAGGCGCAGTGGGAATTGAGGTGCCCAACAATGATCCGCAGACCGTATCAATCCGCTCGGTGCTTTCTTCACAAAAGTATCAGGAGAATCGCAAGAAAATGAATCTGCCTATGGCGATGGGCGCAACCATCAGCAATGAAATTTTCATGGCCGACCTCACCAAGATGCCCCACATGCTTGTGGCTGGTGCCACGGGTATGGGTAAATCGGTGGGTCTGAACACCATATTAGCCTCGTTGCTCTACAGCAAGCACCCATCGGAGTTGAAGTTTGTACTGATTGACCCCAAGATGGTTGAGTTCTCTCTCTATGCCAAAATTGAGCGTTACTTCTTGGCCAAGCTCCCAGGCGAGGAGGATGCAATCATCACAGATCCAGCCAAGGTGGTGCCTACGCTTAGCTCGCTTTGCATCGAGATGGACAATCGATATGCACTGCTAAAGGATGCTTACGTACGCAATCTCGAAGATTACAACCAAAAATTTGTAGACGGACTGCTCGATACCAACAACGGTCACCGTTACTTGCCCTACATTGTGGTAGTGGTGGATGAGTTTGCCGACCTGATTATGACCAGCGGCAAGGAGGTGGAGATGCCAATCTCACGCATCACAGCCAAGGCTCGTGCCGTAGGCATCCACATGATTCTGGCCACTCAGCGACCCACAACCAATGTAATCACAGGCCTTATCAAGGCCAATATCCCTGGGCGCATCGCCTTCCGTGTGATTCAGATGATTGATAGCCGCACTATCCTTGACTGCCCTGGCGCAAACCAGCTCATTGGCAAGGGTGACATGCTATTCTCGCATAATGGCAAGATGACACGCGTGCAGTGCGCATTCATAAGCACCGAAGAGGTAGAGGCTATCGTTGACAGCATCTACCGCCAGGTAGGTCCGGATATGACCTACGTGCTGCCTGAGCCAGTTGTGGCCGATGAAGAAAGCGGCAAAGCTGGCGCCAACATAGGCGATAGAGATGCAATGTTTGATGATGTAGCTCGCTTTATCGTAGGTCGCCAGATTAGCTCGGTATCATCGCTTCAACGACAGTTCGGCATTGGCTATAACCGCGCTGGCCGCTTGATGGACCAAATGGAAGCCGCTGGCATCGTAGGCCGCGCAAATGGCGCCAAGCCGCGCGACATCCTCGTGGATATGGTAAGCCTCGAATCCATGCTCTCCTCCCTATAACCCCATCTAAAGATGAAAAAGACCTTACTTTTAGCAGCCATATACAGCATATTAGCCCTTACTGGCATAGCCCAGACTCTGACTGCCGACCAAGTGCTGACCAAATGCAGCGCTACGCTCAGCGACGCACCTGCCTTGACAGCCAAATTCCGCGCTACGGCTGCCGACAAATCAGTAGAAGGCGAGATGATCATCTGCCAAGAGAAATTCAAGATGGGCACAGCCGATTACCATGTGTGGTACAATGGCACTGACATGTGGTGCTACTATCAAAGTGCTGGCGAGACCTATCTCTCCTCCCCTACCCTGGAAGAACTGATGGAGATCAACCCCTTTGTTATCCTCAATGGCTACAAAAATGCCTACCACGCAAAGCTGGCAAGCAGTCAAGGAGGCAAATACACACTGCAAATGATGCCGCTAAGCAAGACTTCACAAATCAAGTCAGCTACGGTCACAATCGACAGCGCCTCATGGCTTCCAACATCGGTGACGGCTACATTCACCAACAATGCCCAAGTGAAAATAGCCATCCTCAGCACCTCCATAGCAAATTCTGTGCCTGCCCTCTCCACTTTCAACTACCCAGCCAAGGAGTATTCCAAAATCGAGGTTATCGACCTCAGATAATGGACTAATCCAAAACTTAAACCAAGCTACAAGTGTTTTTCTCTTAACACTTAAAACTTAACTCGTAAAACGTAAAACGTAACACTTAAAACCTCAATACAAACCATGACCAAATGCCTTATCATCGGATCCGGCCCTGCCGGATACACCGCAGCGATTTACGCATCGCGCGCCAACCTTAAACCCATTGTAATCGAGGGCTTTCAACCAGGCGGACAACTCACCACTACAGGCGAGGTTGAGAACTTTCCTGGCTATCCCGAAGGTATCACTGGCTCAGAACTGATGATGGATCTGCGCAAGCAAGCCCTTCGCTTCGGAGCAGACATCCGTGCCGGAAAGGTAGAGAAGGTGGATTTCACACAACGTCCGTTCAAAGCATGGGTAGATGAGGAAAATTATATCGAGGCCGAAGCCGTAATCATTGCTACTGGTGCTTATGCCCGCTACTTGGGTCTGCCAGATGAGAAGAAATATGCAGGCATGGGTGTGAGCACATGCGCTACCTGCGACGGATTTTTCTATCGTAATCGAGTGGTGGCAGTTGTAGGCGGTGGCGACAGTGCTTGCGAAGAGGCTACATATCTTGCCGGCTTGGCCAAGAAGGTGTATCTGATTGTGCGCAAGCCTTATCTGCGCGCCAGCCATGTGATGCAGCAGCGCGTGATGGACAATCCTAAGATTGAAGTGCTATTCAACACCAACACTGTTGGCCTCTTTGGCGAAGAATATGTAGAGGGCGCCCACTTGGTAGAATACAAAGGCGAACCCAACGAGAGATTCTTCGACATAGCTATCGATGGTTTCTTTTTGGCTATCGGCCATAAGCCCAACACCGAGATTTTCAAGGGCCAAATCGAGCTTGACGATGAAGGCTATATCTTAACTCGCGGCAAGAGCACTGCCACCAGCGTTGAGGGTGTGTTTGCTGCCGGCGATGTGGCTGACCCAGTATATCAGCAAGCCGTAAGCGCAGCCGGAGCTGGCTGCCATGCCGCCATCGACCTCGAGCGCTACCTAAACACAAAGTGAAATACAAAATACAAGGTACGAAATACAACCTCCGGAGGGCGTATTTCGCACCTTGTATTTTGTATTTCACTCACACTCTGTGCGCACGTAATGGTGGGCTGCAGAGCATTCGTGGAGGCGATGGTCGATGATAAGATGGCGGTTAGCCATGCCGGCAATGGTGGTCATCTCATGGGATACCAATAGGATGGTCGCCTCCTTTGCCAAGTCGGCGATAATGTCGTAAAGGCGATGTTCGAATCGCTTGTCAAGATAGCTCAGTGGCTCATCCAAAACCAATAGCTTGGGCTTGCTGATTATGGCACGGCCCAAGAGTGCACGTTGTAACTGACCGCCTGATAGCTGGCCTATCGGGCGGTCGGCGTGTTCGGTCAATTGGATGCGCTCAATAGTATCCCTTACCATGGAGGCCTTATCGTCTCGACTTATCCCCTTAGTGGCCAACAGGCCGCTCTCTACTACCTCGCGCACCGAAATTGGAAAGTGGGAATCGATCATATTCTTCTGTGGAAGATAGCCAATTGACACACCCTTGCTTACATTCACAATTCCTGATGTGGGAGGGAGCAAACCAAGTATAATTCGCAATAATGTGGTTTTTCCGCCCCCATTCGGGCCTGTGATTGCCACAAAGTCGCCGGGATAGACCTTGAAGTTTACATCTTCCAGAATAAGGCGATGGTCACGCTTTAGCGTAACATCTTTCAGGGTGATTAGCGGCGCAGGAGCCATTGCCACTATTTCAGGTGCTGGCTTAACGGACGAGTTCATCGGCAATATGCATTATTTCTGTTTCCCATTCATAATCGAGCGGAGAGATTTGCACCATGCGAGCGCCTATCTCTTTGCTAATGCTTTCGGCTTGTCGCGAGTCAAATTCCTTTTGATAGAAAAACACTCTCACCGAGTCGGCACGAGCCTGCTTGATTACCGAAGCGATGTTACCGATCGAAGCTTCCTTGCTCTCCTGTCCTACTGAGATTTGCTCTAAGCCATAATCGCGAGCGAAATAGCTGAGCGACGGATGCCACACTGCAAAGGCAGGAAGGCCAGCGCCTGAAACTTTGTTGGTGATAACTCGATTGAGCGAATCGAGACGCTGCACCATGCGCTGATAGTTGCGCTTGTACATCTTGGCGCTATCGGGGTCGATTATAGTGAGCATATCCACCATATTAGATGCTATCATCTTGCCATTGTTGATCGAAGTCCACACATGGGGGTCAGTTTCAAGATGCAAGTCCTCATCATCAGTTTTCTTGTGGCGAATACTCTTTTTGGGATTGAGAGCCTCAGCCACATTGTGGCTTTGCGCATGGCTGTGAGTACCAATCACTGGCGGTATGCCGAGTGATGTGTTAGAAATTCTCACGTTCTTTGGTAGGTCCTTAGTTACCGTCTCCTCAAATGGCAGATAGCCAACCATAAAATAGGCATCAGCCTTGCTGGCTTTCATTTTTTGCTGCACAGTAGGATCATAGGTTTCGGGGTTGGCACCCTGTCCAAGCATAGTCACCACTTCGTAGCGGCCCTGCACCAGTTCCTCCAAGATTTTTCTCTGAGGCTCGATACTCACAGCCAAGGTACCGCGCACCTCCACAGGCTGAGACTCGGCATCTGCAAAATCATCGGCACTGCTGTCATCGCCTGTTCCGCAAGCACTCAGCAGCCCCGCCATCATCAGATATAAGTAGAAACGTTTCATCCTTTTTCTCAAATCTAATACAAAATTACAAAAAAATCTTCATTCCCATGCCAAATCCTATGGCCAAAGTTCTTAACTTTTCTATTTATACAACAAACAAAAAGCCTCAATCATCAACCCCTCCCCCATTTACACCCAAATTTTAATGATTTTGCAAAAACCGCGTCCTGGAAGGACGCCTAAGCTGAACCCCGGGCTTCAGCCCTGGGGTTAGCCATCACCACCTCCTCCCACCGCGCCCCAGCGGGGCGCCTACTCCAAACCCCGGGCTTCAGCCCTGGGGCGAGCCATCACCACCTCCTCCCACCGCGCCCCAGCGGGGCGCATACTCCAAACCCCGGGCTTCAGCCCTGGGGTTAGCCATCACCACCCCCTCCCACCGCGCCCCAGCGGGGCGCCTATCCAGATTATCCTTTAGACAATAAATTGATTAATATAACGTTAGGATATCATAATATTCCCAAATACTATGAGTTACACAAAATTATTCTATCATTTAGTATGGCGCACCTATTCAAGCGAGCCATCAATCCCAGAATGGTGCAAAGAAGAGGTTCAAAGACACATACACTCTTTGTGTATTAATAACAAATGGATTCTAAAGCAAGTGAACACCCATCTTGACCATGTGCATGCATTGGTTCAGCTTCCACCATCAGTGAGTGTTTCCACTGTGGCGCAAACCCTAAAATCGGTTTCAAGCCAGACTTTCAAGGGTCATAAGAATTTCCCTCTTTTCAAAGGCTGGAACACTGGCTATGGCGCATTCACTGTGAGTTCATGGGATGTGGCTAAAATCCGAAGCTATATAAAGAATCAGTCGGAACATCATAAGAATGAAGACACTCGCGGTGAACTGATGAGAATGCTCAGCGAGCATGAAATGGATCCCAATCAATATTTCGACGAAAATTGGTAAAGTTAGACGCCCCGATGGGACGAGGTGGTGAGTGGTGATACATTCCATCTCCCAAATGGAATCGGCGAAATTTTTCTTTATTACACAAAACGATTGTGAAAATAATGACTAACTTTGCAGTATCTTTTCAACAAATTTCCTAATATAAAAAACCAAAATGCCAAAGTGGAATGAAATTGAGGGACCGATATTCTGTATCATCTCGTACAACAAATGAATTAGGAATTCCCGCGATTTGTTGAGTTCCTTTATTTGCTCCTCCTACTTCGAAAGAGTATCCCTCTATAAAATAATCTGTGGCTGGCGAGGCCGTTACTTTCTCTGTTACTTGTGTCATTTGACAAAAGGCGATTTCTCTTAATGTACCAATATCAGGAGTATTATTTGAGAGGGCATATGAGAGGTTGGTATTATTCAAAAATAATTTCTCAGTGTCACGAATGGTGGCCATTCCAGTTCCCGACATATTTATCATTGAAATCAATTGGGCTCGATTAAGGTATTCAAGCAGAGTAGGTATGTCACCATGGTCTATGCCTAATACCTTTCCAATTTTTGAAATATTAGGTTTGAAAGGCACGTGTTGAGCTAAGAAAAAGAAAAGTTTTTTATGGTACCAAGGGTCATCCTGGCATATTGAGGTATGTCATTTTCTAAAGTAGTGGAAACAGCAGATGCCAACTTATCCCAAAAATCCGATTCCTCACTAAAAGGATAGTAGCCTGTTTTGAGATATTCTTTAAATAAGGCTAATGGTCGTTGTGTGGAATCAAGAATTGAGTTTTTGTTATGAAGAATTTCCTCTAATGTCATAATTGGCACTTCTATGTCATGTTTCCATTTCAAAAACTCTCGAAAAGAAAGACCATAGAGATAATATTGGCTTTTGCGGCGAGACAAATCAAATGCGGCATCTTTACCTCAATTTTGTTAAAAAGATGAGATTAAGTTGCCTCAAATTTCATCAAAAAATGCGGTATATTTACCACATTTTTTAACAGTGATGATAAAGTTACTAAAATTCTAATCTTTTTCTACCCAAAAACAAGAATTATTATAACCCATAGAGTGACTCAGATATCCATTTTGTGATAGTGGCTCTATCATTTTCTAATTCTTTGTCCTTGTTTTTGTCTTTAATATGGCGATGATCATAGAGGCCATACCAAATGACCTTGGTACCTATGAGATTAGTTTGCAGTTCTGGCAAGATTCTTTCCTCACGCATCCCTGTTATAATATCCAAGCGTATTCTTCCAAATTCAATGTATGAGGTAAATTGATACCCCATCCACACAAATTTTGGCAAGACACCCCAGTAAGCTTCGGAACCATTGTTGAGGATAAGAATCACTTTTGGTTTCAGCCTTTCGATTTCTTGTTGAGTAACCTTCAATAGAGCCACTTTCAACTGTATCTCATTTTTAAATCTTATATCAAATTCTTTCTGTGAGGTACAACGAATTGGAAACAAATCTAAATAGCCCACTTTATCCCGTAAGGCTTGGGTATTAAAAATTTTCAAGAAGAGTTTCCACAGACCTTTAGGTTTTTCAATGGTAAAAACATTGTCTTTCAAAGTAAAAGAATAGTCATCAGAATCTCGCCGGATTTTATCATCAGATGGATTTATCCCTACCACAAGCACACCATTCGAGGGATTGCCATAACAATTGGCAATCCCTCGGTTAAGAATATCTTTGACTTGATTAGAACCAAGCTTGTAACATTCTCGATATTGAGCCAGCAATTCATTCATAGAAAATACCTGATCTGTCGATGAAATCGTATTTTTACGTATCTGATTGTTACATCTTCAATGGTGATGGTGTAGGATGTGGCTGAGATTTCCAATTCGTATTGGCTATGACAAGTGGTTGTATATCCTCTGAAAAGAGGCAGAGATCCATTTGTTCTCCGATGCCATTGCCTTGGAAATAGCGGTAAGCGTATGGAGTTATTTCTACCAAATCTTCTTCACGTAGTAGTGGGAGGATGGCATCAAGGTCAGTATATGAAATTCTAATGCCCTGAGCATCCAATGTTTCTGCGATGAGCAGATATTGAGAAAGATTCCACACACTACGAGTGCCAAGCACAAAGCCATATTTGCCTGTGGTTTCATTCCGTCGCACCCATAAGTGCACTCTAGCGTACACCACATCAAAGCAGTGAGCAAAACTACATGCATCATCCCACTCTTGGAAATCCGAGGGCAAATCAAAATCTAAATTCAAAGCCTCATAACCTTTTGATGAATGCTTGAAAAGTTCAGTGTCGCTGATTCCCTCATACTGATTTTGATGCAGAGCACGATAACATTTTGCCCACATTTGAATGTAAATCCGTAGAGTCATCTCCTCATATTCAATAGGCTTTTCCTTTGAAGTCAAGATATTTATTAGTTTCTTCTTATCGAATTCTTTAAGAGGATCGATATCAGCCAGCTGGTAGAGCTTTCTTCGATGTATTGTACCTTCTCTCTTTCCATAGGGAAGATTTTTTTCTACGAAATCCACATATTCTTTGCCGTTGTCAGAAAGGATGTTTTCCACCAATGAATCGATAGCATCCGCAATATTGCCAAGAGGCTTTGTGAGGTCACAGGCTTTGGAATTATCAAAGCCTTTGTAATCAACATAAGGGATAGTACGTAAGTCTACCAATCCATGAATATTATCCGAGACTATAAATTGGTGGAAATCTTTATAAGAGGCAGAAACAATTCTATACCAAAGATTATCTTCCGATGACTCTTCTTTCCAAAGTTCAAGATATTCTTCATAATTTTCTACGGATCCCCATTCTAACATCTTTTCATAGGAAATCCATTCTTCAAGTGTTCCTGGATCAGCCCTTATCCATAATTCACGTCTTTCGTCATCGCCCATGGCTTGCAGGCGAAAAAGGCTGTTCTCGATTCGAAGCATTAGTTGACGAGTAGGCTCGTTGACAACAATGCCATTACCTGCATAGCGTTCGTTGGGGAGAGACAAAATGTCATTTAAAGCAAGTCGATAAGATACCATTTTGATGAGTCGTTAAAAGTTAGCGTTAAAGGTATTGCAAAGTTAGTAATTATTTCTTCAATCTTTTTACGGAATAAAGAAAAATGTGTATCTTTGCAATGGCATTTTATATGCTTTTCAATTAACAAAATATTAATTTAAAATAATAACAAATCTTAGAAGGACAAAATAGTATATAGTTTTAGACATCCTTGACTCAACTGAATACCAAACTTGCACTTCATCATACGTCAGTTTAGTTAGGACAACAAGGGTGTCTGCGCTACATAATATGGGCGTGGGCAGAGTGATTGTTGTCTGACGTGGGCTGTGCAAGGCCTTGGTACCAACCAGAATTTTCCCCGCCCTCTTTACAGAAAAGGGAAAGGTTATGAATTATGGCTATAAAAATTTTTGATGACTTTAGAAAAGAGTATTGGTTTCATGTTTCAAACCAAAATGAGATACCGATCTTTGGCCATGCAGAAAAAAGTATTGATGCAGTATTATTATATAATATCGCCCAACAAATGTCTGGGAGAGAAGACGATTTGGACACTCTAAAAGAAATCATATCATCAAACCCAAATGCTATTGATACACTTCGCACCATCGTTGGCGTAACTGATAAACGAATGTACTTGGAGTTGAGCTATATTTTTAACAAGCATCGCAAAGAAAAGAATTCGGGAATCAACATATTGGGCGAATCGATTTATCTTTTAAGAAAACACTCAGTTAGTTACTTCAAAAAACTTATTAGTAATCAGACTTCAGAAGGAAAAGATGTCCTCAATGTTGTGGCTAAATATTTAGAGGACAGAGGGGTCATAAGTATTCTTAATCTCCTTTACAAAATGAATAAGGATGAAGTGAATGCTCTTGTAGATTATCTACTCTTGCCCAAAGAAATACAACAGGAAGAAACTAAGAAAAGAGGACATGGGGCAGAACAAGCACTTGCTTTAGTCCTTTATAATATAGGAGTTTCTTTCTTGCCAGACCAACGTCATATAAACCCCATGAGTCAAGATGACCAGAATGTCGATAAGGTTACTTTTGAATTAGCTCCAAGAGATGAGGAAAAAACTTGGAGTATGGATCTAATCATTACTCGAAAACAACAGTTAAGAGTTTTCATACAAGGCCTCATCCACAGTTCAGACCCCGGACAATATGGAGTTAACAAGAGCGGTGAAACAGTTTTAGTTAAAGCTGGATTAAATAAACACAACGCAACAATACCAATTCAAAAAAGAATTATGGGGACTTGTTGATGGTGTTGGATTTATTGAAAACCCTGAGAATACAATCTTCAAGATGTTAGAGCAATTCGACACTTTCGTCCAATTAAAGAGCCTATATAAAGCAGGTCTTAAACTACACAAAATGGGCATTGTCAAGGT
Organism: Bacteroidales bacterium; assembly: GCA_020860515.1. Taxonomy (GTDB): domain Bacteria; phylum Bacteroidota; class Bacteroidia; order Bacteroidales; family Muribaculaceae; genus CAG-873. The sequence continues at coordinate 200 of JAJBUG010000024.1, read as the reverse complement.
AAAAGCAATACGTTTTGATATGTCATTCTATTCTCAAGAAGAAGCTGACGAGATGTTTGAGCTCTATGGATCAAGTGATATAATCAAAATAACAGACAATCGGATTCCAGAAGGTAAGGAAGTTTTAGCTGGTAAAGCCTGGATCTAAGATTAATTGTAAAATGGTAGGGCAAAATTAATCAAATATTTTCTATTTGTAA
>JAJBUG010000057.1:47543-69381 GCA_020860515.1 Bacteroidales bacterium | reverse complement strand
TGAGATAGGCAAATTTATGCTAATTATTTTTCAACTAAATTTTTGACGCACTATCAAATCATTCACATCAAGCAGCTTCTCATCCTTGATCACTCTGATGCTATTCTTTGGCTCCAAAGCTACCCAATCCACCATAGCCTTTACGGCACCATTCACATCAAGCACCTCAAAGGTCTCGCCTTTACCTATGCGATAAGCCAGGTTTGGTTCCTTCAAATAATAACGTTTCTGAATGTCGCGCTTCACATCCTTGGTGTAAACAGGTGAAAATCGGTAGATGTCATAGTGGCTGCAAATCCTCTTCAGGCTTTCCTCAGCCATGGCTTTTGACTTGCCGTAATTAGATACCGGATTTGGCTTTGTGGCAGGAGAAATGAGCCCCTTTACAAAACCAAGCACATCCACCGTGCTGATAAAAAGTACAGGCAGATTAGCCTCCTCGGCAGCCTTGAAAACATTCTCCGCACACTCCACATTGATATGCCTGTATCTTTCAAAACTCAAATCAGCCTCTCCAGCCCTATGCGCCAAAGCAGCCAGATGAATTACACGGTCAACTTTGTACTTGTGCAATATCGACTGCAGAGAAGCCAAATCACCCAAGTCAGTCGAACAAAACCGATACCTGTCATGCGTAAACTCATTGCTTCGCCTATCCACTCCAATAACAGAATGCCCTTGGCTAAGCAACTCCTTCACCAAATATGTTCCAATCATCCCCGAAGCACCCGTTACAAGTATCGTTTTTTCCATATCAACAAAATTTTTCAATGAAATTCAAAATATAGTTGTAATTGTGTACTCACAATCTATCACATTGCAAAAAGATGAATAAAAGAATCCTCAAGAGTAGGTAAATGAAAGGTTTATTAGTTTTCCCAGGATCGAGTCTAAAGTTTCCTATAAAGTTCTTATCAAGAAAAAGATAAGAATAATCAAAAGTAAAATTCCAACTGAATACAATGCTATCTTCAGTTTTTCCACGCCGGTTGCTCTTATCTTTAAGAGGGACGTTTGGAAACCTATGTAAAGCCTATACCTCATTGAAAGTTTTTTATTATTCAGGTCGCTATTGACCAGCCATATTCTTCTTGACCATTTCTCCCCAGTTTTTCTCTTAAAGGAGTGTTTTGTCATTTGGTTTTGTACCCCTTTCACCCATCCAAAAATCACCAAAAGTACTCCAGCGATTGCTATAGTATAATAGACGGCAAAGGTAATGTCGTAATTTCCTGAGGGTGATTGAGCAAAAAATTTGTCTTTTGGTGAGTCGATAACCATAGAGGCAAGTTTCACTATCCCTACTGCCATAGCCAGAACGCCTGACCATACAAAAATAGGATTGCATTGGCTAATCAAAGTGTTAAGTACCGACTTTCGGCCTTGAGTCATGTGAATTACCTCTTTTTCTTGGATGTCAAGAAACTTCTCTTCTCTTTTAGCCAGTTCCTCAGAAATCAGGTGATTATTTTTGCAAACTGTAATGAAAGCTCTAGCATAACAAAGTACTCCATTCGGATCAATGGAATAATCGTTGAAGTCTTTTCGTTTGAGCTTTATTATTGGGGTGACAAATGCATCACGTTGATGAATGAATATCCTTTCAAAATCGAACTCCTGGCCTGGAACTGTTGGATGCAGGTTTGAGGGTGGCAAATAAGTATCATGTTGACGATTGTGATGATAATTTGAATGGAACAAAAATTTCACGAAGTTCATCACTTGTTTAAAAATTCGAGGCAAGGGGATGTGCTGGGCGTAATCAGTTACGGTTCCCTCTTGTGAATATGCAATTTTATGGTTTGGTGCGGTTAGATCCTTGATAAAAAGCAAGCCATCGCGGCTAAGCAATACTTTGAATCGAAAAACTGGGAACTCGCTTTGGACGATGATATCTTCAATAGCTTGGTGATACACCTTCCATTGCCTCACTAAACTCTCATTTTTAGGTTTTAAGGTTTCAAATGGGTCGTTATTAACGAAATATTCTTTTCTGTATTTGCTAAAGCCATCCTTTAGCTCTTGAATTGCCCTTATGGCCTTAATCTCATTGTCAGAGATCAAATCGGTCATATCCACTACAATGACGACCTCGCCAATAAGAAGGTCCTTTGCAGAATTATTTGCCTCAGATATCCCTAATTCTTGTAGAAAATTTCTGTATTCTGCATCATTGTTGATCACGCCATAGAAGAACGATCTAAACTTGTTTTCATACTTCTTCCCAACTTTCGTATCTAATGTGGTTGAGAGAGTGGTAGCAGCTAAATGGTGTTCGCTGTGATGTCCGAATTGAGACTTGAAAGAAATGGAATAAGAATCCACATCGCCACACAGATTGTTCTCGCTGTTGAAGAGGTCGAGCGACAATGCCCCTCGGATGGTTGGCACCCACCCGAAGGCATCAAAGTATGGAATAATGGATTTGTCAAATGCCATCAAATGTCACTCAAAAGGGAGTATGATAGAATGGTCTGCTTCAAGGCGTTGGCTTTCCTTGTTGTAAACCATTCCTTCGCGCTTCTTGGTAATGTCTAAATCACTATCGTGATTTAGGTACTTCAAGTTGGTGATTGATTGTATCAACTTTAAGGTAAATAATACAATCAACCCTACGGCGGCTACTATCAATATCACAGTTATGCTCATACGTATTTGGAATTAAATTGGTTGATTGTTAATAGTTAGTTACTCATTTTGTTAATAAAACGTGCAAAGTTACACAAAAGTCTCAAATCTACACCAAAACATCTTTAATTTAACAAACTTTAATATTAAACCTTCGTAGAAATTCCAATCATCCCCGAAGCACCCGTTACAAGTATCGTTTTCGCCATATCAGTAAAATTTTTAATTCCATTGGTAAATCTCACACTCAATGCCTCTTCTATCGCCAAAGAGTGGGAATGATACTATTTCTACAATTGGGTAATGAAAAAGGCCGTCAGAATCATCTCTGGTTAAAGAACCTATAAAGACATTAGGATTCCCCCAATATTTGCAGTGACAATTTGTTACTGTCAACTCCCTCCCATTTCTTAGTTGGATGATTAAATCCAAAGATTTAAGTCCTTTTCTATGACCAATTATTTGTCCTCTCATGATGTGTATTAATTAAAAAAATTTTTCTTATTCACTGTCGAAAATGACTTTGTGGGATATTCTGAAAATGAGGGTTAGAGTAAACTTCCAAACGTACTTAAGAATATATGTCCCATTTAGAATCTAGAAGTGCTGGTATTTCTATCGAATCTATGAGATTGTCAAAATGGCTTAAAAGAGTGGCAGCAAGGCGACCATGATATACTCCGTAAATTTCTTTCGTGAGTGGATATTTCTTTGAAGAAACTATGCCAAAGATTGCTTCATGTTCACTTACTTGCCTTAAACGAAACCATGCTTTCATTCTCCATCGTTCTTTAGCTATAGTATAATCGCCCTCATCATCTACAATCCATGTATTAATTACGCCTAACTGTATAGCTAAATTCAATTTCGATTGCAGGGATAAAAATTGATTGGTATGTATAATTAAAGCCATAAATTACTCTTTAAGGATGTTTGCTATTATTCTTTTCGATCGACACTTTCTTTACATTTACTAAAGTTACATTCTCAACCTCATCCTTCAAAGGCATAAGTTGCTGATATAGTTCCACATAAGCCCTACCAACAGCACCATTAAAAAGAACAAGTTGTGGACGATTATCCCCACAATCCAAAATATGATCGCTTGTAATTCCAGGGTAAGTATCAATGTATATAATTTCCTTTATCCCTAATTGGTATGCTTTCTTTGCACAAAGTTCACAACAACTGGCAGTAGTAAACAATTTACCTCCCTTAATCCCAGTGGTGCCGTATTTGGCCAATTGAAGAAATGCGTTTTCTTCAGCGTGAAGACTACGAGTATGAACCTGATTCCCTCTCTGCTTCTCTTCAATTGTGGTGTGGATATCCTTAAAGCAATATGACAGATTTACACCAGCCAAAGATTCTACGGCATGCTTTTCATCGTAGGCTAACTTTAGATTGCTTATGTATGAAGAAAACTTTTCATTCTTCTTCTCATAAGTGCTATAGGCATTCTCATCTTCCTGTTCATAGAGATCATATAGACTTCGTAAAGAACACGGTGTTTGACCTTCCGCAACGGTGTTCCATCCAACGGCTTTTACAGAGTTAAATTCATTAGTAACTACAGCCCCCACTTGTCGGGATAAGCAACCAGAATTCAATTTAGCCGTATAAGCTATTTGCATCAATCTCTCCATAGGCGAAGGAGGCACTAATCCAGGATGAAATATAAGAGTCAAATATTTAAAAATCTGATTAATAAGTTTCCGGTTGAACTTTTCATCAGTCCCATCGTGAGTTAAATAAATATCAGATATTTCAATACACTTATCAATATCAATTCTTTCATAAGATTCTTGAATATCTTTCTTTCCAGCTTCCTCCTTATCTAAGGCTTCTATTTCATCTTTTCTATAAGCCAATTTATAGAGATTGTCATGACGGACCTTTCTGTCAGTGTTAACAGATAAAGTATAATATGCCGCATATCTTTCTCTGAAATAAAGAATCTCATAGGGATTTCTTAGTGCGTCAATAACGACTAATGTGGGCATATCTCGTTTTTCGTTATTTGCACGCAACATTTTGATAAACTGATTTATCTTTTTTGCCAAACAAGAAGGAGAACTCAAATCTTGCTTAGGCTTTTGTTGAGAATTATTAATTACTCTATTGTAAAGTCTTATTTCGTTTCCCCAAATCTGCAATTCACATGATATTACTTTCTTTTGGGATCTAAGTAATATCTCATTGAGAGCTTTCCGAAACTCAGGAATTTCCTTCAATATTAAGTCAAGATATGCCGCATTTCGCTCTTGTGATTTGGTAAAAGTAGGCCTGCTTATGTATTTCTCACATCTTAAAATCTCATCTTGAATTTTAAGATATGATTGCTTTAAAGTTTTCAGCATGTCCTTCAAAGCTTGATCCACTATAGATAGTGGCATATTAGTACCTTTTGGTTGTTGGATAACTGATAGCGTGCGGTTATCTCTGGAAAGCATGTCAATAAAACTATCAAAGTCTTGTTGCATAGCATAGTAAAAGATAAAATCACTTGCTTTGAAGATAGTGAATGGTTTCCAGTTCTTTCTTATAAAATGGTCGATTATCCTATCCTTTCTAATATCATTAGTAATCGGTTGGTTCCCAAATTCAATATGCTCCGATTTGAGAGAGTCAATAGTTCGTGTAAGAATATTGGCTACAGTAGTGCACCCACTACCTGTTCTGCCCGTTAAACCCAAAATGACAAATTTCTTCCTTAAGCCAAAAATTCGTTCAACCACCTTTTGGGTACCTTCTCTTTCTTGCAAAAATTCATCCGCGTTCATAAAATTTTATCGAATTTTCCTTTTCTCTCTAATATGATAATTGAAATAAAAAATTATGGTTGTAAGTTGGTATTATTCCTCTCTATGGGGAATTTCTTTAATCACTTTGGCTGGTCGTCCAACTGCAATTGACCATGATGGAATATCTTTTGTAACTAAAGAACCTGCACCTATAATTGACCCTTCTCCAATGGTTACACCTGGCATAACAAGTGTGCCAGTCCCCGTAGAACATCCTTTGCACAGATGAATTGGGGCCAGTTTGTATTGTAAATCCGAGTAATTATCCCCCTTGAAATACAACGTCATATCTTTCTTATGGCACAGAAGAGTAGTTTGACCTGTAACATGCACATCGTCATCAATAGTGATAAGATTTGCGTGATTAAGATCAATATTTACATGTTCCCCAATAAAAACAGATTTACCAACCTTGGCTCCTAATCTCCGTAAAATCCATGGTCGTAATAATCTTGGATTAATAGGCTCCAGCAAAGCCCAGTTCATTGTATTGAGAAGAAATCTTCTATATGTAGAAAGGAAAAACTGCCTAAATATGCGAGAAAGACTTACATCAGTATAATCTTCTGGGAAATGCAAACCAGCTGCGCAGAGTAGCCTATAGCCTAAACTTTTCTTACCCATCACTTAAGCAATTTTTAAGACTAAGTGATAAGTAAATGTGTAATTAATTGATATGTAATTAATTACCCCCCCCTGGAATAGCTGCTCTTTCTGGAATTTCTTTGATCACTTTCGCGGGGCGACCTGTGGCTATTGTCCAGGCTGGAATGTCTTTGGTTACCAAAGAACCCGCGCCAATAATTGACCCTTCTCCAATGGTTACACCTGGCATTACAAATGACTCCATTCCAACTAAAGAACCTTTTTTCAAGGTAACTGGGCCAAGCCTATACCCCAATTTGGCATAGTCGTCACCCTTACAATACCCCTTTAGATTTCGTTGATGGCAGAGAATACGTGTACCACTTGCTATGTGAGCATTATCTTCAAGGGTTATTAAATTAGAGTGATTTTGATCAAAATGTACGTGGTCTCCAATGAATACACCTTTACCTACCTTAGCCCCCATGCCTCTCAAAAAGACAGGACGAAGCTTTCTTGGAGCAAAGGGTGCAAAAATCACCCAATCCATCATGCTTTGTAAGAGTGCATGCCAATAATTACCAAAGAATTTACCAATTACTCCAAATAAAGATACTTGGCCATATTCTTCTTCTGAATAATTAAAACCTAAAGCCCGAAGGGCTTTATAGGTTAAACTGAGTTTCTTTTTCTCCATAATTAATTTGATATGGTTGTGTATTCTTGGATTACCTCTTGGTTAATCCTTTTTCTTTCCTTATCCCACCAGCCCCATTTATTGAAATATTTAATGGCACTGGCAAGATGAATCTTTGTTAATTTCCAATTCTGATGGCTTTCAAGATGGGCCACATGGTAAACTGAAACACCTGGCCAATACATATTACCAAATTTAGTATATATTCTGCGGGATAAGTCCATATCTTCATAGTACATAAAGAAGCGTTCATCAAACAATCCAACTTCTTTTAAAACTGAAGTACGAAGGAAAATGAAACATCCAGATAAGAATGGCGCACTCATCTCTTTATCATAGCTGTAGAAGCGAGTGGTGTATGTATCTTGGGCCTTTTGACGATTAATGGGAAAATATTTTCTAAAGAAGATATAAGTCGGGGTCGCTAATAAACGCCGTTGTCGATTCCCACTTTTACCAGTTTTAGGATCTAATATTTTTGGAAGAAGTTGCCCCACCTTTTTATGAGAATCCATATATTCCACAATCCGTTTTAATACGTCATTATCAAAATAAATATCAGGATTCAAGCAAAGATGATATTTGGATTGATCTAAGACTCTTCTTAATACTATATTGTGACCTGCTCCAAAACCAATATTAGCATCGTTGAAAATATATTCTATCCTGGGATCATTAAAAAGAGATTTAAGCTCGTCGGTAGGAGAATTATCCACAATATAAAGCTTAAAATTTACATCTTTAGAATTCAAAACAGAATTGACTGCATTCATCAATTCTGTTTTATCATTTTTGTAAGTGACAATACTTATAGTTAGATCATAATTTTGACTATTCATATTGCAGATTTACTTTTGAACAATTTTATAGAAGTCTGTAATTTCTTTAGCTATTTTTTTCCAAGATCTATTTCCTAAAATATAATCTTTTTCTATATTTTCTGAATATTCTTTAAGTTTGTCAGGAGCAGATAGTAATTTAGTCATTCCTTCAACCAGAGCGTCAACATTTTTTTCTTCTACGATAATACCGTATTTATTGTTAACTACCATTTCTGGTAAACCTCCAACATTCGTGGCAAGCATCGGTTTGTTAAAGGTAAATGCCGACATTACAACTCCACTTTGGGTAGCGTCAGTATAAGGACAAACCATAAACATGCTCTTCTTTATTAAGGCTATTAATTCACTATCTGGGATGAAACGATTTCTAAATTCGATATAATCCAAATCCTTGTATTCTGAAATATCAAATGGATATGTACCCGACCCAGCAACAATAAGTCTTATTTCTGGAAATTTCTCATGAACTTTCTTAAATGCCGGCAATAGGAATTGTAAACCTTTATATTTAGTGATTCTACCCGCAAACAATATGAACTTTTCTGAAGGAATATTTTCTAATGTTGGCTTAACGAGATTTAAACAAGAATAGCAACTTAATGTACTGACAATTAATCTATGGGGATTTATGTTATACGTAGAACAAAAATCATCTTTTTGAGAACGGTTTAAAAGAACAAATCGTGGAATTAAATTAAATGAAATTTTTCGGCATAGTTCGGCTATTTTAGAAGACCCAGAATGAGGAAGAGGATCATGTACGGTAAGTACGCATTTCTTTCTCAACCTAAAAAGAGGGAGGTCAAAGCCATGTATTATAAATGGAAGATGAATAACATCATAATTTCTTAATTCACGAGTCAATTTATTGAAAAGTTTTATTCCCCTTAATTGCCACCTTTTTCCATAAGCTAAGTTAACTATCTTCAATTTATTGAGATTAATCATTGAAGAATATCTTTCCAACACTGGATAAATAGTCCAATCGAAAATTCCCGTTTGATTGTAGAGCCCACCTAAGCTGATAACAGATTTTTGAATATGATGTTGATTTACGAATATATAACAAGTAATATCTACTAATTTTGAAGCTTCTTGTAAATATGAGAAATCCACGTCAGCTAATGGTAGATATGATAAATAAGCTACTTTCATTTTGAAGAACCAATTGGCATTATCTTTATAGGGTTTGATCTTTACTTTTTGTAATTGTGATAAAGGCAACTGTATTACTTTTCAATATTAGGGGAAATGTGATAATTTGATTGCTTACTTTCTCAATTCTTTTATGAGATTTTAAAATTGAATTACTCATATATTTTTCTCTTTGGATTCTAAAGAGATTCCTTGTATTTTCGTCGAGGATTAAATTATAGTTTTCTATGCATGCATCGTCTGGACTCCATGAAAATACAGAATCGGGTATTTGGTAATTTTGCTTGTCTTTAAACCATTCGTCAAAATAATTACAATCGTCATCGATTATTGACTCTTCGATTTCAACCTCACCATTGTTAAAGATCAGTTTTAATTCTATTTCTAAATTAAGTGACTTATTGGTATATAAGTCATACCCCAGATTGTATGCCATTAACTTCAAAGTATCTTCTTTTATCCCAGAAAGTATCCCAACGATAGAAGAATCATTCTCAATGAAATTTGATTGAACTTCTAACAATTTAAAATCAGCCATCTTAGAAATTTCATTTGCTACATGATAACTAATGGTTGGGAATCCTTTAGAATTCCCACCTGATAAAAATGACCAATGGGAAATGTAATCTACACCACTTTCTACGGCTTGAGTATAAAGATAGGCATCATAAGCTCCCTGCCAAGTATAACCACATTTTCTGGTAGGAAGAGCTTTTTTATTTTTCCCTGGATGTAAACCATTCAAAATTACACCTTCATCTACTCCCAGAAATATATTGTTTAACCCATTAGCCTTAGCCACAGATTGAAGGTGTTTCGCACATTTTATAAGGTTCCCTCGTTTAAACACACCAGGTTTTTGATCATAATAAGAAAAAGATATGAAATCTATTTTTGATCCCTTTTTGCCAGTAGCCCAATTTATACCATTCGCGACATGTTCAATGAATCGTTCTTCTTTCCAAAAGCCTTCATCTACGGTCATGCTATGGGCTCCAACAGTAACTTCTTCACCGATTACATCTATTAAAGCTTGTATGGTATAATCATAGAGTTTGCAGTAAGCTTCAAAGGTGTCGTTTGGATTGCAAGTAAGTGATTCAAACCAATCCTTATTTTCGTATTCAGTCATACAACCAAATCTCCAAGATGATACTTCATCTCGCCCGAAAGAATCAACCAGACAGGTTGCTATAGCTTTGATATACTCATAATATTGGTCATAAGATTTAGGTGGTGCAGTATTTATATTAAAGGCTCCAAACTCAGGTGTTTCAGATAGTTTAAGAGGAACATTTCCTAATTTTAGATATGGCTTTGCGCCTAAAGATAAGATTCCACGACAATTTTTAACAAGTCCATCAAATTTGTAATCCTCCAAAATAGAGGTATCTTTAGGATTATAAAACAAATCTCTTGACTCTGAGCCACCTGTGCATTGCATTAATTGTACCCACTTTACAAATTTATAAGGAGAATATTGTGGAAATTCAATATTGGGTTCAAAGTAAGTATTTCCCATCTCCCAGACATTTATATTACTTGAAAGATGTGAAATATTATATTTTTTTATATCTTGAATGTCTAATCTTATTTTTCTTTCATTATCTCCATAACAATTCAATAAACAAGAGATATAAAAAGTAAAAATAATTGAGAAAATAATTTTGTTTTTCATACTATTATAAGATGAAAAATAAGATATTTAATTTTAATTCTGTTAATTAAATTTGTAAATTGGAATTAGATCAAGAAATTATATTATTTTTAAGTAAAGTCTCAGATAATCGTTTAATTCCACTTTGAAATGAAAATAAAGAATCATAAGTAGATAGGATTTCACTTTTATTGATTGGCTCATCAAGGAGACTTTTTAATTTACTCTTAAATGATTCAATTGTATCGTATACTTTTAATATATTTCTCCTTTCCAATTCTTCATATCCTCTTGCGGAAACTTTATGAGTAAGTACTGGCATCCCCCATTTTAATCCATCCATAATTCGTAATTTTATACCACTTCCCAAATTGGTCGGACAAATATAAATATCACCTTTCTTTAAGACTTCATCCATATCTTTTGGAGATGGAATTAATTTTATTTCCAACTTTTTACATTTTTCAATAAGAGAAAATGAGGGATTACGACCCGCAATAATGAGAGTTGAATTAGGACAAATTTCTTTTAAAACAGGATAATAAAGATTTATCCATGGTATAATAGACTTATTAGATTGTACAAATGATAAATCTCCAGTGATTATAAATGTAGTTTTATTAGAGGTTTTGTGTATAATATTTTTCTTAGGATATTCTTTATACTCAAATATAAGTGAATTTGAAACTTTCCCAATTTTACCATAAAAATTACATAAAGATATTTGATCATAAGAAGTAAGGAAAAGATTTAAATCACTATACTTTAAGGATTTTTTTTCACATTTATAGAGAGGATATAGAGTGAAGAAGAACTTTAGTGGACTCATATTATCCTTAGCATATTTAAGCTCAAAATTGTGATGTAAGGTTATCACTTTAACCCCAATTTTATGAAATCTTTTAATTAGTCCTTGTGATGCATAGGAACTACTAAAGAATACGATATCAAAACTATTTGGTTCAAAAAGATATTGAGGGAGATTGTAAAAAGGATTTAATTTACCTTTAAGTAGTCTTATAACCTTAGAAGCTTTTGATAATTCATATGGTATAGGAATAAGATTGGAAACCTTATTACTAATTCCTTCAATTTCTTTCCCTGATTTAGTAGGATAGACTAAAGTTATTTCATCTGCAATTTCAGCTAAAGCATTTATATAAGCACGAGCACAATTAGGCCCACCTCCTTGTCCTTGAAGCCAGATACGTTCAAAAAATAGAACTTTCATAGTTAATAATTCAATGTTGAGATAGAATGGGAATCTGATATTTTTAATAAGTTAGAACACCTTAAAGTTAAAATTTAATTATCATTAGAGGGTTTCTTTAATTCTCTGCGAGGTTGATTTTGTAGAATTCGATTTCTTTGAATTAATTCATATTGGGAAGTGAAAATGGAGGTGTAAGGGAAATATCTAATATCCATTCCATTTATAACAAATTCATTCTTATCCTTAGATATATATCCACTAATAGGTACATAAATCATCATAATAACCCCAATAAAGGTGATTATTCCCAATTTGGAACATTTAAAACGAGTCACTTGTCCCATCAAGAGATTTATAATACCTATTAAATAAAATATTTGTTCATATTGCATTAAACGTTTAAATATTACAAAAGAAAATTGGAATACGCCCAATAATAAATATAAAAAGATTAATCTTGATAACCAATACTGGCTTTTTTTTGAATAATAATATGATAAAAGTGAAGGAATTAATATATTAAGAATAAAAGGAAAAATCATACCATATAAATTCTTTACGATGTTAATTCCTTCCTTTTGATTTTCCATATATTGAGTATAAAGTTCACCATAATCGCTGCTATATATATTTATTAATGTCAATGCATTGCTAAAAATAAAGGTTGAAGAAACTGAAATTATGAATAGAATATATGATGAAATTATCCATTTCTTTGTTATAATAATGTATGAAAATATAAAGGTTAAAATATATATTGCAATTCCAGTTTTGTGAAATAAAATCATGGGCAAAGCTCGTAAAAGGAATGTCTTTCTATCATTACTTTTAAACAAGGCCAAACATCCCCAAAAATAAAAAGTCATTGCACATGATTGTCTTAATATTTCAAAATTCAAATGAATCCATAATACTAAATATAAAAGTAATAAAACAGAGAAAGGATATCTTGATAATTTATAAATTAAAAAACCAATACTAAGGTCTAATAATGTTATGCAAAATATTCTAAGAAATATAAAATCATCAAAAATTGATTTAATCGAGATATTCAAAATAACCCATATCGGTTCAAGATAATAATCATTTAATTCTGAAAAGGAAAAGTTTGACCAATATGGCATTTTATTAAAATTGATCAAATAAGAGTAGGTATCAATCCCAATTTTATAGCTGAGTATAGATATCAACCACATGAAAAAAATACACAAGACATAATATTCTTTTCCTTTTTTCTTTTGACCTTTTATATCAAAAGCGAATATACCCAGTACTAAAAGAATTAATATTAAAAGGTATGCACCCATATAAATGTTATGATGAATGGAAATTTTGTTAAGGTCTATATATTAGGGTATTCAATAACATCATCGGATATATTTCTCCATAAACCAGTAGCTTTAACTATTACTTCTGAGTTAGACCCTAAAATACTATAGGGTGGAATGTCGAATTTCCTATTAATAATTGTACGAGCTTGAACTATAGTGTAATCAGGAAGATAAGAGCGTTTCATCACTAAACTACCATTGCCAAACCAACAATTTTTACCTATAGTAACTGGAGCATAACCTTTACTGTAACCACTCCCGTCTACCTTGGTTAGTTTATGGAAATCATTATCCATTATCATTACATCCCAACCAAATCTTGTATCTTCACCAATGGATATTTTGATATTAGAAATTAGTTTAAACTGTGCCCAACATGATACATTATTTCCTATATCAATAGTACCAGATTTCCCAATCCATAAAGTACTACCAGAGCCTATGTTACATTTTCCTCTGAAAATTAGTGTCCCTCCGTGATTCACTATATGAATACCTGTATTAGGATAAAATTCCACAGCATAGGCACCTAATTTAATCATTCCGAACTTAACTTTATTGGATTCAATAATTATCGAACCTTTCAGATCATGGAACTTCGGTTTAGCCAGTAAGATTGGGAGTTTCTTTGCTTGTCTAAATGGAAGATAGTGAAAGTTAAAATAAATTGTTTGAGGGAGATAAAATAAGAACTTACGAAGTTTAAAGATGTGTTTGAATTTTTTTAATATCCTACTAAACATGACTGATAAATTTTTATTTGATTAAATTACGGATTTTAAGTAAAATGTTTTGAATTTTAAAAAATTGATTTTTTCTTTTAAAGAACATTCCTCTTATCATTTGATAGAGAGGTGTAGAGACCAAAGCTATTTCATCTTGTGGAAGAATATAAATAATGTCATTGAAAGCTGCCTTAGGACTATTAATCATGGATATTATTTCCTCTGTAAGTCCTTGTTTTTCTCTAATTTCTTTATAAAGAGAAGAATCTCTAAAAAGATATGTTGGAGACTTTACATCTTTTAGATATGAAGAGAAGAAATGAATTATTCGTGCATTAGTGAAATATTTTAATCCATTCTCTAATATTTGACAATTCCATTCTCCAGAAAGTTCTTTAATACAATAATTCATCTCTGCATTTGCCTTTGCTAAAGCCGGTTGGTCTATGTTTAGTCCATTAACTTGAGAATCCTTCCATGTTTTATACCATTTTTCATATAATTTATAACTTTCTGTAGAATCTCGTACAAACATTACTCCACTATTAAAATATCTATAGTCCTTTTCGGTAAGGTAATGCCCAGTTTGTGAAATTGAGGCCATTATTTTTTCTTTCCCAGAATGATAGCATAATAATACATGTTTATCTATAACTGCTGCAATATTTGCATCAATATTATCAATATCACTTAAAGATTCACAAATAATTGTATCAGAATCAACGAATAGATAATCACCAGTTATAAATTTCCTAAGTTGAGTTTTCATAAAGCGAGATTTATTTAACCCTCCAAGATAAGGGGTGGTGTCAACAACAATTTTTTGATCAAAATAATTAACCAAAGAATTACGAAATCCTATAAGATTTTTATCAGTTGTTTCATCTACTAAGAGAATAATCTGAGCTTTAAGATTATTCTTTCTCATAGAATAAACAGAAATTAATGTTTGTTCAAGATAATAATCATTTTCCGTACTTGATAGAATATATACAATTTTAGTTTTCATTTTCAAAATCTTTTTATATTTTTTTCAAAAGTAAATTTTTCATACTTTGTCTTTCGGAACTATTACATCCTAACAAAGATATTAAAATTAGATTAATTACGATACTCGTCAAAATGAAAAGTATTAAACCTCCAAAATTTGTTGGAAAATAAGAATAAGAAAAGTATAATAATATACCAGAAATAAGAAATACTGGAATAACTCTTAGAATAACATTACTAATATAAGATTTGTATGAAAAAAATATCATCCTGTGAAAGATAATTAACCTAGCTAAAAGTCCTATTATGCTAGATATAATGGAAGCATATAATACAATAAAAGGATTATGATCAAGTTTTAACCAAATCCAAGCTATAGGAAGAGAGGAAAGCATGATAAGACAAACAATAATTTGAAAGTTCCTTATTTTACCTACAGCTTGAATTCCAGTTACTAAAGGTCCCGCTAAACTATTTACCATTAACTGAACAAAAATTAATTGTGTATATAAAACTGTATAAGGTGCAATTTCTCCTAACCAAAGAATTAAAATATGTTCACAAGCAATTATAAAAGGAATTGCCACTAACATTAATAAGAAAAAAGAGAATTTTGAACCTACAAAAATCAAATTCATCATAGATGTTATTTCATTTGAGGCATACCTTTTAATGATTTGTGGATTTAGAGCCATTTGAAAATTATTTGTAAGTCCATATACAGCACTACTTACTTGGTTTGCAATTCCTTTAGCGGCATTTACTGTAACATTAAAAAACATATTTAGGATAATGTTTAAACCTTGAGTTCGAAAAGAATAACCTAAATTACCTAAGAGAGACCATCCTGCAAAAGAAAATATAGATTTTACAGAATTTATATTACGAGTATATTGATATTTACATTCTTCAAATTTTCTTGTACAATATAAACCATATATTAATCTCATTATAATTTGAACAGAAAGAATAAGGATTGAGTAAATGATTAGTTTGTCTCCTGGTAATATGAATATAATATAGGCAACACATAGCTTAAGCAATACTTCTAAAATTCCAAAGTACCCATAAATATGCATATGTTCATGTGCTACTATCGTTGAATTATAAGGAACACTAATAATTGTAACTATAAAAGCAAATAGAGAACACTGATATACCCAGTTTGCTGCAACATATCTCCCAACAGGTATGTTAAGTTGAGTATTCACAAACCAAATACCTAAAGTTTCTCCAATTAACAATATTAAAACTGCTAACAGAAAATGCACGGTTAAAATATTTGAGAAAATTTCTTTTAAATTTGCTGATGACTTTTTACCAATTTCATAGGATAAAAAACGTTGTGATGCTGCAACCATAGCACCTTGAAGGAATTGAAACATTAATACAAATCCTCCAACAACTACATAAATACCATAATTGCTAAATCCTAATGCTTTCCATATTATTCTGACAGTAAATAAACTAACAGCCATAGTAATGAACATCCTCAAATATAAAAAGAGAGTGTTCTTTGCTATTCGTTTATTATTATTAACTGTATTCATTTTTATATTTAGATAAACCTCAGTGGCATTTCTATATACTGTAAGTTTCCTTTTGCCACTGAGGTCAAGAGATGGTTTAAATACTTATTCTTACCAATTGTTGGTCTATAAATATTCTACACTGTTCTCATTTTAAATCTATGATAAGAGTATTTTACTTAAGAGGAAAAGATTTATTTTATCTTTTCCATTTTGAAATATCTATACCCAAGAGATCACGCCCACAACTGAGCCAATAAAGACTGGATCTATATTGGTTAATCTCAAATTCAATATGCTCTATTTTAGGAGGATAACTACTGATTTGATGAAACTTTTCGTCGAAAATCATAGAATATCCTTCATTCCGAGGATTAGACAAGCTAACTTTATCGTAATCACAATTGACACTTATAGTAGTATTCGATGTCAAGGAGTCTGTCACATACTGTGGTGTTACAAATCCTTTCTTGGTGATATTGTGGTTTTGGAGACGGAGTTTATAGGAGTAAGGTATAATCTCAATGTAATCTTTTTTCTCAATTACTTTTGATGTACTCGGAAGATTAATCAATGTCTTATCACCATTCTTATATTGGATGAGATAAGGTTGGTTATCCTGAGCGAGGAGGTTTAAACATGTTACCTCTAAAAAGATAATAAGAATATAAAATTGTTTTTTCATGATTCCTTATTTAGCTTTATTGTTTCTCTGAAAGAGAATGGATTTAGAAATGTTTATCTGACATCAATATATTATCATAAATATATTTTCCCATGTATTCCGTCCGGATCTTTGGATCAAAAGTTTTTACTTTATAGTTCTTAGCAAACTCCCTTGTCGTGGCAAAACGAGATGAAGCATAGATTTCTAATCTTTCATCAAAACTCATTTCTGATAGGTGAGTTGTATTTTTGCTATGTTCAAGTGGTAGAAGATTGCCTATTATATAATTTTGATCAGAATCCGAGTCTCTATTTATGTGTTCTATCGTATCCCATTCTATATTTGATTGACTTGATAAGGCAATTTCCAATAGTATCAATGCTGCCTTTGCTTGATTTTTGCATTTGTCATCAGCCATAAATTCATGTGCATGGGACCAACCTACTGACTTGAATGCATTAAGGAAGACTTCTTTTGAAGGCATTTTTGAATATAAATTAGTTAAAAATCTATCAACTGATTCTTCATTCATATCTTTTTCGATGAGTTGAGAATATTTATCAACAGTATCTTGTAGCTTATTGGACTTTTCCTTGGCGAGAATACTGTAACAAATGAAAAATCTAAATATGCTTTCTATAGCATGAATATATTTCTTTGTTGAAATTTTATGATATTCATGTGCATGAATAAGACTCAGAAACACTGGCCTGACTTGTTCGGCCTTAAAAGTCTTTAACATTTGGAATATTGGATATTCCTTCTCACTGCAATCTATTGTATCTTCACCAATATGAGGATTAATCAAACGAGAATAATATTGGGATTTCAATACCAAGTCATTCATTAAGTCAGATACTTCTTCACGGCCACAGCCTTTCTTTATTTTAGTAAAGATTTCATTGGAAGCCACATGGCCAAACCTATGAGTAGCATAATGCTTGAAAAACTTGTTTGATGCAGTGGCAAGGGTATTCTCCATTTCATCCCATTTTGCTTTCACCACATCTACCGCATCATGAGGCTGGATGTACCTCATGATGTAATTTTTAACCAATTCTGATTCTTCAAGGGATATACCACGAGCATTTAGTATTTCAAAAACTGTATAACTATCTTCAGAAGTACTTGCTTCAATATGTACATATTGCATATCAGTTATAGCTTGACGATATGTAATCAGTTCTTCATTACTCATTGCTTTAAAGTGGTCATACATGTGCTTTAAGCATTTGCAAACTTGCTTGTCTTTCTGTTTGAGCGTCTGACATTCTTTAATAAAAATATCTATTGGTTGATCCTTTGCATCTTGTGAGTTTAATTTGTCAAGTATATTATGAATGGCTATTTGATACTCCGAACTGATAACATTATGCATCGCACCTTGAGCATCTTTGAAAAAAAGATATTTTGAGGTGCCTTCAAAGTATCTATCCAGCGCCCTTTCTTTAAATAGCTTCATTAAGGCCGCTAACATTATTACAATTGTTATAGATCTTTGTTGACCATCAATTATCTCATAGTAACTCAAATCATCCTTGTTACCCATGGATTGTAGTACAATGCATCCAATGAAATGTTTGCGTGTGGAATCTTCATTAGAGAGTGTAAATTTCAAATCTTCAAGTAAGTCTATCCAATTACTTTCTTTCCATACATAATGCCGCTGATTTCGAGGAATCTGGAGCACTTTGTTGGTTAATAGATAGTTGATTGATTTTTGTTCTGCTGAAAATGCCATAGTACTATCCTTCTTTCTCTGCCTTGGTTAACTCCTTTATTTCTTCAAGAATGGGTTTTATGAGGGATTCGATGTATTGTGGCTTAATGGTGGGGGAAACCTCTGGGTAAAGTTTTTTGTCAACATAAATGTAAACGAAATTCATGGGCAGTGACTTAGTAATTTCTCTCACATCTTTTAAATCCACTACATCTTTATTCTTTAAGATCAGCTTTACGTCGTTAAGATTAACTCTTTCCTTTATCTTTTGGTCTAAAACTATTACTTTATCCTCACCAAACTGATTCTTTAATTGTTCACCCAATTTTTTAGCTGCCCATTGTTTCCAAGTAGGGCTTTCAAGTTCTCCAAACAAATGATTGTATTCTTCAATTGATTTCCATAATGGAGCATGGGCATATTTACGGCTAAGCCATTGATAGGCGTAGTAGTTTCCTCCTATAGTGTTTTTCATCTTGCATATCACGTCATCATCGGAAAGCAGCTTGTTTTCTACAGCATCTATATTTATCATGGAGTTCAAGAGTCTGTACTCATGACTTTCATTAGTTGAAGGAGTTAAATCACGGTTTTTCAAATCACTCTCCCTTATTGCTTCCGCTACTGCCATCCTCAGGAGCCATTGTTCATATCTGATTTTGTGGTGAGGGAAGATATGACGACCTTGGAAATATCGGACTTCAAGAGCCGCTTCTACTTCATTGAATGTATTGGCATTATAGCATACATGCCATTTCCCATCATCAAAATGGAGTATATGGATGCCTTTGATTAACCTATGCAGGTCAATTCCAGAAGTTGTATAACCTGAAGTTTTGACATCACGCCTAACATAATCCAGCCGGTCAGCATCAATTATGCCTCCGTTAAGCAAGTCGATGAAGCAATTTTCAAGGGTATTGTTGCTTTCTTGATCTTCACGATATTTCCACCCCATTATCATGCGACACATCAACTCTAAATCTACGCCGTATCCCAATAGGAATTCCCCAAAGTGACTTACTGCTAAAATCGCACTGGCCAGTTCGTGAGGTGCAATCTTGCGCTCATCTACATCATCTGTTTTTAAGGATTCAACGCTGATCCATTTTTTGGTAAGAACCTCGTAAAGAACATTCTTTAAAACAGCGTTTGATCCATAGGCATCTTCAAAGGTATGGGAAAATGGAGCATGGGCTATATCATGCAAAAGGCATGCCATCTCGTATGTTTTTATCAGTCTTTCAACTTTCTCACTCTTCAAATTCGCATTTTCAAGATCTTGCTTAACAGTGTTGGCAATCAAGTGTCCTACATGATAAACTCCTAAGGAATGAACAAATCGGTCGTGACGCGCACTCGGGAAAATTGACCTCACTGAAGTCTGCTCAATGCGCCTCAGCCTTTGAAATTCGGGAGTGTCGATAATGGCTTCAGTCACTGCCCGCGGCACTTCGATTATTCCGTTGAGGGAATCGTAGATATGCTTCATTTCTTTTGCATTAGCTTTTCAATATCTTCCCAAACGTAGTCAGACGGCTTAAAACATTCTATTTTCTTGATGGTTATTTGCATCATCTTAATTTCTGCAGTTGGCCATTCGATGCGTGAGGGAGGTTCATAGCCTTTGGGCATCATGCTATTGGCCATATCAGTAAAAGATGAGCGGTCAAAGTCAACATTCAGATATGGCAAGTTGGATTCTAACTTGCGAGTAAGTTCTCGCAGTTCTTCCATCTTAACTATAATTTCAGGCTTTTGAAACCCATTTTCCTGCATTTTAAGCCAAGTGTACATTAATTCAAAGATGCTTAATCTTGCCATATCAATGTTCCTTATTCTTGGTCCTGCAAGAAAATTTCTTCTACTGTCAGATTATCAACCTCAGGAGAAATCTCCACTTCGCCACCTCCAATAGAATTGTTTATTACAATTTCAAATTCTTTTTCACAATTTGGGCATGTATGTTCATATTCTTCCGTGTTAATTGAATCACGGATTGTTTCACTCTCCCAGTTGGGAGAGGGTACTCCAAATGCTACTGTTTCGTTCAACTCTTGACATTCAGGGCAGATGAAATGTAATATTACTTCATCTGCATTAAGATTTAATTCATTCATAAGTAATAATGATTATTGATGTATATTTACCAGAGTTGTTTATTCTGTGTATTCTCATTTAAAATGAGACTTTGGGATGTAAGTTAGTGGCCACCTCTATGGTGAGATGGCTCAGAATATGTATTTTATTGGTTTATAGCTCTGTGATTTGGTCGGAGGTTAGGCCGGTGCATTTAGATATGACATCGATTGGGATAAGGTTAGACTTCATCTCACGAGCTATTTTCAATTTTGCTTCTTCCTTACCCTCTTCTTTACCCTCTTTTTTACCTTCTTTTTTACCTTCTTCGCGAGCCAACTCTTCTTTTCTTTTTTGGGTGTTGATGAAACTGGCTGCGTCACTGAGATCACGCATGTAACGATCATACTCCTCGCGCGTCATCTTCAGCAAATCGAGCCGGTCTTTTGCCTCCAACAGGCCAGGCACCTGGGTGTCGGAATCTACGAAGCCTGTCTTGAGGTAACTCATCCATTCGTCGAGCGGCGTCTTGGCCACTTTGTCAAAGTCGCCAACCATCAAGAAATATGTTTCTGGCAGCGTGTCTGCAGGGTCCTCCACTCCGAACAGCTGACGGTCCCTTTCCGTAAGCGCAAGTGGCTTGCCAGTGTGAAGTCCTCGAAATTCGTAGCGGCCTCGGTAAACATAGTCGGATCCGTCGCCCATCGGGAAATAAACAATCGAAATTGAGTAAACTTTGGGTATTTCCTGGTAAGGGTGACCTTTATCGATATGACCGACCACTACTTGTGAGATACCGAACAGCAGACGCAGCATGTAATCGGCCTCGCTGGTGTTCTGAACTTCGATGATTATTATGTGCCCCTTGCTGTTCTCGCACTTGATGTCAACGCGATTGTACTTCTCGTTTTCCCTCTTGCGGTTGCTTTCGCTCTCAAGGATTGACTTGATGGTGATTTTTTCATTTAGCACTGCCGACAGGAAGCCTTCGAGTACTACGAAGTTGGCCTGGCTGCGAAGCAGGTACTTCATAGCCCAGTCGAAGCGGACGAGTTCCATTTGTTTCTTTTTCTTCTCCATATCGGTCAGCGTTTAGGGTTTGTTACTGCAAAAATACGATTATTTTACTAAATAAACAAATCTCAAACGAAAAAGGAACGAGAATCAACGAATTGACGAAAATCAACGAATAGACGAGAATCTACGAAAGGACGAG
>JAJBUG010000057.1:0-47443 GCA_020860515.1 Bacteroidales bacterium | reverse complement strand
AATACCTCGGTGAGACCGCTGCGCTAAGTTCAACGAACGGACGAGAATCAACGAATAGACGAGAATCTACGAAAGGACGAGAATACCTCGGTGAGACCGCTGCGCTAAGTTCAACGAACGGACGAGAATCAACGAACGGACGAGAATCAACGAATTGACGAAAATACCTCGGTCAAGCCTCGGTGAGACCGCTGCGCTAAGTTCAACGAATCGTAGATTTTCGTTTATTCGTAGATTTTCGTTAGATTTAGTTAGATTAGTCGGTGTGTTATGAGGTTTTCAGATTTGGAAAAGTCCTAATGTTTGGGCTTTGTTTTCTTGCCGAACCAGAGCTACCAATTCTTCCAATTCGTTTTCATTAAGATCAATCTTCTGAAGGGGACCTCTTTTTGGATATACTTCCATCAGTACCACTTCGTCTATCTCTTTGTAAGCCATATAAATTAGTCTAAAACCATTGGCTTTAGATAATCTGTTTTTACTATCCTTAATCCTCAGCTTTATCACTATGGCGTCAGATTCCATTAAAACCATATCACGGTTTGCTCTAAGCTCCTGCATAGGTTTATCTTGGAATTCTGACCTAATCTCTGATTCAATGCCAGAATAAACTCCACGCTTTACTTTAAGCAGTGTGGCAATGCTTTGGCAGAAGCGAGAAGTAGTTTTAAATGTTATCATACCGTTTGGTTCATCCGGTCTTTTACTATTTCATTGAGCATTTTGGCCCATTCTTCACGTTTTGGATTGGGAAGACGGAAGCGAACGATATCGTACTGAACTTCTATGAGGTAAGAGAGCATGCCTTCTAAATCTTCACATTCCTTTTGACCATGATAATTCTTACGGTAGGTTTTTAATAAATCTTTAGTAGTGTATATGAGCAATTCGAGCGGATTTTTAAGTACTTTCCACTCTTCTTCCCCTATTTCATTAATTACATCGTAGATGTCATCAACCAATGCTTCAATGCGTTGGTTGTAAGTGTTCAAGCCCTTGAGTTCTTTGGATACGGAAAGTTTCAATCGATTATTGAAGGCTGTTCGACTGAGGCTTGTTATCTTACTTGTCATTTCAATTACATCACACATGGCAAATTGCTTTTGGGTTTGATGTTGCAAATTTAGTGATTATCTATGAAATAAACAAGTACCAAAGAGGAAAAGTTGGACGAGAATACCTCGGTCAAGCCTCGGTGAGGGAGGTCATGGCCGTGAGGGATTGAGGGGTTGGATGTGCTTGGAGGGCACACCTTTTATCACGGCTGGCTGTCCGCAGAAAATCTCTACAGCCACATCCATCTTCTGCGCCTTGTCATCGTAGGCTATCACGGTGCCAATCAGGCCCTTGAACTGGTTGTGGGTGAGGATAACCTTGCTCCCTGTCAGTATGGCGTCGGGCGATATTTCTGTCTTTCTCCGTCCATTGATCTTGAGATAGGTGGTGAGCCGGTCGATTTCTTCTTGGCTGATGCGGCAGTGAAAGGTGCCCTCGGCATCAGTGAACCCATAGAGATATCCGCAATAACCAATAACCAGGTCGATGATCTTGGCCTCGAAGAAGTTGCACTTGATGAGGAGCATCGACTGGAAGAAAGGATTCTCATACGGTATAGTGCGCTTGCCGTCGTGGCGGTAAAGCGTGTCGGTGGGTTCGAGAAATTCGATGTCGGCGGGGCAATGGTCGCTGTCCTTGATGCGCAGCCTGACATAGGCGCGGCTCGGGGCAGCGGTGCACATGATGCAGAACCATGACTTGACGACATCGGTATATTGCGAAGCTACTCCACGAAGCAAATTCGTGGAAATTGTGCTAAGCGATTGATTGTTTACTAACTCCCCTCCCCAGATTGCGTTAGAAATGACGGCGCGGATGTCCTCAACGTCGCATTTGGGACACTCCTGTGCCAGCGAGGCATAGGTCAGCAGCGGATCCTCGGTCACTGGAATTGAAATCTTATTCTTGACCAGCAACGCCTGCACTTCGCGGCGCACCAAATCAATCTTCTCGCTCCTGCGTTTTGCAGAATCGGCAGCGCGGAAGATGCCGAATAGGTAAGTGCGCTTCGAGTCAGCCAAGTCGCTGATGATTGCCGAGATTGACTCGGGCAAGCCAAGCTTCACATCCTCAGAAAGAGCCAAGGTGCCAGTGGCAGCATCGAAATCTGAGGTCTTGAGGTTGGCCAGGGCTTCGAGGCCGATGCCGCTGAGCAGAATGCTCAGCAGGGCATAAGCTATCAAGTCGCGCTCATGGCTGAGCTGCACCTTGCGCATTTGGTCTTCGGCTGCGTCGGTGAGTCCGCTCATTGCTTCTCCTTTGCTGATGTAGAGCGACAGCAGGCGTCGCATCTGTCCGGTGTAATTGCCGCTGGGAATGTTGATGATTTCTTGCTCGCGCTTGGTGGTGGGGAAGACTCTTATGTTGGTCAGCACACCATCCTTGATCGCGTGGCGGGCTACGGTCTTTAGGCAAGCTTCACGCTTGTCGAGGGTGAATCGGCTGCGCTGCTGCGAGTCCTCCACGTAGTCGAAGAGGCGCTTCTGAAATTCCGGCGTCAGCAATGCCAGCAGGCTGATTTCTTTGAGATTGGGGAAGACCTTAACAACGGTGTCGAAGAAATTCTGCTCTAACTGCTTCTGCCGTAGCTTTGCGTCGGACTGGTTCAGGTAGGCAGGTATGTCGTTAAGGGTCTTTAACATTTCACCTTTTTTTGATGTCCGCTCTCTACTTTTCTCCTTTTACTCGGCCTGGTGAAGAGCCGAAGTTCGGGGTGATGCGATATGTGATTGGTGTCGGCATTGTGAGTGCTGGGACATTTTTCGACCGCAAAGTTACGAATTTTATCCGAAACCACCAAAGATTTGGTTTGTAAATTTTGCAAAATGGAGGTTTGTGGGAGCTTCGCAATGTGCGGCAGGTCACTGACCCGCCGCTCCGAAATAGTCGTTAATGCAGGGTTTCTTGCATGCGGAGGTCTTGCTCGGCCAGATAGGCATTTAGCTCTTCGAATGAGCTTTGGGTGACGCATACGCGGCCGCTGCGCACAAACTGGCGCACGCCGTAGGGCAGCAGTTCGTTGAGCAATGCCTCGGTCTCCCACACTTGGCCAGCCTTCTCCAGCACGATAAAGTCGGGAGCCAGCGACAGCACGCGAGCACTGTGCTTGCGGATTATGTTTTCAAGGTTGCGCTGCTGCTCCATAGGCTGCACGTCGACCTTGTAGAGGGCAATTTCCTGATAGATGATCTCATCATCGGTGTAGAGGAACACGCGGATCACATCGATGCGCTTCTCGATTTGCTGCACCACTTTCTCCATCGTCTCGCGGTCGCTCATCACGGTAATGGTGAGGCGATGGATGCCAGGAATGCTGGTGCGCGACGCCGACACCTCCTCGATATTGAGGTTGCGGCGAGTGAATATGATCGACACCTGATTGAGCAAGCCTACATAGTGCTCGGAATATACGGTGAGGGTGAAATTCTGTTGTTCGGGCTTATTCATGATCAGGGTATGTGAATTTTTCGGTGCGGTTAATCATAATGTCATCTACGGTGCCCCCCACGGGAATCATCGGGAACACCATATCAGTCGGCTCAATCTTGGCCACCAACAGGAAAGGCCCGTCGTGGTCGAGCATTCGCTTTACGGCTGCGTCCAGATCCTTGCGATCCTCCACCGTCTCGGTGGCGATGCCATAGACCCGGGCAAGCGAGCTGAAGTCGGGATTGACCATCGGAGTTTGCGAGAAGCGGCTGTGGTAGAACAACTCCTGCCACTGGCGCACATTGCCCAGGAAGGCATTGTCGCAAACAACCATCTTCACGGCTGGCCCATACTGCATGATAGTGCCCAGCTCCTGCATGGTCATCTGGAAGCCGCCGTCGCCACCGAAGAACACTACCGTGCGGTCGGGTGCGCCCATCTTGGCCCCGATGGCTGCTGGCAGGCCGTAGCCCATGGTGCCAGCGCCCCCCGAGGTGATGATGCTGCGCGGACGCTCATAGCGGAAATATCGCGCGCTCATCATCTGATTCTGACCCACGTCGGTCACCAGAACAGCCTCATCATCGGTGGCGCGAGTGATTGCGGCAGCCACCTCGCCCATGGTCAGCGGGCCATCGTGGTGGAGCTCGGTGTCTTTCACCAACTTATCTTCGGCCCGATTGCAGATGTCGAATCGTTCGCTCCACGCATGGTGGGCGTTGGGCTTGACCAGCGGGAGCAATGCTTGCAGCGCATCCTTGGCATCGGCGTGGATTTTGAGGTCAACAGGCACATGGCGGTGAAATTCCGAGCGGTCGATGTCGATATGTATCTTCTTGGCTTGGCGCGCATAGCGGTTGGTGTCGAGCGTAACACGGTCGTCGAATCTCATGCCTATGGCGAGGATTACGTCGGCTTGGTTGGTAAGGTAATTCGGCCCGATATTGCCATGCATGCCCAGCATACCCTTGTTCAGGGGGTGGCTCGAGGGCAGGGTAGAGAGGCCCAGCAGGGTAGTGGCCACTGGGATGCCGGCCTTTTCAGCGAGTGCCTTCAGCTCTTCTTCGGCCTCGGAAATCATGATTCCGTGGCCAGCGAGGATAAGCGGACGCTCAGCATTGTTGAGCATCTCGGCTGCCTTTTCGATGTTGGCTTGCTTGAGTTTGGGTCGCGGATTATAGCTGCGGATGAATCGGGTAGGTTCGTAGTGCCACTCCAGTTTGCCCACTTGGGCATCTTTTGAGATGTCGAGCACCACTGGGCCTGGTCGGCCAGTGCGGGCTATGTAAAAAGCCTTGGCCACGGCAGCGGGGATATCCTCGGCGTTGCGCACCTGCAGGGCCCATTTGGTGATGGGGTGGGTGATGCCTACCACGTCGGTCTCCTGGAATGCGTCGCTGCCAAGCATGGCATTGCCCACCTGACCAGAGATTACCACCACGGGGGTGCTGTCCATCACAGCGTCGGCAAGGCCAGTGATTACGTTGGCCACGCCAGGGCCCGAGGTGACGATTACCACGCCAGGCCGGTTGGTGGCACGTGCATAGCCCTCGGCTGCATGGATGGCGCCTTGCTCATGACGCACGAGGATGTGGTGCAGACGGTCTTGGTAGTCATAAAGCGCATCATAAACGGGCAGGATGGCCCCGCCGGGATAACCAAACACCAAATCCACTCCTTCGGCCACAAGCGCCCTCATCAGGGCTTCCGCCCCGCTAATAATCTCTCTGTTTTCTTGATTTTGCATCCGTCAAAAATAATCTTTCTTATTTCGTGGTGCAAAATTACAGATTTTTTCTCTAATTACAAAATTTAACAGCAAGTCGTGTAGGACCGGCGGGTCACTGACCCGCCGCATATCAACTTTCGATAGGCGGATGTAATCAGGAGCGGCGGGTCAGTGACCTGCCGCATATCAACTTTCGACAGGCGGATGTAATTGAATAGGTAAGACTAATGGCGCATGATGTGCGGCAGGTCACTGACCCGCCGCTCCTAAATAGGGATGCCTAATAAAATTAAACGGATTGCTAATCAAAAATTAACAATCCGTTTAATCCGTTAAATCTGTAGTTTTATTCTTGGAAGTCTTTGGCGAGGGAGCCTCGCATGTTGAGGAGCTTCAGGAGATTGAAGTGGTTGACCTCAACGATGTAATGGTACACCTCCTTGTTGTTGGGCGAATTTTCCAAGGCGGTCTCCTTGCAATAGGTCATAAAGGTCTTGGTCTTGGGATTGACCAGCGACTTTGCAAAGGCGTCGTTGGTATTGGTCACCAACGGCTCGCCTTGGTTGTAATTATCCACACCCTCGAAGAGTGTTGCATTGATCACCTTATAGCAAGCCACCTCGGAAGGCTTCAGCTTGGCCTTGGCATCGGCTGTGGCAATCTCGGTGTCCTTGACAGGAGCCTCCACGGCAAACACTCGCGTGCCGCCCTTGCCCACGCTCTCAAGGTAAGCAACCGACGACTTCTGCGCAAAGCCGCATATAGCGATGAAAAGACTGAATATGAGGATTATGCTCTTCATATCACCTCAATTATTTGTCTTTTCCGAAAAAGTCGCCCATCTTGTCGAAAACGTCGCGCTTTGCCTTTGACACAAGTATGATTTCTGTGTCGCCGTCAGCGTTCTGCAGCAATGTGTAGATTCGCTCGTCGCCATCTTTCTTGCCCTTGACCTTGAGGATGGCTTCGGAGGCTGTCAGACCGTCCTTCTCTACGCTGCCTTCGCCCAGCAGGAAGCGCGAATCTTCGCCACCTTCCTTGCGCTGCTCATAGATTTCAAATGGCATGCCCTTTTTCAATCCCATGTCGGTGCCAATGTTGACGCGTACCTTCTTTACAGAATTGTTCTTCACCTCCTCGGTGTTGAGTATTGCGCCAGCCACGGGGAAGAGGTCCTCGCAGTAGATGCGGATATTGTCGTCGATCAGGGTAAGAGCGTTGGCATTGGCATCATTTTGGCCATCAGTGCTGGAGCCAATATCCCAGAACGACTTCATGTCGATCCACTTGTTGTTGGCCACGTCGATGCCAGCCACGGTGTACAGGATGTCGGCCTTGTATTTGGTCTTGCCCTCCTTGGTTTTTTCTGATGAAGTGGTCACCTTGTCGATAGTAATTTCTACCAGGCCGTCGATGCCAACGTTGCGTGCTGAAGCCACATCGGAGTAAATGGTAGGCTCAATTGAGATTGTGGTCACTTGGTTCATGCCCTTGAGCACTGCCTGCTGGAAATTATCCTTCTGAGATGAGAATTTGCTGTCGTTGATAGCTACGTCAAGGAATGCTACGCGGGGCTTGGCTGTGCGTCCGAATGGATCGAGGTAAGATGCGCGACCCTCCTTTGTAAACATCTTGTCAACGCCCTGCAGGTTGTCGTGAACGAAGCCTGAGCGCGAACGCGACAGAGCCTGGACGGTGTAAGAGCCATCGTTGTTCTGAATCAAATCTGACACCACCTTGTCGGCATCCTTTTTGCCATTGATTGCGATGATGCTCTCTTCGGGACCAAGCACTTGCTCGCACTTGGCATAACCGATAAGCTCAGGATCAGCCCCATCGGCTACCTTGTAAAGTTCGTAAGCCTGGTTCTTGCGAGCGCCGCTCTTTGAGCCGATTTGCACGCGAGCCTTCTTCACGATGTTCTTCTTGTCGAGCTGAGTAGCTTCCACGATTTCGCCGCTAACCTGGAATGCATCGTCGGTCATGTCGGTCATGTCGTAGTCGAAGTTCTTGGTAGCATCGAAAATTGCAGTGTCTTTGTCCTTGTCAGTTGACAGGGGTTGCAGGGTGGTCTTGAATACCTCAGTTCCTGACTTGGCATCATTGATGGTAATCTCGGTGTAGATGCGGCCCTCGTAGTCGGGTTCTTTCTTGGCCGAGCTGCTGCCTAAGGCACCCAGGAGATTGTTGACGGTGCCAGCCTCCTCAATGGTGTACTTGGTGACGTTCATCGTGAGGATGTAGTCGTAATTGGCAGCTTCGGCTGAGCCGGGGGTAATGGCCGAGCCCGTAGCCACAGTAATGGTTTTAGCCTTGGTCAGGCCCAAGATGCCTTTCTTATAGAGGCGCTTGGCGATTATTTCGTTGAGGCCGCCATCATTTTTCAGCGGATTCACATATACGGCTCTGGTCTGCGCCATCGCACCCAGTGCAAACACGGCGCACATCAATAGGGTAAGTATTTTTTTCATATTGGTTTGTATTTGATTGATTTATTTGTTGCTTACTAAGCGGAATGATATTTTGGGGGAATTAGTGTCGGCTTGCTTACGCCAGCGGAAGGTGGGATCAGAGTAAGTGGGGTCGCCATCGGTGTATTCCGATCCGCCGCGCACCACTCGCAGCACACCCTTTTCGGGACCCTGCGGATTGATATTGTCGCTCACGTTGTAGCGGCCAAACCAATCGGCGCACCATTCCATCGACGTGAACATATCCGAGATGCCCAGCTTCGAGGCATTCTTGGCGATGTATTCCCATTCGGCCTCAGTGGGCAGGCGAAATTCCTTGCCAGTGGCTTGGTTAAGCGCTGAGATGAAGTCCTGGATTTCATCGTAGCTTACATTCACCACTTGGCCGTTGGAGCCCTTGATGCGGTCATCGGCCGAGCCCATCACCTTTTCCCACAAATCCACATTGACCAATGTAGTACCAACCGAGAATGGGATAAGGCTAACGGTGTGGCGGGGCTGGGTGTAATAGTTGAGGTCGCTGCCCATTGAGTAGGATGTGGCTTCGACTGGCACCACGCCGTAGCTGATGCCATCCACGCTGAGCGCACCAGTGTCGAAGAGGTTGATGGTGATATTGTCGGTCTGGCCCAAGCGAATCTCCACATCGCGCTGCTGCGAGGCATATCCATCGGCGCGGAGCTCGATATGGTGCGCCCCGCCCTCGCCCATGTAGGAATAGGGCGTGCCATCACTTACCTTCACGCCATCCACATACACCTGGGCATCCTTTACATTGCTGCTGATATTGAGCGTGCCTTTGTATTTGTCGCCCTCGGGCTTATGGATGGTCAGCACGTAGGTGCTTTTGGCCTTGAGGGGTTCAGGGAAACGGTAATGGAGCGGAGCATAGCGCTTCGACTTTATGGCTACCGACTTTACGCCGTCCATGAAATATACCCAGTATTCATTGTCGATAAACTCCTGCTTGAGTACCCATTTGCTGTCGAAGATCACATTAGGCTCGGCCAAGCCTACGCGCACCAGCGCAAAGGGAATGGTATCGCCATCAATGATGATTGGCTGCTGGTCGTTGAGGCGGAAGGCTGTGATGTCGCCTTCCTTTACGGCGCACTCCTCAGCCACCACTAATTGAGCGTTGGCATTGGCAAAGGCAGCAAGAGCCACTAAGAGAAATAGTAATTTCTTCATAAAGTGCAGGGTCAAATGTCAAATTCGGTGGTTTTGAATCGGTGAGTATCCTCGTTGGGTTGCCAAGTGCGCACATAGATTTTTGGCGCCGACTTGTTGGTGAAGTCCCAGAGCAAGAACACTGTGCCCACATCGCTGTAGCCGGTGGAGTGCCATTCCTGGCGCACGGTAACGCCGTAGATGTCGGTATTGATGGGGTTGCGTTCCACCTCGATTTCATCAAACTTCACATTGATGTAGCTGTTGGGCATGTCGAACTTCGCAAACAGCTTGGTCAGATACTCACGCTTGGTCTGCTTGGTGTAGTCAACCACAGTGGCAATGCCTTGCTCCAAGGTGGTGCGGGTTCTGACGCGTCCGGTGATAATCAAGGCATCGTCGCTGAAGATATCCTCCAGGAACTGCTTGTTCTTTTCGCAATAGGCAGTGCGGAACTGCTCCACGAAGTGCAGAATCTGCTGGCGCTGGTCGATGTCTTCGAGGGTCTTGGCTCCTTTCATCATCGATGCGTATTGGTGCATGCCCATGGAGATTACGAAGTCGGAGATGCGGCCTTGGCGGTCCATAGTGATAGTAATCTCTTGGTTGCGAGCCTCCTTGTATTCGTCGGGATTGATGGGCATCATCTCCACGCCGATGTTTTGCACCTCGTAGCCGCGAATGTTGGGGAAACTGCCCAGGCTTACGCATTTTTGGATAATATCATCGTCGAAGGTATGCATCCTCACATTTTCCCAAATCAGCATTAGGCTGAACGAGGCATCCTCGGATATCTCGACGCCAGTAAAATCAATCGAACTTGCCTTGGCCGTGGCAGCACGGTTCATAGCCGTCAGCAGCCCCATGATATTTTTTTCCATCCTCTTTACGGGGATGCTTGAATCAATGCCATCGTTGGTGTCAAATTCAAATGTCACCTCGTCCTGCGCCCATGGGGTGGCGAAGGACAGCGATAGCAGCAAGGTGAGAGCTGTGTATTTCAGAAAATTCATAATATTGAATTATTTGGAGATTTGAAACCATAAGTGCTCCAGACCGCTGTACTGGCTGGCATTGGCAGTGGAGCCAGTGAAGAAGTCGTAGCGAGCATCGCCGCTGCCCGGGGCAAGCAGGGCCACTGGCGCACCGTCAGCGCCATAGTAGATATAGAAAGTGTCGGCTGGGCGCGGATTGGCAGCGGTGTTGTCGCCGAGGCGCTTTACCTTGTTTTGATTCTTATATCGGTTGAGTACGTTTTTGGCTTTCATCTTGGTGGGCTGCTCGGCTACAGTCTGGATCATATCTATCTGCCATTTGGCCAAGCCTTGGTCAGTGGTATTAAGCTGAATATCGGTTTGGGTTGTTGGCTCAGCTACAACTGGCTGGGTTGCAGTTGGTTGGCTGATTGCAGGCTGAGCGACAGTAGTTTCTTGGGCTAGAGTTTCCTTGGCAGAAGACTCCGCTCCGATATCGCTCTTCTTCACATATCCAAACACACGCACCAACTCGCCTCGAGGCTGAGTAAGATATTCGATGTTGAAATCCGAGACATCCTTGATGATTTGTTGCGACTTGTCGTCGCTGCCCGATAATTCTTTGGTAATCTCAATCTTCAGCAGGTCGGCACATGCAGCCTTAGCATCGGCCTCGGTCGATGCAGTTGCCTCGGCGTACACGTAATCGCCGCTGCGCTTTAGCTCGTTCATCTGTTTAGAGAACGATTTAGCCTCGTCCTGCGCAGCGCCAATCAGTGTGCTCAGGGCTATGCAGGTAGCGAGCGAAAGTATTTTCCTTAGGTTTACCATTGTTGATCTTTAAAAAGGTTTTTGATGTTTGACGAGGGCACGTAGGCGTTCAATCGCCCATCGGCTTGCCCTTGTCCTGAGGCTACAGATTCAATGTCGATGGTCAGGCGCAGCACGTGGTTGTAACCAGCAGCCTCGTTGTGCATTATAATCAGCATATCAGCCAGATTCTCGCCCTCATGGCCAATCGAAATTACGCCCGTATAGGGCTTGCATCCCTGAGCCATGCAACAGCCTACCCATTGGCGCACATCTGTATCGATGATTTGCTCTTTAAGGCCGAAAATTTGGTGCCGAAGATGCAGACTGATGTTCTTGGCCTGGGGAATGTCAATGCCGCTAAATAGATTCTTTAGGCTTTCGCACAGAAAAGCAGGTTCAAATACTGGCATCACATTGCCATCTTCAATAATAAAATATCGGTCGGCTGCCAGGTATTCAGTGAGATAGCTGCCTTGGTTCTGCACTTGCAAGCCCTCGATCGAGTCGCTTGGGGTCAGCTCTTCAATTCGGCATTGAGGGGCTATGGAGTCGGGGCATTGCCATTTGGCTATCTGCTCAGGGAGCCGGCGGTCGCGCTCGATCATCTTTTGTCCAAGAATCAGCTCCTGATTAATGGGGAATTCTATGGTGCAGACGGGAGCTTCTGGGTCGCCCCACTGCATCGATGCTCGGTGCGGGGTGATGTTAGTGCTGAGCGTGAGGCTGGGCTGGGACTGAATCGCGTCGATTGAGCCAAGGTTGCCATGGACAAATATGAATCCATCCTCTGCCATCTGTGTCTCCACTGTCTTTAGCCTCACCATTGACAGGGTCAGCTCAAGCCAGTATCTCTCCACAAAGTCGCGTGTCACCTGGGGTATATGCCCATGCAGACTGTCGGTAAAAATCCTATAGCCAATATGGCCAATTTCATCATTCTCAATGCGATAGGCCACTTCTCGGTTTTTGTATTTTATCACCAGAGTGGTATCGCGCCCCCATTCTGGAGTTAAGCCAATGGCTTTGGAAATCTCACATAGAATATCGCTGCGATATTCTGCCACATTCCCTGCATGCCCGCTGCTCAGGCATAGGAGCATAAGCAGCGGGACCAAGGACGCCTTTATAGTGGAGAGTATGAGACTCATGCATCAACGATGGAACGAGCGGGCCTCGGAGCCTCTCTTCCAGTAGCCGCCTACCAACTCGCCATTCTTGAACTTAGTCTTTGTAATCACATCGCCAGGCTGGAGCTCGAGAGTTTCGTGAGCGGCATTGCGCAGGTCGAGAGAATAAGCGCGAGTCACGCGGATTTCACCGTCAAGTCCGTTGGCTGGGCCTGAATAGGTGCCAAATGGCACTGATATCGAAGGCTTGGCAGGAGCGGTGGTTGTAGTAGATGTAGTTGCAGGTGCGGGTTCTTCTACTGCTTCTTCCGCAGGCTCTTCCGGTTCGGCCACCAAAGTCAGACTGTCAGTTTCCTCTGAAACGTCAGCTGTTCCGCTTTCTGGACCAGGTTGTACCATAGTCAAACTGTCAGTGTTTTGATAACCTGGGTTCAGTGGCTCCTGTTCCACAGTCTCTCCATTGTGGCCGAGGAGGGCAATAAGCGCCCAAGTGATGGCCCCAGCCAACACTACGATGCAGATGATTAGCCACAGCACCTTGCCTTTGCCCTTTGGCTTGGGAGGTGCCACCTTCATCAGTGGCTTGCCACATTCGGGATTGGAGCAAACAAACGGCTTGTTGAGGGGTATCTCTTGACGTTCGCGCGAATCAGCCAAGTGGCATTTGCCCTTGTTGGTGCAAATGCCATATTGATTGAGATTGGTTTTCTTTGTTGCCATATCTGTGTGTAAGTTATGATTTTACATTGATGGGGGCATAGGTGGCATGTTAGGCATAGGAGGCATCTTAGGCATCGGCGGCATCTTGGGCATGAACAGTACCTTGAGTGTGTCAACATCGCCAGCAAATGCCCACTGCGGCATGCCGTCGCACCATACGAATGTTTGCTTCGTAAGGGTACCATCTTCTACCAGGCCCTTGAGTTTCTCCATGTCGAACGGGCCAGCTGGCTGACCGCCGATATTCACGTACATCTCTACCTTGGGCAGAGGAGAATCGCTTGATCCTCCTGGAGCTGGGGTAGTGACAGTCTTCGGCTCTTCGGTTTTTGCCTTTTCTTTCTCGCGGTCTTGCAGAATCTTCTCTATTTCTTTGGAGCTCTTGGCATAGAGGTCGGGGGCATATTCGCCAAGTGCCTCGCCATGCAGCAGGATGGCATTGGCGCGGTCAACCTTGCCGTAGGGCTTCAAGAATTCCTCGTAACGCTCGCGGTAGGTTTTCAGCCATTCGATGGCTCGCATTGGCAAGCAATAGTTGATGGTTAGGATTGTGATTTCGTCGCGGCGAGCCGTGGTCTTTTCAAATACAATGTTTGTGACCACGCCATCCTGCGGAATCGACTCTTTGAGGGCAGTTTCGAGCTTGTCAACAAACTTCTGTTGGGCTTCGTTCTCGGCTGGAGGAATTGCGATGAATATGGTCTTGTTGTTCATCACAGTTTTCTTCATGTTGTTGCGGATGGGAAGTCCCAGCTCGTCGTCGGCCAGCTTCAGCAAGGTGCCGCTCTGATGGATAATCTTGTGGGCGAACTGCTTGATTTGCGAATCATCGGTGATCTGCTGCATCAACTGGGCCAGGATGTTGAGGCCTAAGATGCGCTGTTCCTTGGCCACTCGCTCGTCGTGCTTGATTTGCACGATTTCTGACAGCTGCAAGTCGAAAGCGTCGATGAAATTATCAATGTTAAGCTGGTCGGCCAAAGAGCCGAACGACTTGAAGTCGCCCTCGGGCAGGATGGCCTCGCGCATCTGCTTGGCCATGATTGCCATCTCTTGTCGGTCGGTGTTGAGCGATTTCTCGAACACTACCATAGCCTCGTCCTCGCACACCTCGATGATGGCTCCGCGCATGTCCTCAAGTCCCTTGTTGACTTTGCGCTGGGCATTGATCAGGTTCTCTATTGCTTCAATAGCATCCGTGACATCCTGACCAAACTCTGAGATGCCGACATTCATCTGCTCAATTTCATTCTCAATGCGGGCTGCGAGAGCCTTGGCAAATTGCAGAGCTACCTTGCGGGTCTTCGATTCGTAGAGGTATTGAAGGTCGGTCTGATGCTCAGCATAGATGGCCTTTTTCTTGCCCATCACAAACTTGTTGAACACACCCACATTCTTCCATTCCACAATGTTTTCTTCGCATTTCTTCTGGAAGTCCTTGTAAGCTTGCTCTTCGTTGACGATGGCTTCTTCTATTTTCTTGCGAATTTCACCCACGCGCTCAGCAATGAGCTTCGACACCTTGATCAGCTCCACAATCGACACATCGCCTTGGCGCCAACGATCGAATAGGTCACGCTCGATGGTACGGCGGATCTCGCGAGCCATATCGGGGATAGCCTTAGTCTTGCCACGGTAGAAGCCTTCCACGCCGACTTCCTGCTCTTGGAAACGCATATTGAATATCTCGCCAATCAGGCGGTCGAGTTCGATGAGTGGGCAATCAGCTTCGTTGGCGGTTTCTGACCAATATTGGATTTGTTCCTTCCAGTATTCCGCAAAAGTTACGAAATCTGGGTCGGAGTTGAGGATTTTGCGTTCGAGTATCAGATGCGGCTCATCGAGCATCCACCCTGACAGCACGTTTTGGTTGAGATATGCTGCGCGGTAATCTTTGTTGAGCTCTTCGTCGATAAATCCCAGGTCATCACGCCAGTTGTTGTATTTGAACTGTCGCAACAGCTTTTCGCCCGTGGTGTAGGTGATATGCTTGAGTATTCGCAGCTCAGGGTACATGATGCGCTTGATGCCAGGCACGTTTATCTTCTTTGTGCGGATGCGGTGCTGCATGAAGCTGTCCTCAGGAGCAGTCTCGTCATATTCCATGGCAGAGCCAAGGCAGTTCTCAAAGCTGAAGGCGCGCTCGAGCTCCTGTCCGGCATCGGTCTGCACGTCGGTGTGGAATACGCGGTGGAACACCACGTCTGCAATCAGTTTTGGTAGTTCCTTCAATGAATCCACGCTAAGGCCGTGCTCGTTGACATTTGAGTATAGGGAGATACCCTGTGCCACGCCGTAATAGCGGTCTTTGTAGAGCTTTGCTTTTCCAGTGCCAGTCACGTCCTGTGGCTCCCAAATGCCCATCTGCAGGGCATTGAGTTCTTTCAAGGCCGCATATCCATTTGGGTAATAGCGGCCTTCGCCGTTCATATTGGGTTTGGGTAGATTCATTTCGGGAATCATGGCATATACCATAATCACTGCATCGGGAAAAGTCTTGCGAGCCTGCACAATGGCATCCACAATCGAGCCAGAACCAGTGCCACCCGACAAACCAGCAAAGATGAATATGTTGTTGGATCCCTGCTCGCCACTGATAGTTGCGCACTTAGAGTAGGCGGCTTGCAAGGCATTGACATAGCCCTTGGCATTCACGGCAAACAGCAGGCGACCAGCACGGCGCTTTTGGCCAGCGGCGGCTCCTAAGGCGCCGATGGCATTGCGCACATCCTCCACATTCCCTACAATTCCGCGAAGCGAGGGATAATTGTCGATATGGTCAAGAATGTAGGTTACATCTACGCTCTTGATATTGAAAAATTCATTGGCTGTGAATGATGCGTCCTGGCCCATTACCTTGAAGTCGGGGTGGGGCTTGCCTTCTTTAGGCATCATTTCATCGGTAGAGTCGACGTAGAGGAACGACACTGGCAACCGTCGGCGCTGCTCAGCCGTGGGATACTCCTCGAACATCCTCATCTTAATGGCACGCAGGATCTTGCCTCCTGTGCCTCCCAATCCTACAAAAATGGTATTCTCCATATATAATTCGTGGTATTATTTAATTAAAACGACGTGCGGCGCGGAGCCGTGCGGGTGCCAGCTCTGCGCGCTTGGGCGGGGCGCACAGGCAGGGCGCGCCTCGAATGGTTAGCAGTTTTCTTTTCTGGAATCAATATCAGAAGCAGCAGAGCAGCTACTATGAAGCCGATACTCCATAGGCTTTTCTGCAGAATATAGCTATTCAGGGAATCTCTGAAATTTTGGCAAATTAGGCGAGGCACCTGTATTGCGGTGGCTCCATTGAGATTGAGACCATCGGTAAATCTTTGCAGCACAGGATAGTGGCCAGTGACTTCATCTACAAGTGCCTGAGCCTCTTGGCTCGACATGGCATCCTGGGCCGAGGTCACGGTGGATTCAACATATTCCACCAAGAAGGCTTCAGCATCCTCCACGGTGCCCTTGATGGCAAAGGCTCCGCTGATAAGTGTGCAATTGAAAATTAGGATTAGATATAAGGCTATGATTATCAGCCACTTATAGGGGGGGGGTAAATGCTCCGCCCTTATTGGCTGCCCTGACTGCCAACACTACCAATGCGGTCAAGGCCGAGGCCAACAGTAAGCCCCAGCAGAGACTGCCGATTGAGTATTTTAGCAAAGTGGCTATCATAACGAAAGAAGCCGCTATTCTCGACGAAAGAACAGCATTTATACGCAAAGTTACAAAAAATTCCTAATATACAAGTGTTTTAGGTAAAATTATTTGCGTATTTAACAATTTGGCCTATTTCATGTGCAAGGCCTCCATAAAGCGGCGCACCACGGCGGAGTTGCCCGTGTGCTTGCCGGCATCCTCACTGATTTTGCAGGTTTCGTTGTAGAATGTCCAACTTTCCGTAATTTTGGCTGCGATCAGCTTGATCACTATATTCATTGGCCGCAGGCCTGGGAAGTCGTTGGTGAAGTGGGTACCGATGCCAAATGATGGCTGGCAATACTGGGGCGCATAGCTTTGGATCTCAAGGGCGTCGTCGGTGCTGAGGCCGTTGCTGAATATCACTTGCTTTGTACGCGGGTCAACACCGAGGCTGCGATATTTGTCAACAATCTTCATCAGTTGCTCGTGGTTGTCGCCGCTATCTACGCGCAGGCCCTTGAACTGGTTGGCAAAGTCCTCGGAGAAGTTGAGGCTGAAAATTTCCCAGCCGTAGGTGTCGTAGAGGAATGTGCCCAGGGCTCCGCGATAGGTATGACGCCACTGCTCCATGGCTATGTGATTGGCCATCTGGGGGCCGTACATGCCACCGATCGCTGCCACAAATTCATGGGCCATAGTGCCGATGGGCTTCAAGCCATGCTTCATAGCCAGATATACATTGCTGGTGCCAGTGAAGGCTCCTGGCCACTCGCTGCTTTCGTTACAATCCTTCATGGCCTGAACCAGCACATCCTCGGCATGAAACGAAGCTCGTCGCCTTGTGCCCATATCGCAGAATTTGCATCCGGCTTCGAGCAATCGCTCGCCCTTGGCGTAGCTGCGGCGATAGAAATCTTCGTAATCGATGGTGTTGGCTTGGCCCGTCATGCGGTAATAGAGTTCCGAGATAGTGGCTAATACCTTTACTTCGAGAAGTATGGTATCACCCCAAGCTCCCTCGAAGCCGATATGTAGGTGGCCCGATGCGTCCTGCTCAACATGAGCCCAGCGACTGTCGTAGCGGAAGCCTTGGAGGTAAGTGCCAAACCATGATGGCAGATAGGTGCAGCGCTTGCGCATAAAGTCGATTTCCTCGGGGGTGATGCGCAAGTCTTGTAAGGCTTCGATTTGCTCTTGCAGGGCATGGGCGAAGCCTGCGGGGTAAACAAGGTTGTTGCGGTCAGTGAATTGATATTTTACCTGTGCGCGAGGAAAGTTGTCGATGACGGCGCAGCACATAGTGAATTTGTAGAGGTCGTCGTCAGTAAAATGCTTGATTATCGGATCCATTTGGGGAAATACAAAATACGAGGCACGAAATACAAATAAATTACAAATTACAAATTACAAATGGTTTAGGCACTAAGTTTGGGAGAGAATTTGTCGAGGACTTTTATGGTATCTTGTGGGAAGACGCGGCAAGAATCCTCGTAGGTATTGGCCACGCACACGTCACCAGCCAAGCCGCAGATGTCTATTTCGGTCACATGCCACCGCTGGGCCAATTCCTCGATTTTCTTGGCCGAGGCTGGATTTTGGAATACTGAATATTCTTCTTTGGCACTGTCGTCGCCCTTGGTCAGTATTTCCACGGGTCCATCCGAGGCATAGAGTGCGTCAACGATTGGGGCGTAAATGGCTGCGCCCTCGGTATGCTGTTCGCAATGCCGAGGCCATTGGCCTCCATTTTCGGTGAATGAGCAATGGTTGTGGGGGTGCCAATCGCATGTCACCACCTTGCAAGCGTAATCATGACCATTCTCTAATAAGTATTCTGTCAAAGCATTCATTGCTGCCTGTGCCCCTGGCACTGGCAGGCTGCCACTTATAAAATCAATCTGTGGATCCACCACAATCAGCATCTTTGCCATATTCTCGGTTGGTGTTAAGTATTAAGTGTTAAGTGTTAAGTGTTAAGTGTTAAGAATTACTGCAAAAGTAATAATTTTACTCCACTATAACAAAATAAAACCTTATTGGTAGTTGTCGAGGGCTTTTTTGAGTTCGGATTGGAGGCGGATGCGGAGTTCGCGAGGCTCCAGCACCGTGATTTGCGCGCCTCGGCTCAGCAGCTCGGCCACCAGGTCGTTGGTGACGAGCATCTTGTAAGTAAAGATCGAAAAATCATCATGCACCATCTCCCTTTGCGAGTGGTGCAAGGGCAAGGCGCGAAGATATTTGGCTGTGGTGGAGTCTACTCGCAGCTTTATATCCTTGGGCTCACCCTTGTCAACCACGATGCCGAAGGCATAGCGGAAATATTCTGCTGGGTCGAAATCCTCAGGCATTTCAAATGTCTCGCTGGTCTGTGTCACATCGGTCATGCGGTCGAGAGCGTAGGTCTTGATCTTGTCCTCTTTGATATTGCGGCCTACTACATACCATATCTGCTTGAAAATCTTCACGAAATAGGGCTCTATTTCCACTCCTCGGTTGGGGAGGCTGCGGTAATAGCTGTGGTAGTCGAACCGTAGTGTATTGTTGCCTCGAATGGCCTGGGTCACGATGGCTAAGTGCTCGCGAGCCGACGGCACATCCTCCAGGAAGATGCGGTGGCTGATGTCGGTAGCCGAGGATATGATGCTGTTGGTGGCAGCCGAGTTGAGCATCCAATCTACATTGGATGCCGAGTGCTCATCGATGCCGTCGATATAGTATTCATAGGTCTTGGGGTCGCACTCGAGGTTGATATTGAAAATGTCCTGGATGGCCTGCTTGTAGTTGAAAAACGATCGGCGTGGCAGCGGATCACCGTTGCTGAGGTCCGACTTTTGCCATAGCTTGTTGATTTCGCGGAGCGTAATGCGCCCATGCCTTCTCACCGTATCCAACAGCCAAATATACTTGCTCAAATTATCTCTCGCCATATCATGTAGTTTTTGTGTTTTTGTCAGCGCCGCAGGCACATAACTGTGTTTCTGTCGAAATCAAGGTTAGGCCGAGGAGGGTGAAGGCGGCGTTCATCAGCAGGAGCTCGAAGCCCGTCTCATATCCGTAGAGTTGATGGAGTGTCCACTGCAGCAGCCATGACAAGATTGGAGCTGCAATGCATATCGTTGGCACCCAGCGGTCACGCACGGGCTTTTTGCACAACATTCCAAAAGCAAAGAGCCCAAGTATCGGCCCATAAGTGTAAGAAGCCAAGGTATATACCGCAGAGATTGCATCTTGGCTGCTGATATAATAAAATATAATGATTACCACGCCCATCACAACGGTCATGGCCAAATGCACCGACTTGCGTATGCGTGTGAGCCGCGCTTCGTCGGCAGTCTTATGAGCCCCAAGGACATCTACCGTGAACGATGTGGTGAGCGATGTCAGTGCCGACCCCGCTGCCGAATATGCTGCCGATACCAAGCCCAAGATGAA
Source organism: Bacteroidales bacterium (assembly GCA_020860515.1). Taxonomy (GTDB): domain Bacteria; phylum Bacteroidota; class Bacteroidia; order Bacteroidales; family Muribaculaceae; genus CAG-873. The sequence goes on along the minus strand of JAJBUG010000057.1, from coordinate 27,879 downwards.
AAGCACAAGCACCACTGTGGGTATCGACTCGTGGTTGGCTACCATGCCAAAGATATCATCCGTCTTTTCAGGCAATGCTATCTGATTGCGCTCAAGGAAGAGCATAAGCAGTGTACCCAAGGCCAAGAACAAGCTTATGACAATGAATTGAGTGACTGATGCCACAATCATATTCTTTTGGCTCTTCTTGGCATTTTCGCAGGCGAGGTTGCGCTGCATCATGTCTTGGTCAAGGCCAGTCATTGCCAATGCTAAAAACACGCCTGCGATGAATTGCTTCCAGAAATAGAGGCTCGAGGATGGATTGTCGAAGAAGAAAATTCGGCTCGTTTCGTGGCTGGAGATGGCACTGATGGTATCCTTTACGCCGAAGCCCAAATTTTGCGACACAAAAAAGATGCAGAGTATTACTGACGCCACCAGGCAGAAACTCTTGAGCGAATCAGTCCAGAGCACTGTCTTTACCCCTCCTTGCATCGTATAGAGCCAGATAAGGGCGATCGTGACTATTACATTGAATTCAAATGGGATGTGGAGCGGACCGAAAACTAAGAGCTGCAGCACTGCGCACACCACGAAGAAACGCACCGCTGCGCCGAGCATCTTGCTGATAAAAAATATCCAGGCACTCGTCTTGTAGCTTACGGTTCCGAATCGCTCCTCGATGTAGCCATAGATGGATATGAGGTTGCGCTTGTAAAAAAGTGGCACTAACACATAGGCTATCAGCACATATCCTACCATAAACCCAAGCATCATTTGCAGATAGCTGTAACCCTTGTGGGCCACCATGCCAGGCACAGATATGAAGGTTACCCCCGAGATGGCTGCACCCATAGTGGCAAGTGCCACGAGCGGCCAGGGGACCTTGCGGTTGCCAGTGAAAAAAGTTGAGTTGTCGCTGCCTCGGCTCGCTATCCATGAAATCACAAAAAGCAGGGCGAAGTAAGCGGCTATGGTAATGATTACTATTATCGGTGTTGACATCATTAGGGGTAAATTAGGTATTTGCTTCTCTGTTGTTTGAATTTTTCCACATCGTGGGCCCAGGTGGCATGAATTTCTTCGCTGGTATTGCCAGCCTCAATCATTGGTCGGATGTCGCTGCGGCCAATCAGCAGTTCGAAGAAATTGGTGAAGAAATCGTCGCCTCCTGTTGCGCGGTAGGCATCAATCAGGTAATCCAGGTTGATTCCCTTTGTTATGATTTCCTCGTCATTGATGGTGCTTAGGTCAATGCCATAGCAATGCTGGCCCTTCAGTGGCGGATTCTTTGCTCCTGGGCGACTTTCAGGTGTAAATTCATATGTATGCTTGCCATCGCGCATAGCAGGATGGCCGTAGATAAGGAAGGGCTTATCGGTGCCTCGGCCCAGACTAACCTTTGTGCCCTCGAAATAACAGAGCGAGGGGTAGAGATAGACAGCCTTCATCGTGGCAAGGTTGGGGGAGGGTGGCACTGGCAACTGATAGCGAGTCTGGTGGGTGTAACCCTCGCATGGCACAACCAATAGATCGGCCTTGGCTTTGTTCTTTAGCCAACCTTCGCCGTTGATCATCTGTGCTAATTCCCCAAGGGTCATTCCATGGACTATGGGGATGGGCAGCTTGCCAACGCCGCTTTTGAGCTTCATGTCGAGGATTGGACCATCAACATACATTCCGTTGGGATTAGGTCGATCCAGCACAATGAATTTCTTGTCAGTGGCAGCAGCCTCGTCCATCAGTTCGAGCATAGTGCAATAATAGGTATAGTATCTGAGGCCTACATCTTGAATGTCAACTACAATTGCATCCAAATCCTTCATGGCTTGGCTCATAGCCTGGGCGTGTCCTTTTCCGTAAAGCGAGACTACTGGCACATTCCTGTATTGGCTGCTCCCTACAGCTTCGCCTGCGTCGGCTGTCCCTGTAAAGCCATGTTCGGGCGAGAAGATGGCTTTGAGATTGATATTTTTATCGAGAAGCATGTCGGCAGTCAGAGTGCCATTGCTCATCAACCCAGTATGGTTAGTGAAAAGGCCAATTCGCTTGTCTTTTAGGGAGTCAAGGTGTAGTTCAGTGCGGTCAGTGCCTAAGCGCAGCATGACCTCTTGGTCATCAGAGTACTCAGAGTTCTCCGAGTACTCCGAGTACTCCGAGCACTCTGAGTTCTCCGAGCCATAAGGCACTTTTGCTTTGCATCCTATAACCCCGCTGAGCGTTATGCTCAGCAATAATATCATCAAACTGTTATATTTCACGGCAGAGAAAAGTAAAATATTTTGGTGTCTTTGCAGTTTTTGTGTTTCTGTCAGCCCCGCAGGGATTCTGTCAGCCTTGCAGGGATTCTGTTAGCCCTACAGGATTCTGTCAGCCCCCTGCAGGGATTCTCCGCAAAGTTACACATATAAATCCTAATTAAATGTTAAATTTTGTAGAAAATCCAGCATTTCCTCTTAAAAAATTTTGTCACCCCAAAAATTCTGCCTACCTTTGCAACGTCAAAATTGTCACATGTGAGCATGTTCACCAAGTGGCTTTGACAAAACCATCGGGGTATTAGCTCATCTGGCTAGAGCGCGACACTGGCAGTGTCGAGGTGAGCGGTTCGAGTCCGCTATACTCCACTAATGCGACACTATGCGGCTGATAATCCCTCGGTTATCAGCCGCTTTCTTTTGGTGTCTTACCTAAAGGCTGTCCTTACGGAGTAGGAGGCTGTTGATATAGCTGGTTTGCGGAGTGCAGTATTGCAATTGGCAACTGTCGATATAAGCATGGAGAAGCTGTCGAGCCAAAGCTTGATCTGGGCGTGCATCTCGGATTTCTTGATAGGTGCCACGGGGAGCTTCTGAGAAAGCCACGATTACCTCATCCCATTGGGCTGGGGGATTTATGCCGACCCACGATGAATCGTGGATTTTCTTGTAGGGCCAGAATGTGTAGCCAATATTGTTGTCAATCATCGTGCGGCAGAAAGCCTCCTGCCATTCATCTGTGTTGTGGCCAATCTCGCCCATGTACATCGGCAAGCCGGTTTTGTCACGGAAATCGATAATATTTTGAATAGCGCCCTTGGTGGGATCGCCACCATATCGATGACAAGTGTACATTATCTTGTTATCGTATTTCCAATCTGTGAAGGGGTCGAAATTGCCATTCCATTGTGCTCCGCCCAGCAGGATAATATGATTCTTGTCTTTTTCTCGAATGGCAGTTACAGCGCGCTTGTGCAGGGGCTCGAGCTTGGCATTTAGTTCGGGCACATTTTCGAAATAGGGAGCTATTGGTTCATTTATCAATTCATATCCAAGGATCACGGGCTCATTTTTGTATCTATCGGCAATCTTCTGCCATATTTCACAGAATTGTTGCTGCGAGGCTTCGCTGTCGAGCAGCCAAGGATAGCCATAGCTATCGTCAATGTTGTCGCCAGTCTGTCCGCCAGGAGCATCGTGCATGTCAAGAATTAGATAGAGATTGTTGTCCCGACACCAATTTACCACCGAATCGATTCTTGCGAAGCCTTCTTCGGGATTGTTAATGCCCATGTAATCTTCGTTGGTGAAGAGTTTGTAATGGAATGGCAAGCGGATAGTGTTAGCGCCTTGCTCAGCTATAAATTCAATGTCTTTGCGAGTGATGTAATTTTCCTTGAACTGTGCCCAGAAAGCTCGAGCTTCGTCAGGCCCGACAAGTTGTGATATCATGTCGTTGATCATCCAGGGCGAGTTGGTGCGTCGAAAGCCGAACATATAGCCTTCGGGATTGAGCCAGTTGCCCAGATTGGTTCCTTGGATGAAGAGGGTGTCACCATTTGGCTCGATTAGATACTCACCGCTAACGCGCACAAACGCCTCGGTTCCCAACTGCTCTTCGGCAGTTTCGGGCTTAGGTTGTGAGCAGCTGACAGCCATAGCTGCCATCACAACAGCAAACAAATAGTTGACGTAGGATTTCATTTCACGTGTAAATTGATTTAGATCTTTGATTTAGACTGCAAATATAGCAAAAATCTCCCAATATCAAATTATAATTAATTAGAAAATAAGGTATTTGATATATAAGTTTTTGAGAGTAAAATTAAAGGGTGCTGGAGGCAGCACCCTTTAATTAAGAAATTCAAATATGGTTATTTTTTGATTACTTTGCCATTGGTGATGTAGAGGCCTGAGGGAAGGGCTTCCAATGGTTCGGTCATTCGAATGCCTTGGAGATTGTAAACAGGGCCTTCGGCAGAGCTCTCAACAGATACACTGGTGATGGCTGTGGTGGCGTCCATAGGAAGGAGATAGGAATAATAGTAACTGCTGGCGGTGTCGTCCCAAGCATTAGCTTCCCACGAAGCGAGCATCTTCAGGTCAGCGCTGGCACAGACAGTACCGATGCACCAGCCATTCTCCACTGTAGAGTAATCCTCGGTGGGATGGTCATGACGCATGTTCTGATCCATCCAAGAATACAACACTGAATTGCGCGGCTGGATGTAATCCTGCAGAGGCACGAAACTGCCATTAATACCATTGCAAATATAAGCCATGCGGAAAGTGTCGTAGCTTGGCGTAGAGGCCAAAATTTCGCCATTGTTGCCAACGTAGGTGGCCAGGAGTGCCAGGTCGGGCGCAGCCTTTGCTACCCATGAGTCGCCATTCTCAGTGTCACAGATATACACATTGCAATAGGCATAAAATTCATCATAATCAATATCAGTGGATACTACATATCGACCATTGGCCGAAATCATGATATTGTTGAATGTGAAGCTTGGCACATCGATATACTCCTCCATAGCGGTCACATATACTGCATAAGCTTCCCACCAAGCATTGTCAAGGATGAAATATTCGTCCCATGCAGCAAGCCAAGCCGCATACTGCTCTTCGGTCATGCAATTTTTGGGGTCGAGATATTCACCCTCTTCGGCCAAGGCTTCGTATTGCTCTGCTATATCGGGATCCATAAAGTCGGGGGCATAAGGTGCATCGGGTTTTTCGCCAGGCGCATCAGGCAGTTCAACACCATCGAGCGAGAAAGGCCACAGATAGCGATATTCCCATGTGCCGTCTGCCTGCTCCTGATAGAGGATTGGCAGATTGTAGCGGCCGGAATTAGAACGCACTTGCCCTACAATTTTCTTGCCATCATCGCTGATGGCCACCGCTGTTACATACTGCGGAGCCATACCCTCGATATCAACTCCTGGGTGAGGCAGTTCGATATAGGCATCATAGCCCCCATCGGAGTTAGCATACCACACTACTGGGGTTGACATGGCCTCGTTGGCATCCATGCTGAAGGCTGTGCGCCCCACTTGGCCGCAAATGCGGCTGCCGTCAGCCGTTATGCCCTGTGCAAAGTTGGAGTACACATCCTCCTTGCCTGTGGGGAGCACTCCCCATTGACCGTCTTTGTAATAGTTGGCTTGTTCGCCGTCGTAATCGGCACCGCCCACGAATATGCCATTGTCGCTAATATAATTGCCCATGCCTGGCGATGCATAGTTGTCATCGCTGCCATCGCCAAGGGTTACGATTTCCCCGGTTTGCAGATTGATCAAGGCCATCTCGCCATAATAAGTGCTGCCAGCCCAAATACCCCCTGAAGATATCCAGTTGATTACAAAGTCAGGATAAATTTGTGGCTCAATAGCATTGGCTGATGCTATGCCTGATAGGCCACACACAGCAAAAAGCAGTAATTTCTTCATCGTCAAAATGGTTAATTATAAGTGTAAAGTACAAAATTACTGCATTTGGTTGGATCAACCAAATGTTTAAGTTTTTTTAGTACTTACATATCGACAAACCTCAAAAATACTTATTGATTCAGATTGAAACCAATGATATAAAGATTAGTGCGGGCTCGGCTGACCGCAGTGTAGAGCCAGCGATAAAATTCCAACCCCATGGCTTCAGCTGGGATATAGCTCATATCCACGAATACATTCTTCCATTGGCCGCCTTGCGCCTTATGGCAGGTTACTGCGTAGGCATATTTTACCTGCAAAGCATTCCAGTAAGGGTTAGAGCGCAATGCTTTGAGCCGCGCGTCAGCTGGGGTATAGGGCCCAAACAGCTCGGGATCCTCCATAATGGCATAATAAAGCTGGGTCAACCTCTCGTGGGGAATTGAGGCATTTTCGCACGCCAGCGAATCAAGCATAATCTTGGCATCGAAAGCAATCTCTGTCTCGGGTACCGACATGGTGACATCGGCAAATCTAAAGCCGTATTTCTCTTCTACGCCGTGCACTCGCTCAATGGCGAACACATCGCCATTGGCGATGAAGTCGAGTTCCTTGATTTTAGATGACCAATGATAATTGTTTTTTGTGACCAGAATCAACTCGCCCTTTGCCAGCTCTTCCTCCAAATATAACACATTGCCGCGAATCTCGCGGTTGAAGCCAGTTGCACGCTGATTGCTACGCGTAATCACTATGGTTTCTTGCAAGCCATCGCGGTTGTAGGCATTATAGAGGTCTTCGGGCATGTCCTCTGCAGCAATTAGCTGCACATCACCGAACCCCTCAGTAGCAATTTTAGGCAAGGGCAGGGGCTCTTGACGCATGGCGCGACGCAGCCAAGTGGCATTGAAGAGTATGCCGCTATGGGCTGCTTGGCGCGCAGTCTCGGTAAGGGTTGCTCTGCTTACTCGCAAGCCATAGCTGCGCAGAGTGTCGGGATTCATAGCCGGCGAAAACTCACAACCGACGGGCGGGAGCTGGGCCGTGTCGCCCACAAGCAACAGCTTGCAATTTTCGCCAGTGTACACATAATGGATGAGATCCTCAAGCACATTGCTGCCTGCATCCTGCGAACTAATCATCGATGCCTCATCTACGATGAACAGGGTGTTCGTCCACTTATTCTCGGCTGGCTGCCTTCCCATTGGGGTGTCGGGAGATGCCAGTGCAGTGTGTTTATAGATATGGCGGTGGATGGTGAAAGCCAGATGGCCCGAATATGCAGCAAATACCTTGGCGGCTCGGCCGGTAGGAGCCAAGAGAACGGCCTTCATGCCTATGGCCGGCAGTGCCTTGACTAAGGCTCCGCAAAGCGAAGTCTTGCCCGTGCCTGCATACCCATTAAGCAGAAACACTGCATCATCGGGTGCCCCTGCCGAGCAAAAGCGTGATAAAGCTCCAATGACCAGCTCTTGCTGGCCATTGGGGCTATAAGGTAAATTCTGCAGTATTAATTCTTTAAGTTCCAAAGACCAAAGACTTAAGACGAAAGATTCATTTTAGGCTCCATTCCACACCGCTCTTGGTATCTTTCACATCAAAGCCAATTTCGGCCATGCGATTGCGGATACGGTCGCTGGTAGCCCAATCTTTGTTGGCCTTGGCAGCTGCGCGGATTTCAAGCAGCAGGTCCACAGCCTCTTCGAATGGCTTGAGGCTTTGGCTCGATCCATCGCCTGCCATCTCAGTGCGGATTCCAAGAATGTCAACCAGAAATGTCTTCATCACGCTCTTGAGCTTCTCCAAGTCTTCAGCGGTAAGGCTGGCATTGCCGTCCTTAATCTTATTTACCAGGCTGCATGCCTCGAACAGGTTGGCTATGAGAACTGGGGTGTTGAAGTCATCGTCCATGGCCTCGTAGCACTTGCGTTCGAGCTCGGCAATGTCGGCTGTTGACTTGTCACCAGGCTTCAGCTCTTGCAAACGGCGGTAGCCCTCGAGCATTCGCTGCAGAGCCTTCTCGCTAGCTTGGAGGGCTTCGTTGCTGAAGTCAACAGTGCCGCGATAATGAGCTTGGAGGATAAAGAATCGGATAGTCATCGGCGAGTAAGCTTGAGTCAGCAGCGGATGATTGCCCGTGAAGAACTCTTCGAGGGTAATGAAGTTGCCGAGGCTTTTGCTCATCTTGGTGCCGTTGATTGTGAGCAGATTATTGTGCATCCAATAATGCACGGCTGGATGGCCTTGGTGAGCTACCGACTGGGCTATTTCGCACTCATGATGGGGAAATTTCAAATCCATGCCGCCACCGTGGATATCGAAGGTGTCGCCAAGATATTTCTCACCCATCGTAGAACATTCGAGATGCCAGCCTGGGAACCCTTCGCTCCAGGGGCTCGGCCAATGCATGATATGCTCGGGCGCAGCTTTCTTCCACAAGGCGAAGTCGGCTGGATTGTGCTTTTCGCTCTGCCCGTCGAGGTCGCGTGTGGCACTTAGCAATTCGTCGATGTTGCGGCCCGACAGCTTGCCATAACCATAGTCCTTGTTGAACTTGGGCACATCGAAGTAAACCGATCCATCGCTCACATAGGCATAGCCGGCATCAATAATGCTCTGCACATATTGTATTTGCTCGATGATGTGGCCCGATGCGTGGGGCTCGATCGAGGGGGGAAGCACATTCAGCGCATCCATGGCCTGGTGGTAGCGTGTCAGATAATATTGCACTACCTCCATCGGCTCAAGCTGTTCGAGCCGAGCCTTTTTGGCTATCTTGTCCTCGCCTTCGTCGGCATCATGCTCCAAATGGCCCACATCGGTAATGTTGCGCACGTAGCGCACCTTGTAGCCAAGATGTCGCAGGTAGCGAGCCACCACATCAAATGTGATGGCCGGACGGGCATGACCAAGATGCCCGTCGCCATATACGGTGGGCCCGCACACATACATTCCTACCCGGTCGGGATGAATGGGACGGAAATATTCCTTCATCCTCGACATCGAGTTGTATAGCTGCAGGTTATTTTCCTTTACCATCTGAGGTTAGGCTTTCTTAGGCTCTTTATGTTGGATTTCACCGAACACATTCTCATACTTTGTGAGGCTGTCGCGCAGGGCGAAGAGGAGGTTCTTGGCGTTTTCGGGAGCCATAACCACGCGGGTTTGCACGCGAGCCTCAGGCATGTTGGGCACTACCTGGATGAAATCGAGGAAGAACTCGTTGGGCGAGTGTGAGATTACGGTGAAGTTGGCGTAATTGCCAGCGGCAATTTCTGGGCTGAGTTGGATCTTTATCTCTTGCTTTTGGGGTTGATCTGCCATAGTTTTTAAATTTGGTTATTAATGGGTGTGAAGCTGAAGCAGTCACACCGGTGGCTTTATTAGTAATTAGTTAGTTATTGTTTTTTAAAGGTTTGGGCTTCTTGACCCGTAGGGGTTTCGTAGATTACATCGATGGCTTGGCATGTTTCGCGATTCCACAGAGCACTTACATCCCATGATGCATAAGCGGTCATGAAGTTCTCGCCAGGCTGTGAAGCAATGTACACAATGCGTACCTGAGGCACCTCATCGTCTGCTTTTTCCTGGCTCGAAATGAGGCAGAAAAGGCTCGGAGTTGAGGTGACTTGGCATGATAGCTGGGCTTGCAAGTTGAGGTATGTGCCTGTGCGAGTGAGCGATGTCACCTTAATCGGCTCCGATGGGGTATTGACAAGGTTCATCACCGTGTCGCGGACTATCTGCTGTGGGTAATTGTCGAGATAGCGATATCCCTGCAGTGTGATTTTGCCCGAGGTATATGGCTCGCCTCCATCGCGCAGATACTTTATGATCAAGCGGTCGCCTTCGGCCAGAGTGGAGTCGTTGGCGAATGTGTAGCTACTTTCGTAAGTGATGAGGTCGCTGTCTCCGCTCTTTTGCAGGGTAAAGATTGAACCTGCATTGCTCTTCGAGTCGAGCGTCACGAAATCATATACTCCGCTGTTCTGTTCGGGGTTGCCCTCGTCATCACTGCAGCTGGCTATTGCGCCCAGGCACATTGCCGATAATATGTAGGCTAAGCTCTTATGCATTGGGTTATTTGATTTTTTCAATTAGTCCGTCGCGCATGTGTATCACTCGGTCGCAGTCAGCAGCCAAGCCCTCATCGTGAGTCACGATTACGAATGTCGCTCCGAGGTCGCGCCTTAGGTCAAAGAAAAGCTGATGCAGGGCCTTGCGATTTTGGCTGTCGAGGCTTCCGCTGGGCTCGTCGGCAAGCACTACTGCGGGCTCGTTGATCAATGCTCGTGCCACGGCTGCTCGCTGACACTCGCCACCGCTGCATTGGCTGGGCTTATGGCCCGCTCTGTCGGCCAAGCCTACGCATTGCAACAGCTCGACAGCTCGTGCATGGGCTTTGCTGCGGTCGGCCCCTCCGATTAGGGCAGGCATTGCCACATTCTCGGCAAGCGAGAACTCAGGCAGCAGCCTGTGCATCTGAAACACAAATCCGATATTTTGGTTGCGGAATGTCGACAAGGCCTTGTCGCTTAGGCTGAGCACATCTTTGCCGTCGTAGAGCACTTTGCCTCGGTCAGGGGCATCGAGTGTGCCCATGATTTGCAGCAGGGTGGTCTTGCCTGCGCCGCTGGGTCCGACAATTGAAATCACCTCGCCTTTGTTGACATCCAGGCTGATGCCGCGCAGCACTTGTAGCGCGCCAAAGCTCTTTGATATGTCGGTAAGGGTAATCAATGGTTATCGGTTTTTCGGTTTTTCGGTTTCATAGTGCGAAGATAATAATAATTTTTGAATTATCTGTGCACTCAGTGTCAATTATTTTAAATTTTGCCTTACCTCATGCAGAAATTGCTGCATGGCTGCACTGTCGCGTCGCACCACAATCTCGCGCAGCTCGGTGAGTTTGCTCAGTATGCCATCGAGCTGGGTCGGGGTGTTGGGATTGAACAGAATTTCGCTCACCAGATAGTCATCTTCGCTCATTAGGCCTTTGGCAATTGCCATGTGGCGCTTGAAGGTTGTGCCGGGTGCATCTTGATGCTTCATCACCGACCCGAAGGCCAATGTGGATGCAAAGGGAATGGCCAGTGAGTATGCTGTGGTCTCGTCGTGCTGCTTGAAGGTGTATTCTTCTATATGGAGCCCCAGCCGATTGTATAGGTCACGGAAGAATATGCGGCCCATGTGGTCGCCCTCTGTGATGATAATGGCATTCTCGTTGGCCAGATTGCTGAGCGAGGCAAATGTGGGGCCAAACATCGGGTGGCTCGAAGCAAATGCGAATCCGCTCTTGGCATAGAATTCGGGCAGCCCGGTCTTGACCGATGCGATGTCGCTGATGATGCAGGTCTTGGGCAGATGCGGCAGCACCTTCTCGAAGGCCTGGATAGTATATTTTACTGTGGCGGCATTGATTAGAAGTTGAGGTTTAAAGGCCTCAACTTCCTCCATTGTCATGAATCGCTCGCAGTTGAAGGTGAATTTCAGCCGCTGCGGATCCACATCGTACATAGCCACCTGATGGTCGTCGCTCAGCACATCGCAGAAGAACGATCCCATCTTGCCGGCACCAAGTATTAGTATCTTCATAAATTGCAAGTTGCAAATTACAAACTACAAATTACAAATGGGCCCATTTGTAATTTGTAATTTGTAATTTGTAATTTATCATTTGTCATTTAATTGTGTTGGTTGAATACATCGATTTGTTGGCGTACGCTCTCTTCGTGGATGGCACTGTAAACTATGCGCATAAATTCACCGCCGATGCCCATTTCCTGGGCCAGTTTCACGCGCGAACTGAGGATTGTGTCGTAGCGTTGGGCCTGCAGAATAGGCATGTGATGCTCCTTCTTGTACTGGCCGATGTCACGGCTCACTTCCATGCGCTTGGCCAAGGTCTCGATAATTTCATTGTCGAGACGGTCAATTTCTTGGCGCAGCAGAGTCAGGTTTTCTGTGGTCACATTCTCATTGCGCATCACCAGTGTGCTAAGGATGAAGTTGAGCACATCGGGGCTAACTTGCTGCCCCTTGTCGCTCCAAGCGCAGTCGGGATCGCAGTGGCTTTCGATAATAAGGCCATCGAAGCCCATGTCGAGAGCCATTTGCGACAGCGGACCCACCAGCTCGCGCTTGCCTCCCATGTGACTGGGATCGCTAATAATGGGCAGGTTGGGGTAGCGGCGCCGGAGCTCGATAGGTATGCGCCATTGTGGCAGGTTTCGGTAGAGATGCTTGCCGTAGGCACTGAAGCCTCGGTGAATAGCACCCAGATGTCGAACGCCTGCATTGTAGAGGCGCAGCAGAGCACCAATCCACAGCTCAAGATCCGGATTAACGGGATTCTTTACCAACACAGGTTTGTCCTGTGCTCCGACGGCTTGGATGGCATCGGCAATTTCCTGCATCATGAAGGGATTGGCTGATGTGCGCGCACCAATCCAGAACATATCCACATCGGCTTTGGCAGCTGCCTCAACATGTGCATGGGTGGCCACCTCGGTAGCAGTCTTCATGCCAGTCTCTTCTTTCACGCGCATAAGCCAAGCCAAGCCTTCCTCGCCAATGCCTTCAAAGCCGCCTGGCTTAGTGCGGGGCTTCCAGATGCCAGCTCGAAAAATCTTGATGCCATTGGCTGCAAGGTCCTTGGCGGTGCTTATCACCTGCTCCTCTGTCTCGGCGCTGCATGGTCCGGCTATGATGAGGGGCTTCTTCACATCCCAGGATTCTGGGATTAGGGGTAGTAATTCGGTCATATATATTTTGGTATTAATTTGTCATGTGTAATTAGTCGCTTGTAATTCTTAGTAGGGCTTCGCGCAATTTGTCGGGGGTAGCGCAGAGGCTTACCCGGATATAGCGATTGCCATTGCTGCCGAAAATAAAGCCTGGGGTGATAAACACTCGTTTGTTGTAGAGCGCATCATCACAAATTGCTTCGGCGCTCTCTGCCTCATCGGGGATGCGTCCCCAAAGAAACATTCCGCTTTGCTCGGGGTCGAATGTGCAACCAAGGGCGCGCATGATATCTTCGGCAATTAACCTGCGTTCGGCATAAGTGGCATTGATGCCTCGGTACCACTCGTCGTCGGCACCTAATGCTTTGATAGCTGCGAGCATCATGGGCTTGAATTGGCCTGAATCCACATTGCTCTTTACCTTGATAAACCAGCTGATAAATTCAGGGTTGCTGGCAATCATGCCCATGCGCCAGCCAGCCATGTTGTGGCTTTTGCTTAGAGAGTTGAGCTCCAAGGCAATTTCCTTGGCTCCATGCACTTGCAGCAGGGATTTTGGCTCTTCGTTGAGGATGAAGCTGTAAGGATTGTCGTGGGCTATTACTATGCCGTGCTTCTTCCCGAAAGCTACCACTTTTTCAAATGTTCCCATTCGGGCGCGTGCTCCAGTGGGCATGTGGGGATAATTGATCCACATCAGCTTGATTTTATTGAGAGGGAGTTTCTCCAGAGCCTCGAAATCGGGCTGCCAGCAGTTGGCTTCTGTCAAGTCGTAGGGGTATATTTCAGCCTCAGCGAGTTTTGATGCCGCCGTATAAGTGGGATAGCCTGGGTTTGGCACCAACACTCCGTCGCCAGGATTGAGGAAAGTGAGCGAGATATGCAGCACAGCCTCTTTCGAACCAATCAGCGGCTGGATTTCTGTGTCGGGATTAAGGTCCACTCCGTATTTGCGTTTGTACCAATCGGCGTAGGCTTTTCTCAACCCTGGCAGACCAGTGAATGGCTGATAACTATGGGCGTCGGGCTGCTTTGCTGCTTCGCATAGAGTGTCGATCACATCGTCGCCAGGCATTCGGTCGGGGCCTCCGATTCCGAGCGATACAATGTCCTTGCCTTGGCGGTTAAGCTCGGCTACCTCTTTGAGCTTCTTTGAGAAATAGTATTCTTGGATATTGCCAACTCGGTTGGCGGGTTTAATCTCTTTCATAGATGTTATTTTCTGCTTGTTATTTTTCTTTCGGTGTGGGACGCTCGCAGTATTCGCCTAAGAATTTGAAATCGTTGATTAGGGGGCGGATAGCGTCAATGGCTTGGTGATAACGTACTATAGAATCGAATGTTAAATCTACATAAAAGCGGTACTCCCATTCTCGACCTATGATTGGGGTGGATTGGATTTTGCTGAGGTTGAGATCGTAGAATGATAGGATGGTCAGCACTTTCGACAGTGCTCCATTGGTGTGGGGAAGGGTGAACATTATAGAAGCCTTATTCACCTCATTCTCTTTCGGACCTATCTCGTTGGCCAGCAATGGGTCTGCTACGATCAAAAAACGCGTAAAGTTTCGTTTGTTGGTCTCGATGCCTTTCTCCAAGATTTCAAGACCATAGAGGTTAGCGGCATATTCGCCGCACACAGCGGCATGGCCGTAAAGTTTGTTTTGGGCTATCTCAGCTGCACTGCCTGCGGTATCGAATTTTTCAATCATCTTCATGTTGGGGTGACGGCGCAGATATTGCTCACATTGCATCAACGCCATCGGATGGGAGTTGACCTCGGTGATGCTATCGATGGTTTCGCCAGGCATAGCGCACAACACATGGGATATGCGCATCTTGTGCTCACCGATGATGCGCAGGCTGCTTTGGCGCAGCAGTTCGTGATTTGCAAGGATGCTTCCGGCAATGGTATTCTCAAAAGCAACGATACCGATTAGCGATGCATCACTTGCCAGAGAGTCGAACATCTCTGGGAAAGAGTCGTAGGGGATTGTTTCAATCTCCTCGTTGTGGAAGTACTGTCGGGCAGCGGCGTCGTGGAAGCATCCGCTCACCCCCTGGATAGTTACGCGTTTCATATATTTTCTTCTCTGGTCTCTGGTCTTTGGTCTAAATCCCAAAACCTTAATCCTTAAACCTATTAAAAAATCCCGCTCTTGCCTCATGGGTAGGAACGGGATTCGTGGTATGCTGGTAGTATGTAACAATCAAATGCCATTGACACGCGTCATCCCGTTCCTATTGCAATAATAGAAATAGCAAAACGAGTATGCGTAAAATCGTGTCATGTCTTTTTGTCAGTTTGTTGTTTTTTGACCGTGCAAAGTTATATATTATTTCTGAAATCACCAAAAAAATTACGAAAATTTACGAAAAAAACGAAAATCAACGAATTTTTAGGTTCTTTCGTTGATTTTCGTTCTTTCGTTGATTTTCTTATATCTTAGTTTATTTGCAGCCATCGCATCCGCATCCGTGGTCATGGCAGTCATGGCCGTCGCCACAGTGGTCGTGCTCGCAGCCACAACCGCATCCACCGGGGTTAGTGGCCAGATGGATTTCTTCAGGGGTGGCATCGCGCACCTCCTGCACCTTGCCCTTGAAGCGGATAGTCTTGCCAGCCAGTGGATGGTTGAAGTCGAGCTTTACTTTATCAGGGGTTATTTCCAATACAAGGCCGTTGATGCGATATCCGTCGGCTGTCATCATAGGCACATATTTGCCCACGGCTACCAACTCGTCGTCGAATTTGCCATCAACCAAGAACATATCCTTATCGAGTTCTAAAACTTTCTCTGGGTCATGCGAGCCGAATGCTTCGTTGCTATTGGCTACTACATTGAACTCATCGTCCTTCTTCAGCCCCTCCAGGGCTTTCTCCAGAGGTTCAATCACTCCTTGGGTCACACCGAATATGATTTGTTCGGGATCTTCAGGGTCCGACTGATGCACCAGCTCTTGCGAGCCGTCATCGTCAATAGCATAGAGGTCATAGATGAGGCTCACATGCTTGCCAGGTTCTATCTTTTCCATAATATATATTGGGTTAAATGTTGATATTTGCTGTATCTTTCACTATTTCAATTACAACAAATATCGCACCAATTATGTTCCCTCAATTTTTTTTGTAATTTTGCAGAATGAAAAAGATATTTCTGCTGTTAATGGGCTTGGGTGCGCTTGGCGCACAGGCCGAACGTCATACCATAGACCTCTCAGGCCAATGGCGCCTGAGCCTTGATAATATAGAAAACTACCAAGGCATAGTAAGCCTGCCTGGCACCACTGATACCAATGGCAAAGGCAATCCACTGGTTGATCGCACCGAGACCACTCATCTGTCGCGCAAGCATAGCTATGTGGGTCCTGCCTGGTACACTCGCACTGTCGAAATACCAGAGAATTGGGTTGGCTACGACATCGTGCTAACCCTTGAGCGCACTAAGCCTTCGCAAATCTACATTGATGGCACCTTTGCAGGAGGCAGCGATAATATTAGCACCCCCCAGCAATTCGACCTCACACCTCATCTTAAGGACAGTGGTACTCACACTATCGCAATTAAGATTGATAATAGCACCGGGGTGCCACAAGAATTATATGAGTCGAGCCATGCTTACACCGAATCCACTCAGACCAACTGGAACGGCATCATTGGCGAAATGAGCCTTGAAGCTCGTGAACCAGTGCATTTAGCCGATGTACGCATCTATCCCGATGCTAAAAATCGAGTTGCAACAGTAAGATTCCGCATTATCCACAACAATCGCCTTAAAGCGCCTAAAGTGCGACTTAGTGCAGAAAGTTGGAACAGCACCCCATCCCATTCGGTGCCCCCATTAGAAATGGAGCTTACTCCAGGCGAGGACGAATATGTGGTAAAGTACCCAATGGGACCTGATGCCTTGCTTTGGAGCGAGTTTGACCCTGCCATGTACCACTTAAAGGTAGAATTGGTAGGATTGGACGAGATAGAGCAAGATTTCGGACTTCGTGATTTCTCAACTGATGGCACACAGTTCACCATAAATGGAATAAAGACTTTTCTGCGTGGCAAGCACGATGCCTGTGTGTGGCCGCTTACTGCTCATACTCCAATGGATGTGGAAAGCTGGCGCCGATATATGCAGATTTGCAAGGATTATGGCATCAACCATATTCGCTTCCACAGCTGGTGCCCTCCTGATGCTGCTTTTACTGCTGCCGACATTGAGGGCCTGTATCTCCAGCCTGAGCTCCCATTCTGGGGTTCGCTTAGCGGTGATAATCCTCAGTTGGTGGATTTTCTTAGGTGCGAAGGTGAAGACATTCAGTTTGCTTATGGCAACCATCCCAGCTTCGTGATGTTTGCACTTGGCAATGAGTTTTGGGGCGATCCTAACACCTGGCGTTACCTGAAAGATGACTTCCGTGCTATCGACGACCGTCGCCTTTATGCCTATGGCAGCAACAATAGCCTTGGTTACAATGGTCATCTTGAGGGTGAAGATTATCTCACCACTTGCCGCATCGGAGGCGAGGCGTGGGGCGAATACAACACCCATACTCGTGGTTCCTTCTCTTTCGCCGACGCTTACGATGGAGGTCTGATCAATCATGAGTATCCCAACACAGTAACCAACTTTGAGGGGGCCATTAAGGACTGCCCAGTGCCTGTGATAAGCCATGAAACAGGCCAATACCAAGTATATCCTAATTATAATGAGATAGAGAAATACACTGGAGTGCTGACTCCGTGCAATATGGAGGTTTTCCGCCAGCGACTTCGTGATGCTGGCATGGGCAGCCAAGCTGAGGATTTCTTCCGCGCCTCGGGGGCATTGTCGGCTTTGCTCTATAAGGCAGATACTGAGATGTGTCTGCGCACACCTGGCCTTGGAGGCTTCCAATTGCTCGATTTGCAGGACTATCCGGGTCAGGGCTCGGCTTATGTGGGGATGTTGGATGCATTTATGGATAGCAAGGGTCTGATCACTCCGACTCTCTGGCGTCAGCATTGCGACCGTGTAGTGCCCCTGCTAATTATAGAGAAATATTGTTGGGAGGCAGATGAACCGATTGCTGCCTCCATAAAGATAGCCAATTATTCTGGGGCCCAGCTCAAAAACAACAAGGTGGATTGGCGATTGTCGAATTCGCATGGAAGAGTTATTGATCGAGGTTCTCTCTCTTTTGCTAATGGAGGCATAGGTCTGATTGAGGCTGGGACAATTAAGCCAAGGGTTGGGGCTGTTGACAAAGCGGCTCGCCTGACTCTTGAATTGGAAGCCGATGGGTATAATAATTCTTACCCCTTATGGGTATTTCCTGAGGCCAATGATGATGAGAATTTCCAAGGCAATGTAATTATTGCTGACACCCTCGACGAAGCGACCATTAATCTTCTTTCCCTTGGTGAGAAGGTGCTGCTTATGCCTAATGCCAATACCAAGCCTGAAAATACAATCCCAGGTCTCTTCCAGACAGATTATTGGAATTACCGAATGTTCCGTACGATCTGTGAAAATGCTAACAAGGAGGTGTCGCCAGGCACGATGGGCTTGCTGATTGATACCAAGCATCCTATTTTTGAAAATTTCCCCACCGAAAGTCACAGCAATTGGCAGTGGTTCCCAATAGCCAAAGCCAGTTTCCCCTTGGTGCTCGATGGTGCTCCGCATGGCTTGAAACCAATTGTGCAAACTATCGATAATGTGGAGCGCAATCACCGCTTAGGACTTGTTTGGGAAGCTGCCGTCGGTCAAGGTCGCTTGCTGGTGTGCATGGCTGACCTTTACGAAGCCAATGGTCCAGAGGGAGCCCAGCTGTTTGAGGCTATGCTGCGATACATGAACTCCCCCAAGTTCACCCCATCAATCCAGCTAACCAAGGTTGACCTGCAGCGCATCTTCACATCCAGCGCCAGCCAAGACCAAATCAAATCTCTCCACAACATCTCATATTGATTCCCAATTCAGTCCCTAACTTGGAGATGGGTTTGGTTGTCGAAAAGTAGAAAAATATTGTAATTTTTACAAATTTGTAGATTTTATAAAAATTATTTTGTATCTTTGCAAGTGAAATTATCAATGACTGCTAATATGGACCTCAGACAACAGGCAAAAGAGCGATTGGAAAGCCACGGCATCCGGCCATCGGTGCAGCGCCTTCAGATTATGGAATACCTGCTGTGCCACAACACTCACCCATCGGTAGAAGAGGTGTTTGTGGGCTTACTCAAGGAAATTCCTACTCTTAGCCGTACCACGGTTTACAACACCCTCCGCTTGTTTTCTGAGCAGGGCGCAGCTCAGATGATAACTATAGATGAGCATCGAGTATGCTACGACGGCCATATCCATAATCATGGACACTTCTATTGCCGCCAATGCGGATGCATCATCGACATGGAAATCCCTGCGATTGGCATTGCAATGCCAAAGCCTGCATCGGTGCCAGGAGTGGGTGAGATTGATGAAGTGCAATTCTACTACCGTGGTCTTTGCTCAAAGTGCGCAAGCCGGCAGCAAAAGGCTCAAAATGAGATAAAACAACAGTAACTAACACCTATTAACAAAAAGTAAAGTAGATTATGAAAAAACGTTTCGTTTGCACCGTGTGCGGTTACGTACACGAAGGGACCGAGGCTCCCGAGAAGTGTCCAAAATGCAAAGTAGGCGCTGACAAGTTCCGTGAAGAGGGCTATGTACTCGCAGGCACTAAGACCGAGAAGAACCTGCAGGAGGCATTCGCTGGCGAGTCGATGGCTCGCAACAAGTACACCTATTTCGCATCAAAGGCCAAGAAAGATGGCTTCGTGCAGATGGCAGCTATCTTCGAAGAGACTGCCAACAACGAGAAGGAGCACGCCAAGATGTGGTACAAGCTGCTCAATGGCGGCAAAATCTCTGACACCGAGGTTAACCTTGAGGACGCTGCCAATGGCGAGAACTACGAGTGGACCGATATGTACGACCGCATGGCACGCGAAGCCCGTGAAGAAGGCTTCGAGGAAATCGCTCGCAAATTTGAAGGCGTAGCAGCCATCGAGCGCGAGCATGAAGAGCGCTATCGCAAGTTGCTGAAGAATCTTCGCGACCGCAAGGTGTTCTCAAAGGATGGCGAGGCTGTATGGCAGTGCGCCAACTGCGGCCATATCGTAATCGGCGTATCAGCCCCCGAGGTATGCCCAGTATGCGATCATCCCCAAGCTTACTTCCAAGTACGCGCTGAGAATTATTAATCATCCAAACTACTCTCGATAATAGAGTCTAATGAAAACTACGGATTTAACGGATTTAACGGATTGCTAATACAAAAATTTTAATCCGGTAAATCTGTTAAATTCGTAGTTTTTCTATTTTCTAAGGTAGAGTATGGTTTGCATCAGTCCACGGGTGAGAAGATAGGCGATGAAGGCGAGCCATAGCCCATGATTGCCACATGGAGCAATCAGCAGGAAATATGCCACAAAGAACATAACAGCCGCCATTGCCATCGAGGCAAGCATCTGCCTGGTAAGCCCCATGCCGATAAACACACCATCCCACACAAAAGCCGCAACTCCAGCTGCAGGCACAGCTACGGCCCACCATCGATAGCGCATGGCTGTATCTACGATCGATGGATTGTCGCTCAGCAATTCAAAAATCCACCGTGCACCAAACAAATAAATCAAAGTGAAAGCTCCGGCTACATACAATCCCCAACGAAAGACGCCGAGGATTGTAGCACGGAGTTTTGTCCACATCTTCGCTCCGAAATATTTGCCCGACAGGGCCTCGCCAGCAAAGGCGAATCCATCCATGAAATAAGAGAATAGGATAAAAAGCTGCATCAGCAGCGCATTGGCTGCCAACACGGCTGTGCTTTGAGCTGCACCGGCACGAGTGAACCACAGAGTGACGGCTGCCAGGCAAATGGTACGCAGGAAAATATCGATGTTGGTGTTGAAAAAGCTTCGCTGGGGGATTGTGGCGCAAAGTGAGCCCAGGGCGCGGCGGCGTATCCGGCCGAAAATATGGTATTTCTTTTGGGCTATAGCCAATCCTACAATAAAGCCGAGTGCTTGGCCTGTGACTGTGCCCCATGCCACACCTTGAATCCCTAAGTGGAATCCATAGACTAAAAGAAAGCTCATCAGGATATTGGCAACATTGGTGATAATTGCCATCCACATTGGCGCGCGGCTGTCCTGCATCCCTAAGAACCAGCCGCTGAGCGAGTAAGTGCCAAGCACCATCGGAGCCCCTACAATCACTATTGTGAAATATTGGCGTGCCAATCTCAAGGTGGTATGTTCGGGATTTAAAAAGTAGAGCAATAAATCGGCTAAGAATGGGCTGAGCAGGAGCAGGACAAAGGCAATCTCGATGGCTAAGATTAGCGAGCGGCGGAGCCAAAGGTAGGGCTCAAGGGCAGCCGGGGGAGAGGACGCTAACGCGGTCCCAACGGTGGCTTCAATCGTGGCCTGGGATTTCGATGATTGTGATTTCAGTGAATGGCCGTGGGCTTGCGAGGTAAGGCTGCTGGTGCCCATGCGCAGGAAATTGAGTGGCCAGTAGGCCAGATTAAACATGGTGCTTCCCACAGCTATGGCGCCAACATAGGCTGCAGCGCCCATGTGGCCCGTGATAGCAGTGTCAACCAAGCCCAATAGCGGTGTGGTGATGTTCGACACGATTGATGGCCATGCCAATCGGGTAATCTCGCTGTTGATATTTGCTTTCTCTGAATTCACAGTGCAAAATTACGATTATTTTCCCTTTCTGACTGCTTTTTATTGTCGAAAAAGAATAAAATGAGTAAATTTGCACAGAATTATAACATGAAAAATCAATTTTTTTAATATGAATCTATACGAAACTGATATATGGCGTGAGATGAAGTCGGGTCGGATTTATGAGGCAACTCATCCAGCGCTTATTGCTGAGCTGAAGCGGATGCGAGGCGAACTTTGGGAACTCAACCAAATTAACCCCTTGGATGAGGAGCGGCTGTATGCCAAATTCCGAGAAATCCTTGGATTTATGGGTCGTGATGTAATGATAAATCTGCCTTTCCGCTGTGATTACGGAAAAAATATAAGCATAGGCGATTACACTATTATCAACTTTAATATTACAATCCTTGACGAGGCTGATGTAAACATCGGAAAGCATGTGTTTATCGGCCCCAATGTAAGCCTTTACACTCCATGCCATCCTACCGAGCCCGAGCTCAGAAATTCGGGCTGTGAATGGAGCTTGCCTATCACGATTGAGGATAATGTATGGATTGGAGGCTCTACTACCATCCTTCCTGGTGTAACCATTGGAGAAGGCTCAACCATCGGAGCGGGAAGCGTAGTCTCACGCTCAATCCCTCCCCGCTCAATCGCCGTAGGCAACCCCTGCAAAGTAATCAAATCTGCCCCATAATAATAGATTCACTAAAGAATATACAGGAATAAGATACTAATATTGTGATTTAGCAAAAATGAGTTAAAAATCCTCTATATGTGATTTTATAATATATATAGAGAATTTTTAACTCATTTTTGCTATTTTCTTCCTCTGTATCTTTTCAGAAAAAGGTATGGGATTGCTAATAAATAGTGATATTTGTGATGGGGAGGCCTGTGGAGGTGATGTGTGCGATTAGAGATTGAAGGTCGGTGTCGGGGTCGTAAACGTTGACGAGCATCAGCAGATGGCGAGTGTTGGGAGAGAGCTTTGTGCGTTCGCAATCGCTGGTGGGAGTGCCGATTCCGCCGATGGCATCGCGGTAAATGGGCAGGTGGGCTATGTTGAGAGGCCCTCGACCAATGGCCTCAAATTCTTCACCCTCGCGGCCTACGCCAAGCGTAAGGATGTCTCCAGCTATTTTGTCGGCATCAAAACCACCGATTGAGTGACCTGTTTGCAATGATAACAGATTAATCAAGTCGATGGCATAGAGGGTGCGATAAAGCCCCATACCCTTTACGGCGCGGCGAGTCAAGGCCTCAGCGCTGGGCCGATAGCGGTTTGGCTCTTTGCCGCATGCTTTATAGGCAAGCCTTGTGGCTCGTATGCCTCGCAGTTTATTCACATCTTCAATCCTCACATTCTCGCGCAGCTCAGCCATCTCGTTTTCAATCTTTTGCCACAGAGCATCATCAGTGGGAGCATTCTCAATATCAGCCTCCACAGCCACCACCCTCAATTCAGGTGCCGCAGCCCTTATCTCATCACTTAATATTATATCCATAATCACAAAAGTTTTATATTGACCAAAAATGTGTTTTGTCACGCAAATTGTCAATGAGAGGGTTTAGACTACGGTGAGGCCGTGCGAGGAGATTAGGAGGCGTGCGTAGGTGAGCTGGTCGTCAGTTGGAGCCGACATAGAGATGGCAGTGGGATTATAGGTGGTGCCAAGGCGTTCGTGCTTGCCTTTGCCCACGTCGTGGTAGGGTAACAATTCTACACGCAAAGGCTTCTTCGGAAGGGATGCTAAGAACTTTGCACTGCGCTCGATATTGTCGTCATCAGCATTGACGCCAATGATGAAAGGAATGCGAATCCAAAAATTGGCCCCAGCCTCGGAAATATGGTAAATATTCTTTAGAATCAATTCATTGGGAACGCCCGTGAAGTGCTGGTGGTTGGCGCTATCCATCATCTTCAAGTCCACCAAGAATAAATCCACATGCGGCATCACCTCATCCACTACCTCGGTGGGTGCAAACAGAGTGGTATCGAGGCATCGGTGCAAACCCTGTTCGCCCATGGCTTTAAGAATTTCCACAGCATAATCGTGATGCATCAACGGCTCGCCGCCGCAGAGTGTGACTCCACCATGGCTTTGGTCAATTATCTCACGGTCCTTTTCTACTAAGCCTACTAACTCCTCCACCGACCGATGCTTGCCACACATC
Organism: Bacteroidales bacterium; assembly: GCA_020860515.1. Lineage (GTDB taxonomy): Bacteria > Bacteroidota > Bacteroidia > Bacteroidales > Muribaculaceae > CAG-873. Next base: position 4,583 of record JAJBUG010000057.1, on the reverse strand, counting down.
TCCATTGCCAGTGATGGGCATTCATCGGCACACAGTCCGCAGCGAGCGCACTCGTCAGGCTTTATCGCCACAATGCCTCGGTCAGGTGTGAGCTGCAACACATTGTTAGGGCAGATGTCCACGCAGGATTGGCAACCGATGCATTTTGTGCGCTTATACATGCGCTGTCGCAGAGGTGAGATGCCCTCGGGGTTATGGCACCATACGCAATGCAGAGGGCAACCCTTTATGAAAAGGGTCACCCTGATGCCTGGTCCGTCGTTGAGAGCGAAGCGCTTTATATCAAATATAAGTGACATAGTGGCTTAGTGATACAGTGGGTTGGTGGTTTGGTGACACTAAAACACCAAATCACTAAACCACTAAAATTCATCGTTTTCGGTGCGAGCGATGATTTCATTCTGCAGCTGGGCTGTCATGTCGTTGAAATAATCGCTGTAGCCAGCCACGCGCACCAGCAGGTCGCGGTAGTTCTCTGGGCACTCCTGGGCATCATGCAATGTGGCAGTGTCCACGATATTGAACTGTATATGGTGTCCTCCAAGGGTGAAGTAGGTGCGAATCAAGGCCACAAGCTTCTCCAGGTCAGCCTCACGCTTGAGCAGGCTTGGAATGAAGCGCACGTTGAGCAATGTGCCGCCGCTCTTGGTCTGGTCGAGCTTGCCCATTGACTTCACCACAGCTGTAGGACCGTTGGTGTCAGCTCCATGGCTCGGTGATGTTCCATCGCTGATAGCAAAGTGAGCAAGTCTTCCGTTGGCACTCGCTCCGCATACGCTGCCGAAATAGTTGTGACAGGTGGTGCTAAGCATGTTGAGGCAGGTGCGACCGCCGCGAGTGTTAGGCTTGCCGTCGATAGCCTCCACCAAATCATCGTAAACCTTCACTGCAATCGAGTCGGCATAATCGTCGTCGTTGCCGAAGAATGGTGTATGGTTGATGATATACTGGCGCATCTTCTCGTTACCCTCGAAGTTGGTAGCAAGAGCCTTAAGCACCTCATCCATTGTGTAACGCTTGTCCTCGAACACATGCTTTTTGAATGTGCTCAAGCAGTCGGCCATAGTGCCAAGGCCTGTGCATTGGATATAAGTAGTGTTGTAGCGAGCGCCACCGCTGTAGTAATCCTTGCCCTTAGCCACACAATCGTCGATGAAGAGCGATAGGAAGGTGGCAGGTGCATAGAGCGAGAACATGCGCTCGATATAGTTGTTAACCCTCATCTTCATGTCCACGAAGTAGAGCATCTGTTTATGGTAAGCCTCGTAGAGCTCATCGTAGGTCTTGAAATTGCGTGGGTCGCCAGTCTCAAGGCCAATCTTCTTGCCTGTCTCGGGATCGATGCCGTTGTTGAGGGTGAGTTCAAGGATCTTAGGCACGTTGAGGTAGCCAGTGAGCAGGTAGGCTTCCTTGCCAAAAGCTCCCACCTCGATGCAGCCCGAGCAACCACCTTCGCGGGCATCACGCAGGGTCTTGCCCTGGCGCATCAGCTCCTGCACATACACGTCGGGGTTGAATACCGAAGGATAGCCGTGTCCTTGGCGGATTACTTTAGCCCCTGCAAGCACGAATTTGTCGGGGTTGACATGGCTAACATGGATTGAAAGGCCAGGTTGAAGTTCATGGAGTTCTTCCTGGATTTCAAGAATCATGTAGCTGAGGTCGTTGGTGGCATCCTTGCCATCGGGGGTGATGCCGCCTATGTTGATATTGGTGAAATCGTTGTAAGTGCCGCTCTCCTTGAAAGTGATGCCCACCTTGGGAGGTGCGGGCTGGTTGTTGAATTTTATCCAGAGGCAGCAGAGTAGCTCTTTTGCTTTTTCTGGAGTGAGGGTGCCGTCTTCGAGCCCTTTCTTGTAGAATGGATAGAGGTGCTGGTCGATATGACCTGGGTTCATCGAATCCCAGCCATTGAGCTCGGTTACAGTGCCCAGGTGCACAAACCAGTACATCTGTATTGCCTCCCACATGTCGCGCGGAGCATGGGCAGGCACCCAGCGGCATACGTCGGCTATCTTCAGCAGTTCGGCTTTGCGCTGTGGGTCATTGCACTCAGCAGCCATTTTCTCAGCCAGTTCGGCGTGGCGCTCAGCAAACACGATGGCAGCATCGCAGCTGATGCCCATAGCGGTAAGCTCTTGCTGACGGTCGGTAGCCTCGGGGTCGTTGATAAAGTCGAGCTTCTTTAGTTCTTCGGCAATGCGGGCCTTGATGTCGAGAAGGCCCTCGTGGTACATCTTGCCATCCATTGCAGTATGGCCAGCAGCGCGTTGTTCCATAAACTCGGTAAACACGCCTGCCAGGTAGGCCTCGCGCCATTCTTCGCTCACGTGGTTGAAGATGCGTTCGCGCTGGGTGCGGCCTTCCCAATAGGGAATTACTTCGCGAGCGTAGGTGTCGATATCCTCGTCGCTGATGTAGTAGGGTTGGAGCTCGCGAGTGTTGAGTACGTGGAGGTCTTCAACTGAATGGCAGGTCAGCTCGGGGAATGTTGGTACAGCCTTTGGCTTGGGACCGCGCTCACCTACGATGAGTTCATCCTCGCCGATGTAGAGAGTCTTCTTCTTGCAAATCTCCAGGAAGTTGAGGGCGCGGAGCACGCAGTTGGGATATTTACCGTAGTTTTCTTTGTAGAAAGCGGTCTCTATAAGGGCGCGCTCGATAGTGAGCGTGGTGGGGGTATCTACTGATTGTTGGCGCAGACGCTTGATACGGGGGTTCATACCCCCTTCGTTTTCGGGGTGCGTCAGCTGGAAGTTCATCTTTGTGCCGGGCTTGCGATAAGCCACATTGCCGTCGGTTGCCATGATACAGTGTTTCGGTGTTATGTTTGTGTTATAGCGTTAACGTGTTTTGGTGAGTCATCGATATAGGAGTGATTCACGATGCAAAATTAGCGATAAACTTTCAATCCTTATCCACTTATCGTACAAAAAAACGAAAATATTGTACAAAACGGAAATAATGGGTCGCACCCATACCATCAAGGATTGGATTGTAGAGAAGATGTAAGAAATGTGTAAAAATGAAAAGAATTTGATAAAAACTTTAACAATATTCATAAAAATTGAGGGATCTTCTTTCATTTTGGAAGAAAAGGTAGGTGATGTGAAAAATTTTTACTAATTTTGCAGCCTATAAATATCACTTACATCAATCATCAAGATGAGCAAACTGCAAATTCCTAATGGGTACAAGCCTCTGCTTGATCTGAAACAGACCGAACAGGCTATAAAACTGATAAAAGATTTCTTCCTCGACAGTCTCAGCACCGAGCTGCGTCTGCGTCGCGTCACTGCGCCGCTGTTCGTGTTGCGTGGACTTGGCATCAACGACGACCTTAACGGCGTAGAACGCCCTGTGACTTTCCCGATTAAGGACATGAACGAAGCCACTGCCGAGGTGGTGCACTCGCTGGCAAAATGGAAGCGACTGACTCTGGCCGAATACGAAATTCCTGTGGGCTATGGAGTGGTGACTGATATGAACGCTATCCGGTCGGACGAAGAATTAGACAATATCCACTCGATGTATGTGGACCAATGGGACTGGGAGCGCACTATGAAACCCGAAGAACGCACTATCGATTATCTGAAGAGCATCGTGAGAAAAATCTACAACACCATCTTGCGCACAGAATTCTTCATCAGCGAGAAGTTCCCGCAGATCAAGCCATATCTGCCTGAAGATATAAAATTCGTACATAGCCAAGAACTCTTGGATATGTATCCCGATTTATCGCCAAAGGAGCGCGAAGATGCTATCTGCAAGAAATACGGCGCAGTGTTCATCATCGGAATCGGTGATAAGCTGAGCGACGGGCTGCCTCATGACCTGCGCGCCCCCGACTATGACGATTGGACCACAGTTGACCAGGAATCAGGCTTGAAGGGGCTCAATGGCGACCTTATGATATGGTACCCAGTGCTGGGCCATGCCCTGGAACTATCGTCGATGGGCATTCGCGTTGACCGCCGCGCTATGGAGCGCCAACTCGCCATGACTGGCAAGGAAGATCGCAAACATCTTTATTTCCATACCCGACTGCTCAATGGCGAATTGCCTCAGTCGATTGGCGGAGGCATAGGGCAGAGCCGTCTGTGCATGTGCCTGCTGCAAAAGGGACATATCGGAGAGACCCAGAGCAGTATCTGGCCAGCCGAAATGCGCCAAGAGTGCGTAACAGCCGGTATGCCATTGATGGGGTAATCTGTCTGGTTGCCTGTAACCTTTATTACAATTTGACCCTTAGCGGGATTCTTGATGCGAATGCCTTGCAGATTGTAATATGCAACTTCGGAATCTTGGCAATCTTGACCAACTGTAGAAATGCCCGATTCACCAAGGTGAGCTTTGAAGAACTCAAAGTAGTCACTGTGCCAACTCGACGGCACGGCGTGAGCCAAGTTCTTTGTGTCGAAATACGACAGAAAAGCATACATTTCCTCGTCGGTCATCTCACCTTGGTTAGCAAATGCCAAAGCTCCTGGGAAGGAATTGACTCACATTGAAGAATAAAAACAAATGAGTGTGTCATAATGGAACCATACCACGGAATCCCATAGGGATTCTTTCAAATAGTT
>JAJBUG010000056.1:8733-17767 GCA_020860515.1 Bacteroidales bacterium | reverse complement strand
GGGTTGGCAAATACAATATCATAATTTAATTTTAATCTGAATATTTACTTATTTGACCAAAGACCTTAGACCAAAGACCTGACAAGTGCACCCAGGGCGCGCTTGAGTACTGGTATGGGGATCTCGTTGTAGTGAAAGATGCTGGCTGCCAAGGCTGCGTCGGCGCGGCCTACGGTGAGCACATCGCGTATATGCTCGATCGTGCCCGCCCCGCCCGATGCAATTATAGGCACTGACAGGTCGGCAAGCCGTGCATAAACCTCACAGGCAAAGCCAGCCTTGGTGCCATCATGATCCATCGAGGTGAATAGGATTTCTCCAGCGCCTCGGTCAACCACCTCGGCTGCCCATGTGAACAGTTCGCGTTCGCTCAACTTCTTTCCACCATGAGTAGTCACCACCCATCGCCCATCAATCTGCTTGGCATCAATGGCCGCTACCACGAATTGCGACCCATATTTGCGTGCGATTTCATCAATCAGGGCCGGATTGCGCACTGCCGCACTATTGACGCTCACCTTGTCGGCACCAGCATCAAGCAAGCGGGCTGCGTCGTCGATTGTAGCTATGCCTCCACCCACAGTAAATGGGATGTTGATGCGCTCGGCAATGCGGCTGACAAGCGAAGTGAAAGTGTTGCGGCCCTCGAGCGTGGCACTTATATCGAGATATACAAGTTCATCAGCTCCTTCTGCCGAATACTTGGCACCTAATTCCACCGCATCGCCTACGGTGCGCAGTCCCTCGAAGTTGATGCCCTTTACGGTCATGCCCTCGCGCACGTCGAGGCAAGGTATTATTCGCTTAGCGAGCATTGTTCCAAATCTTTAAATGTTATTCGGCCTTCATATATAGCCTTGCCAACGATTACGCTGCGCAGGGCAGCCTCGTTGAGGCGCTTGATATCATCCAGGTTCGATATGCCGCCGCTGACAGTAAATTCTATCTCAGGATAACGGGATTGCAGGTCGGTGTAGAAATCCACCGATGGGCCGCAGAGCATGCCATCACGGGCAATATCGGTGACGATAGAATTTTTTATATTAGAAAATCTTTTTAATAAATCATCTATTGTGACTTGCGAATCTTCGAGCCAGCCCTTTACAGCCACCTTGCCACCGCGCACATCGGCTCCGAGAATTAGGCGATCGCCGCCAAATTCCTGCAGCCAAGCCTCGAATAGCTCAGGATGGCTCACAGCCACGCTGCCACAGATGGCACGATTGGCACCGGCATTGAACACGCTGCGCAGTGCGTTGGCATCCTTAACTCCGCCACCATATTGCAGTTGCAGACCCGTGGCAGTGGCTATGCGCTCGAGGGTACGCAGATTCTTGGGTTGACTTGCCTTAGCACCGTCGAGGTCAACAATATGCAGACGCTTCAAGCCGCAGTCCTCAAATCGCTTGGCCGCCTCCACTGGGTCTTTGTAGTAAACCTTCACCTTGGCGTAATCGCCTTGGGTAAGTCTTACCACTTGACCATCAATAATATCCGTAGCAGGTATAATCTCTATCTTCATAATCGATCCTTAAAGACGAAATTTTACGAATCCTATTTTTTTAAGACGAAAATTTACGAATCAACGAAAATTTACGAATAAAAAATTTTTCGTTGATTTTCGTATTTTCGTAGATTTTCGTTTACAGTTTTAGAAAGTTTTTGAGGAGGGTTTCACCGAGATTGCCGCTCTTTTCTGGGTGGAATTGGGTGGCGAAGAAGTTGCCATGAGCCAATGCCGCCGAAAATTTACACCCATAATCCGTAACTGCCGCCGTCGCTTCACATAAGGCTGGCGCGTAGGAATGTACGTAGTAAAAATAAGATCCATCCTCAATGTCATCAAATAATGGGCCTCTAAGATTTTCTATCGTGTCCCAACCCATGTGGGGAACCTTGATGCCATTGGCCAAATCTGATGGCAATAGCTTAACATCTGTTGGGAAAATGCCCATGCACTGGGCATTGCCCTCCTCACTGGTGCGGCACATCAGCTGCATGCCTATGCAGATGCCCAGCACCGGCTGAGTCAGCGTAGGAATCAGCTGGTCGAGGCCGCGCTGGCGCAGTTTCTCCATAGCCGAGGAAGCCTCACCCACCCCGGGGAGAATCACATAGTCGGCAGCGCGGATGGCATCGTGGTCGCTGGTGACCACGCACTCAGTGCCAAGGCGCGCGATGGCATTTTTCACCGATCGCAGATTGCCAGTATCGTAATCAATTATTGCTATCATTTATCGAAATACAAAATACAAAGTACGAGGTACAAAATACAAGGTACGAGATGAGAGGTATGAAATACAAAATATGAGGTATGAAATACGATGTAAGAGTGATTGCTTTAATTTGTACTTTTCAGCTTCGTATTTCGTACCTTGTATTTTGTATTTCACAAAAGTCCTTTTGATGAGGGAATATCATAAGAGAATGGCTGGCGGGCGATGGCCATTTTCAGGGCGCGAGCCAAGGCTTTGAAGATGGCCTCGGCCTTGTGATGCTCGTTGTCGCCGCGCGCTTGCACGTACATGTTGCACTGGGCGCCAGCACAGAGACTTTGGAAGAAATGGCGCATCATTTCGGTAGGCACATCGCCCACATACTCGCGCTTCCACTCTACATCCCATTCAAGGTCAATGCGGCCTCCGAAGTCAAGCAATACTATGGCTCGGCAGTCGTCCATCGGCAATGCAAAACCATACCGTCCGATGCCAGCCTTGTTGCCAAGAGCCTGCGTAAGGGCTTGTCCCAGAGTGATGGCCACATCCTCCATGGTATGATGCTCATCCACCTCCAAGTCGCCCTTAGCACGGATATTCAGAGCCACACCACCATGGTGAGCAATCTGATCGAGCATGTGGTCGAGGAATTTCAACCCAGTGTCCACCTTCCAATCATCCTCGCCTCGGTTGTCAAGGTCGATGCTAACCTCTATATCCGTCTCTCTGGTAGTGCGATGGATAGTGGCACGGCGGTCGCCAATGCGCACATAATCGGAAATCTTGGCCCATGAGTCGGTTACAAGCGCCACAGTATCGTCGAGTCCAGCCTCCTTCACGCGTTTGATGCCCAAATCGGGATTTTCAAGCAGAATGCCTTTGCTGCCAAGGTTCTTGGCCAATTGCATATCGCTCAGGCGGTCGCCAATCACATAGCTGTTAGCCAAGTCGTAGCTGCCATCCATATATTTGCCGAACATCCCAGTGCCAGGCTTGCGCGTGTCGGCATGATCGGCAGGGAATGTAGGGTCAATCAGTTGGTCGTCCCAAGTCACGCCCTCACCCTCAAGGATTCTTAACATCTTTTCGTGCGGAATTTCAAAATCCTCAGTCGGGAAGCAGGGAGTGCCAAGACCATCCTGATTGGTAGCCATCACCAAGTCGTAGTCAAGGCGCCGCAACGCCGCCAAGCCTGAAATGGCACCAGGTATAAACTCCAATTTCTCCAAGCTATCTACCTGCTGGTCAGTCACTGGCTCCACAATTATAGTGCCATCTCGATCGATGAAAAGAGCTTTTTTCATAGGGCAGTAAGGGAATTATTAGGGGCATTAAGGGCATTAAGGTCACTAAGGGCATTAGGGGCATTAAGGGCTTTAGGGACTTTAGGGACCTTAATGACCTTAATGACCTTAATGACCTTATTGTTTTCCTCGGGGGTGCCGATGGTGATGCGCAGGCAGCCATCGCACAGGGGCATTTTGCTGCGGTTGCGCACAATGATGCCGGCAGCCATCAGGCGGTCGTACCATGCGTTAGCATCGTCAACCTTAATCAGCAGGAAATTGGCATCTGAGGGATACACCTCAATCACATTAGGCGAATTTTTTAATGCTTTAGCCAGTCGCTCACGCTCAGCCTTGATTTCGGCTACCTGATCATCAACCGAAGCAAGTGATCCTAAGGCTATCACTTGATTAATCTTGCTGATGTTGTAGGGATATTTCACCTTGGCATAGAGTGCCATTATTTCAGGACTGGCAAAAGCCAAGCCAACGCGCAATGCTGCCATGCCCCACGCCTTTGAGAGCGTCTGCAGCACTATTGCATTGGGGTGCTTGTCAAGCACGCTCAGCACAGAACCCTTGTCGGAAAAGTCGATATAGGCCTCATCTACTACCACGATGCCTTCAAAACTATCGAGCAGTCGTTCGATTTCCGACAAGGGAAAGGCATTGCCCGTGGGATTGTTGGGACTACAGATTATCATCAGCTTGGTGTTTTCGTCTGCGGCTGCCAACATTCGATCAACCGGTAGTGAAAAATCGGGATTAAGCAACACCTCGCGCACCTTCACATCGTTGGTGTCGGCAGCCACAGAATACATGCCATAGCTCGGGGCCATCACCACTGCATTATCTTTGCCCGGGGTACAGAATATGCGGTAGGCCAAGTCGATAGCCTCGTCGCTGCCATTGCCTATGAAAATTTGGTCAACGGGCAGCCCTTTGATTTCACTAATGCGAGCCTTCAAGGCGCGCTGATGGGGATCGGGGTAACGATTCCACTCGGTGTCGTAGGGATTCTCGTTGGCATCCAGCCATACGTCGATATCTCCTCCCTGATAATCATCGCGAGCCGTAGAATAAGGTGCCAACGCCCAGATGTTGGGGCGCACCAGTTCGCTTAATGGTTTCATTTCGATCCTCCTTTCATCCTTATGGCCACTGCATTGGCATGGGCATGAAGCCCCTCGGCGAGTGCCATGGTTATGATGGTCTCCGACAGGCCGCGAAGGCCTGGGTCCGAGAGCTGTTGGTAGGTTATTTTGCGCATAAAGCTGTCGATGTTTACTCCGCTATGGCTGCGCGCCCAGCCGCTGGTAGGCAAGGTGTGGTTGGTGCCGCTGGCATAGTCGCCGGCACTCTCTGGCGAGTAATTCCCGATGAATATGCTTCCAGCGGCGGTTATTTGGTCGGCTATGTCCCAAGGGCGTTGCATGGATATGATCAAGTGTTCGCTGCCGTACTGGTTGGCAAAGTCAATCATCTGCTCGCGGGATTCCTCACCTGTGAATACGATAATTCTACTATTCTTCAGTGACTCTTCGATGATGGGTTTGCGCGGCAACTGCTCTTTCTGGTTTTCAACCTCTGCCTTGACTTTCTCAGCAAACTCTGCGTCGTTGCAAAGCAGAATAGCCTGTGAGTCTTCGCCATGCTCGCACTGCGACAACAAGTCAGCAGCCACGTAGGCTGGGTTAGCGCTGTTGTCGGCCATCACCATCACTTCGCTTGGCCCAGCTGGCATATCGATTGCCACAGTGTCGGTGCTCACCATCTGTTTGGCGGTGGTCACAAAGCGGTTGCCCGGACCAAAAATTTTATCGACCTTAGGCACCGATTCAGTGCCATAAGCCATGGCCGCGATTGCCTGCGCACCGCCAAGGGCATACACACGGTCGATACCACAAAGCTGGGCTGTGAAGAGAATCTCAGGACACATCGACCCGTCTTTTCTTGGAGGCGTGCACAGCACTACCTCACAGCAACCTGCTATCTTGGCTGGTACAGCCAGCATTAACACAGTGCTAAAGAGCGGAGCTTTGCCCCCTGGTATATATAGGCCGACGCGCTGTATTGGCACAGCCTTCTGGATGCAGCGCACACCATGCTGCACATCTACAGCCACTTTCCTGGGCAACTGCGCAGCGTGGAACATCTCAATGTTTCGCTTGGCATTTTCAAGAGCCACTTTTAGCTCGGGAGCCACTTTAGCCGCTGCCTCGGCAAAGGCAGCGTCGCTAACTTGGAAATCATCGGGAGCGGAGTCGTCGATGCGGAGCGAAATCTCGCGTAGGGCGCGGTCGCCTCCCTGCTTCACCTCATCCAGGATGCCAGCCACAATATGCCTGATATCATCTTGTCGGCTCTGACACCTCAGCTGCAGCTCTCTCCACTGCTCTCTCTCCGGATTAAGACATAAATCCATATATAAATTGTTTTTATACTTTTTTCAAACCATTCAAACTATTTTGTTTTTTATAGTTATATGGTTAGGTAGTCAATGGTTTGTATGGTTTGATATTCAACGAATCATGTTTTCCAGGGCGAGGACCAGGATGCCCTCGGCTCCGATTTTCTTTAATTGGCGGATGGTGGGCCACAGCACATCCTCGCTGATCACTGAATGGATCGAGCACCAACCCTCCTGAGCCAAAGGCAGCACTGTAGGGCTGCGCATACCAGGCAGCAGAGCCACGGCCGCATCAATCTGGCTCACAGGCAGATTCATCAGCACATACTTCATGCCTTCGCTCTCGATGATCGACTCAAAGCGGAATGTAAGTTCGTCGAGTTCGGCTAACTTCTCTTCGCTCAGCTTTGGATTGGCAATGAGCACTGCCTCCGATTCAAACACGCTCTCCACTTCCTTCAGCCCATTGCTGATAAGGGTGGCGCCGCTCGACACTATATCAAAGATGGCGTCGGCCATGCCTATGCTCGGAGCAATCTCCACACTGCCTTCGATGCGATGGATATGGGCATATATGCCCTTTTCCTGGAAAAAACGGCCCAAGATTGCTGGATAGCTGGTGGCCACGCGCTTGTTTTGAAACCATTCGATGTCAGTGTATTCCTCTTCTTTGGGCAATGCCAACGAGATTCGGCAGGCACCGAAGCCAAGGCCCATCACCTCGCGCACGTCCTCGCTCTTCTCAGCTACCTCGTTCTGGCCCACAATCCCTATGTCGGCCACTCCCATTGCCACAGCCTGGGGTATATCGTCGTCGCGCAAGTAAAGCACCTCCAGGTCGAAGCCCTTGGCGCGGGTTATCAACTTGCGTTTGCTGTCGCCAACGCGTATGCCAGCATCTGCCAGCAGTTCGAGGCTCTGCTCGTTGAGCCGTCCTTTAGCTTGTATCGCAATCTTGAGCATATATATTTAATTTTCAGAGTTATCAGAATTCTCAGAGTTCTCAGAGTTCTCAGAGTTCTCAGAGTTATAAAAAAATAAAAAATCCCATCTCTTTACAGAAAAGGGATGGGGCATATAATTATAATCATTATTGCAAGCCTCGACGATGCTATCACGCACGACCTTCCATCCCTTGCCCTTGGTGGCAATGGTGGCAATGGTGGTGGAGGTGTTGCATCTTGTTCATATTCGGTTCTTTCAAATTCGCTGCAAAATTACTGCTTTTTCTTCAATCTCACAATATTTTTAACTAAAAATATCACAAAAATAAGAGATTGTGTCACAATGCAACCTCCATCACGGAATCCCGTAGGGATTCTTCCCAATAGTTAACGGAAAGTCCTCACAAACCACCAAATCGGCGCCAAAGGCGCCGATTTGGTGGTAAAAAGGGAAATCTTTCTGACTATTAGGAAGAATCCCTACGGGATTCCGTAGCCACGGTGCATTATGACACACCCTCTTTCTTCATCATTTATCGTTTGCAGTCGAAGCCGCGTTCGCGTAGGGCCTCAAGCATGCGATATTGCATGGCTGCATCGTAGTAGCTGATGATGTGGGCTATCCAATCGTTGTCGGTGGTAGCGCCGCTGCGACTTTCGTTGTAGGCTGTCACCTCCTGATCGTAAGCAAGCACATCATGCGTGATATCGTCCTGGCGATATTCATTGCGATGGATTACCAGGGTTTGCTGACGCTTAGGCTTTAGGTCGTTGTGCTCGCGAGGCACGCCGATTGCAAGGCCGCAAACCACCATCACATGCTGCGGCAGCTTCAGAATGCGGGCTATAGCCTCCTGATCCTTGGTGCGCGCATAGCCGATTGGGCAGCAGCCCAGGCCGAGGGCCTCCACAGCCACAATGGCGCTCATCATAGCCAATGCAGCATCGATCATGCCCACGGTCACGCCGTCAACGGTGTCGTAGAACTCTGGCATCTCCACACCCTTGGCCTTAGCGCCCTGCATGATCACATTATAGTCCATGCAGAACACCATGAAGCGGTTGCAGGTCTTGATTTGCTTTTGGCCAATCAGAGCCTCCAGCTCCAACTTGATATTAGGGTCGGTAACATCTACGACCGAGAACTGCTGTCCGTTGTAGCTGGTGGGCGTGTTGCGGATAGCATCATAGATAAACTGCACTTGTTCGTCGGTGAGGGCTTCGCGCTCATAGCGGCGACAGCTCACTCTCTCCAACAGGGATTCTTCAACTGATTTCATAATCATTATTTTGAGAAAATAGTAATATTTTTATGATCTTAAGGGCTGTAAGGTCATTAAAGTCATTAAGGGCATTAAGGGCAGTAAGGTCATTAAGGGCATTAAAGTCATTAAGGGCTGTAAGGGCATTAAAGTCATTAAGGACTTTAAGGTCATTAAGGACTTTAAGGGCCTTAAGGACCTTATTGGCCTTATTGGCCTTATTGACCTTATTGACCTTATTGGCCTTATTGGCCTTATTGGCCATTGCGGGCCGGGGTGCGAGCTTTTAGGCGAGCTCGTGTCATTTCTTCCCGGATTCCGCCCTTTTCCAAAAAGGCCTTTTTGGTAGCCTCAATCTGTTTGAATAACAAATAATCCTCTTGTTCCAGCATGATTATTGCAATATTTGCGATTGTAGCTGGCTCTCTAAGCTGGATTGCCGACCGATAATATGCTGGATCATTGTTTTTTGCACAGATTTTTCTGGTAGTCTCAAACTTTTCTGAGCCCTGTGTCCACCGGGATAAATTTCTGACTCTTAGATAATCCTCAAAATCCTCCTTCAACTCTTTGAAACTGGCCTTAGCTACATTGAGCAGCTTAATCTCAGTTTCACGCGATGTGGCCGAGGCAGCACATCCCTCAACGATATTCTGTTTGCCAGAGCGCGCTGCTTGCACCATCTGATCCACAGTGCGGTCACCCCGGGAAAAGTAATTTTGTGCAAAATAGAACGAGATGTCATATATGCATACGGCTTTCTTATAAGTGATTAGATTCTCATAGTGGCCATATTGGGGGATAAATGAATCATCTCTTTCCATGATAATTTGATTTTAAAGATTATTGTAATCAATTAATTTAAAGTCATTAAAGTCATTAAAGTCATTAAAGTCATTAAAGTCATTAAAGTCAT
>JAJBUG010000056.1:4662-8633 GCA_020860515.1 Bacteroidales bacterium | reverse complement strand
AAGTCATTAAAGTCATTAAAGTCATTAAAGTCATTAAAGTCATTAAAGTCATTAAAGTCATTAAGGGCATTAAAGTCATTAAAGTCATTAAAGTCATTAAGGACTTTAAGGACTTTAAGGACTTTAAGGACCTTATTGACCTTATTGACTTTATTGACCTTATTGACCTTAAAGCCCTTAGCTGAGGCTTTACAATAGGCTCCAGGTGACGGTGAGACCGGCCATGACGATGGATACCATCGACATCAGCTTGATCAGGATGTTGAGGCTGGGACCGCTGGTGTCCTTGAAGGGATCCCCTACGGTGTCGCCCACCACCGTCGCACGATGGCACTCGCTGTGCTTGCCTCCGAAATTGCCTTCTTCAACGTACTTCTTGGCATTGTCCCAGGCGCCGCCTGCATTGGCCATGAACACTGCCAACACAAAGCCAGCCGAAAGACCCCCTACCAATAATCCTATAACACCTGGCACACCAAAAATGATTCCAGTGAGGATAGGCGCAATGATGGCTAATATAGATGGGAACACCATTTCGCGCTGTGCGCCCTTGGTGGAAATTTGCACGCAGCGCGCATAATCTGGCTCAGCCTTACCCTCAAGGATGCCCTTGATTTCACGGAACTGACGGCGCACCTCCTCAACCATGTGCTGAGCGGCGCGGCCCACTGCATTCATCGTAAGACCACAGAACACAAATGCCATCATGGCTCCCAGGAACATGCCCGAAAGCACCTTGGGATTCATCAACGTCACATCATAATAGGTCATGAAATCGGTGAATGAGGCAGTGTGAGTGGGAATCACGATTGCCTTCTCGCTTAGCGAGGTGCCAAGCTCGAGCGTGGTCTGGCCAATGCGCTCCAAGCCAATGCGGATTTCCTCGACGTATGATGCCAGCAGAGCCAAGCCTGTAAGGGCGGCGCTGCCAATAGCAAAGCCCTTGCCAGTGGCAGCGGTGGTGTTGCCCAGCGAGTCGAGCGCATCTGTGCGCCGGCGCACCTTCTCGCCCAGGCCGCTCATCTCGGCGTTGCCGCCAGCATTGTCAGCGATGGGGCCGTAGGCGTCGGTTGCAAGCGTGATGCCAAGTGTCGAGAGCATTCCCACAGCGGCAATGCCGATGCCATAAAGGCCCATCGACACATTGGTGAAGTCGAAACCGGCAGCCACCCAATAGCTGAGGATAATGCCGGCAACAACAGCCAGCACTGGGATAGCAGTAGAAATCATGCCCAAGCCAATGCCAGAGATAATCACGGTGGCAGGACCAGTCTTGCCAGCCTCAGAGAGTTTCTGAGTTGGCTTGTAGCTCTGCGAAGTATAATATTCGGTGCTTTGGCCGATAATTACACCCACAATCAAGCCGATTACCACTGCCACGCCGATATTGACCCATCCATTCAGGCCCAATGCCCACAAAATCAAGAAAGTAGCAATCATAATCAGTATAGAACTGAGGTTGGTGCCCATGCTCAGGGCGCCGAGAAGCTGCTTCATATTGGCATTTTCCTTGGTGCGCACGGCGAAGATTCCGATAACCGACAGCACAATGCCTACTGCAGCGATCAGCATCGGGGCAATCACAGCCTTGAGCTGCTGCACAGTGTCGCCAGTAGTGATAAATGCTGCTGCGCCAAGGGCTGAGGTAGCAAGTATCGAACCGCAATAGCTCTCATAGAGGTCGGCGCCCATGCCAGCCACGTCGCCCACATTGTCGCCCACATTGTCGGCAATGGTTGCAGGATTTCGAGGGTCATCCTCAGGGATGCCAGCCTCAACCTTTCCAACGAGGTCGGCGCCTACGTCGGCAGCCTTGGTGTAGATGCCGCCGCCCACGCGAGCAAACAGTGCCTGAGTGCTGGCACCCATGCCGAAGGTCAGCATCGTGGTGGTGATCATGCACAGCTTGGCAGTGGGAGCCACTGGGTCGTCGGGCACAAAGATGTCGAGAATGATATACCAGAAAGAAATGTCAAAGAGGCCAAGGCCTACTACCACCAGGCCCATCACAGCGCCTGAGCGGAAGGCAACCCTAAGACCGCCATTCAACGATTCGCGAGCTGCATTGGCAGTACGAGCTGAGGCATAAGTGGCTGTTTTCATGCCCAAGAAGCCAGCCAAGCCCGAGAAGAAGCCGCCAGTGAGGAATGCCACAGGCACCCATGCATTCTGCAGATGGAAGCCGTAGGCCAACATTGAGAACAAAGCTACCAGGCAGAGGAACACGATGCCCACTACCTTGTATTGCTGCTTGAGGTACGACATCGCACCGCGCCGCACATGGCCCGCGATGCGCTGCATCAGTTCGGTGCCTTCGCTTTGCTGCTTCATGGTGGTGTAGAAATACCACGCTAAAAGCAGGGCGATTAACGACGCCGCTGGTACAATCCAAAATAAATTTTCAGTCATTATAAATCATTAATTATTAAATATTTATATTTTCATATTTAATTTTAACTATTTGTGTCCTTGAATCCCGTAGGGATTCTTTCCAATAGACTAATGACTTCCCTTTCCCCTCAACCCCGTAGGGGTTGTTATGATTTAAATGGAACAACCCCTACGGGGTTGAGGGGAAAGGGATCAATTCTGTGCTATTGGAAAGAACTCCTACGGAGTTCGTAGATACAATATTTTTGATTTTATTTTAATTTGAATAAATCGGTTTCTGTTAGGAATAGGATGCATCTCTGAATGGCCTGGGTGCATACGGGGCAGAAATTTGGGTCAGCCACGGTGCGCATCAGGCAGCTTTCGCAACCGCGCCACACCCCCTTGGTCTGGTAGCCTGCGCCCTCGATAAGGCCAGCCTCGCCGCTGTCGATTAGATTCTGCCACTTGCCGCTGAAGTCGGCCTTGGTGGTGATGTTTGGCTCAAAAGGCTCGATATCGGGAGTGTATTTCCCCTCGTAGCCCTCGCTCTCATATTCATCGCCAAGGGCGGCAAAATGGTGGGCAAATTCATGGATAGTCACCTCTTCGCCCTGGTCGCCATTGTAACCAATGCAATAGTTGTAGTAAGGTCCACTGCCGCCATAGGTGTCAGTATTGGCAATCACAATCACATAATCGTAAGGCACGCCTTGCAACACATCGGCCAAGTGGCACAGGCTCGGGATAGTCAGCAGTCGCTCCAGCGAAAATGCCCCAAACTGTGAATTAATAGGGGTATTCTTGATTTCACCCTTCGATAGCTTGGTAATGCCCGAATCCTGCGATGGCAACTCCACTGCCGTAACTTGGAAGCGGTCGCGATAGGCACCGAAAGCAGGCTGTGCAAACATGGTCTCCATCAAGTGGGCAGCTTGCTGCTCAAATTTTGTCATTTCCCCCTGGGTAAATCCCTCTGATACGAGTGCCAGCTTGATAGGATGCTTGATCTTGGCCTTGTTGAGCACAGTCATTGCGGGCTTCGCAGCCTTGGGGGCTTTCTTTATTTCTTTTAGGCGCGCCTTGTTGAGTTCGAGATAGTCGTGCAGCACGGTGTCGCGCCGTGCGCCCATTCGCAGCATCTCGATAAGCACTGGCTGCTTTGGGAAAGGCAAGCGCACCACAGCCTCGCTGGGATAGCGCATCCCCTCGGCATCACGGCCCGCAAAGCCATGGTACATCGATGTGCGATATATCGTGTCGCCTGTGGCCAGGTCAATCATATTGACCTCAAGGTCATTATAGACATATTGCTTGTCGAGATTTACTCGGCGTCCGTGCCAGCCAGGCACCTTTGTCATCTCCTCGACGTTGATGCCTTTGTTGCGACCGCGACCCACCATGCCAAGGTCGAGACGCAAAGTGTTGTCGGTGAAATGCTTGCTAAATTCATCGGCACTCATCGGCAAGGTCAGACAAACAGTCAGTAGAAACGTGAGAATAGTTTTCATGCAAGTCAAAATTTTCTCGGATACAAAGTTATGAAAATTTTTCCAAATAAAAAAATGTAATGCATAAGAATTGGAAGCTTTATGTGCGGC
>JAJBUG010000056.1:0-4562 GCA_020860515.1 Bacteroidales bacterium | reverse complement strand
GCGGCGGGTCAGTGACCTGCCGCACATAAAACGATGTTAGCGGATCACTTGCTTGGTAACCTTGCTTCCCTGCTTAACGATGTAGATGCCGTTGCTTGGGTTCTCTACGCGCACGCCATTGAGGTTATAGTACTCAACAGGAGCGTTCTCTGTCTCGGCAGCCACTGAGCTGATGCCCACTGTGCCCTGGCAATCCCAGTAGAGATCGAGGTAGCCATAGTACCATGCATCAGCTGGGAATAGATCCTCACTGTACATGAAGATGCAAGCATGTGTGCCCCATACCTTGCCATCGGCCTCATGCTTAACGCCGGTATAGAATGTTGAATAGTCACCCCAGCCGCTGTCTGAGTCATAGAAATAAGGCTGGATATAGCTTTGATTAGCCTCATCCCAAATGTTGAGATATGCCAAGCCATATTCTGTGTATTCAAATCCATTGAGGAAGATGATTTCTTCATCAACAGCCTCGAAGTAGAACGATGCCCCTGTGTAGCCTTCGCCCATGAAGTTTTGCACATAGATCGAGCCATTGTCATAGACTGTAATGGTGATAGGATTGATCATAACTCCTGTACCCATCATGTCAAAAATCACAGCCACTGCCTCATAGTCGGTGCCTTCCTCTTCAACCACTGGGAGATTCCAATAGATGTCAAGATAAGCATAGCCACCGAATGCAGTGTCATACATGGTAACGTAGGCATATCTTTCCCATTCTACACCATCTTGATCGGTCTTGCCTTCTGGGTCATACGATGAATAGGTGCTGCCATAAGGGCAATCGATGTCATAGACATAAGGCTGGATGTATTCTTCAGCTGCGTTATCGTAGATATCGATGTACTTGTAGCCGTAAGCTTCCTCATATTCGGTGAGTTGTACGTTGTCATCAGTTAAGATGAATACCAGATCTGCAAGTTGATAACCCGATCCCAGGAAATCGTTGAGCTGATGGGTGCCATCCTCGTAGATATCCATTGTTGTTTCCACGTTGCTGATGACCTCATTGGCTGAGTTGCACAGCACAGCCTTGGCATTTGCCACTTGTATCTCCTGAGCCCAGGCGCACATGCCTACGGCAGCTGCAGCAAGAAGAGTAAAGATTTTCTTCATAAGCTTGTTAGTTTTAGTTAGTGATAAGTTGATCTCAATTTTTGTTTATTTGTCGTAAATTTAAGAAATTTTATAACGATTTCAAATTATTTCATCGAATATTTTTTAAATTTCGACAAATCACCCTCTTTTTATCTACAAATTTCCCAATAGCCACCCTTTTTGGGGCCTCTATGGACAAGCTCGGGCATAGCCTTGATTTGGCGGGTAATGGTACTTTTTGACACCCCGCAAAGCTCAACTAACGCATCTATCGAACAGTAGGGATTTTCACTCAAGATTCTTTTGATTTCCTTGGCCAAGTCATCTCCCATTCCGCGCAATGACTTCTTCGCTGTAGTCTTCGGCGCCCCAGGATAGCCAGTGAGCCACCTCTTCTCGAATGGCGACGGCAGAGGCACATCGCCAAAGGGATCCTCCCTCACTATGCTTTCTTCCTGTTCAAAGTCGTAAAGCTTGACCATTTGCCTTAGATCTGGCCCCTCGCTGCTTGTCGGGAGAAAGAGCGAGGTGCGTGGCACTGATTCTGACGATTCTGCAATCGTAGGCTCCAGATGGTAAATTTTTGGCCAAAGCTGGAAGATTGAGAAGAGGCCGCTGCCAGCTCTTTCTCCGAATTTGATAAAGGAGAAGATTTTAAGCAATGTGCTGCCGCGAGGGTCTGAGATGCTGCCTTGGATTGCGTCCTCGGGGGCCACTCGCATGTTGCCAGGGTTATGGAAAGCGAACCCATGCTCGTCCTTGACTATCACCACGCCTCGCCGTCCGTAGTAATCGGCGTTGGTCAATGTGTTGGTCACTGCCTCGCGGAGCAGCTTATGCACCGGGGTGTCATCTACTCGGAAGTTGCCTCGCATCACGAAGGGCACTTTCAAGTCGGCTTGCAACTTGTTGGTGACTTTCATGGCAAAATCAAAGAGGTTGCCGCTCCAATCGCCCGACTGCGATGTGATTCTGTCGGTCCATCGCGAATCCATGAACTGCTTGCGCTCCTGATAATCCAGGAAATAGTTGGGAAATTTCCTTGTGATCTCATATTCCCAGCCGAACATCAGCAATCCTGCCACCGTGGGGTGAAACATGCGGTCTTTGCCCAAAGTTGCGGCGCCAAGATATCGCAGGAATTGACTGTCTTCACTGTGGTTCCAAAGATGGGTGGGATGGGTGTCGCGAAATATCTGGCGATAGCTTTTCACGGTCTCCTGGCAGAACACATCTTGGCCCATTTCTTCGATAATCTCTGAGTCGACCGACGAGTTCATGGCATCGCGCAGCATAGAGCCCACTTCTTCCATGGTACATAGGAAGTCGCCATCGCCATTGCGGCGATATGTGCCTGTCCTTGGATCCATGCCTTTGTATATTGGCCTTAACAATCGTTCTACTCGGGGCACCTCGACTACCAAGATGGTCTTATCTTCGATGTCTTCAAGATGCACTTGCGAATCGGCCAGGATGTTGAGGCAAACTTTTTGCCGATTGTTAACCATGTTCCAAAAGTCTTTTTTTGTCTTTTGTGGATCTTTGAGACCTTCTACAGTCAGGGTACCGTCTTTTTTGTTTTCGGCTACACCAAGCAGAATGATGCCTCCATCGGTGTTAGCAAAAGCTGAGTATGATTCCCACAATGAATCGGGGAACCCACCCTTCGCGCTTTTGGCTTCTACTTTTAATCCTTCGCCTTGATGTATCAATTGTAATATTTCTTCTTTTGTCTTCATTGTTGTCTTTTTATATTCTTTTATATTCTTTTATTATCTTTATATATTCTTTTCATATTCTTTTATGCCACAAAGGTACGACATTTTATTGGGTTTTCCAAATTTTTATTCATTTTTATTTTCTTTTATAGTCTTTTCTACTCAAAGCACAGAGATACGAACGGCGAGAAATGGGCGCGATAAGGACGAAAATAAACGAATAAACGAGAATCTACGAATATGTTCGTAGATTCTCGTCTGTTCGCAGATTCTCGTCTGTTCGTAGATTCTCGTCTGTTCGTAGATTCTCGTCTGTTCGTAGATTCTCGTCTGTTCGTAGATTCTCGTCCCAGAGTTAGCGGATTACCTGCTTGGTAACCTTGCTGCCCTGCTTAACGATATAGATGCCACTGATAGGGTTCTCAATGCGCACGCCATTCAGGTTGTAGTACTCTACAGGTGCATTCTCCTCCTCGGCAGCTACTGAGCTGATGCCATCAGCTACCTTATCCCAAAGGATAAAGATGCTCTCATAATCATAGTTCACATCGTCCATCACATCGAAGGCAGCCAAATTGTTGTACTGCTCAGCAGGATCCTCCACATAAGTGGGATCACCCTCTACGTACCATGAGTCATCGCCATCGAATGTCCAGTAGCCAATCCAACTGTTGTTCTCTTGGTCCTTTACGAAGAGATACTTGTAATAATCAGGCTCTTCCTCATCGCCAAGGTTAACAACCCATGCATTCAGCACATCGAGGATTCCGGCATCTGCGTCGCCCTTAATCCATACGTCGCCCGAAAGGCCATCACCCATGAAGTCAACCACTTGGATTGTGCCATCTTCATACTCATAGAGGTCGGTGTAATACAGTGCTTCTGACCAGTATTGCCAAATCTGGGCTGTATATTGTGCCACGGGTTCGCTGCTTACGGGATTGGGGATATCGAGCCAATACACATAGATATACACATAGCCAGCATCGTACCAGTCGGTAGCCTCCGAGCTATAGCATGTGAATACCACGCACTTGGTGTCGCTGCCCTCGGTTTCACGGTACTCACTCAAAGAGGGATAGAAATATAAGCCCTCTTCGCTGTAATTGGTCTCAGCGCAGTACTCATAGTACCAATAAGGAGTTGTTGGATAAGTCAAATCCCAATAGCCATCGCCCTCGAAGCTGGCCAGTGCGCCATCCTCGATCGTGAAGGTCATGTTGTCAACGCCGCCAGGTGCGTTGAAGATGTTGAGCGCTTCGTAGCTGCCATCATCGAGCAGATTTACTGTACCCCAGGCATAGTTGTAAGTTTCTTCGTAGCTTCCATTGAGGATAACCACCTGGCTGGGCATGCTCTTAGCCACCTCAGCGGCATTAGTGCCAGCAGCAATTGCTGCCACCGCAAAAAGAGTAAAAAATTTCTTCATAAGCAAATCAATTTGAGTTAGTAAAAATTTTTGTGCAATCTTTTAGAAAAATCATATTGAGTGATATGTTTGATCATCTCACTGCAAAATTACAATATTTATCTACAATATCAAACAATTTCCAAAAAAAATCTTAAAACCAGGAGGTCGGAGACCTTCCTGTTTACGAGAAGCCCCACGTCTCGCTGCGCTCGGCGTGGGGTTATCCCTATTGAAGGTCTTCGACCTTCCGGTGTACTAGATCTCTCGTCTATTCGTAGATTCTCGTCTATTCGTAGATTCTCGTCTATTCGTAGATTCTCGTCTATTCGTAGATT
>JAJBUG010000080.1:1541-18025 GCA_020860515.1 Bacteroidales bacterium | reverse complement strand
ATTAAATTATAATATTGTATTTGCCAACCCCGTAGGGGTTGTTTCTAATAGCCTGGATTAAAGAACTTCCAATCCAACCCCGTAGGGGTTGTTTCTCAATAACTTAACAACCCCTACGGGGTTGGGGAGAAGGGGAAATGCCAATAGGCTAATTGAAAGAATGCTATATCAAAGACTCGTCGCGCACTCAGATCATAATAGCTGAGTTTATCCAATTCCTCAGTCGGGATGACTTGAACGGTGCTTTGAAAAAGCTCAAGGA
This sequence comes from Bacteroidales bacterium, assembly GCA_020860515.1. Taxonomy (GTDB): domain Bacteria; phylum Bacteroidota; class Bacteroidia; order Bacteroidales; family Muribaculaceae; genus CAG-873. The sequence continues at coordinate 17,763 of JAJBUG010000080.1, read as the reverse complement.
GTTTTTTGCAACCGTTCCTTACTGCGACAACATCAATTATGAGGGCCATTGGCAGCAGATGCTCTATGTGGTTTTCTCGATGCTTGGGGCTCGCGCCGATGTGGAGGTGCGCACCAGCAAGGGCCGCGTGGATATGGCCATGGTTTATCGCGACCGGCTATACCTATGGGAAATCAAGCTTAATGGCTCGGCTCGCAAGGCCTTGGAGCAGATTGACAAGAAGAATTATGCAGCCCGCTTCAGCAATCTGCCTTATCCAATTACAAAGGTCGGCGTCAATTTCTCTACCCGCTCCCGCACCATCACCAGTTGGAAAATCGCATAAATCAGCTTTATATAGTGCTAAAAAAAATGGTGCCGACCCCACCACGAGTCGGCACCGGTCAGATATATAATCTGAAGTATAGCCAAAGGTTATTAATAGAGCCTTTTATTAATAAAGAATAGCACCAGAAAGAACAGCTGCAGAAGTGTACCCTCCACCAAAGTCCACTAAATATAAAGTATACATACCATCCGTTGCAGTTGGCATAGAGATGGAGGATTTAGGGATGGTAGTACTTTTGATGTTAGAAGAAAGTATGTAGTTATTACAACTACTATCACTAAATATACCAATATCTGGGCTTGTTGCAGTTGTTGTTACTTTTATTCCTGTGCAAGAATCCCAAGCATCAGTACTAAATTTTAAGGAATAAACATTTACAGGATATCCCCATACTGATGTGCCTTCAGTTACAAGGGCAAAACTACTTACTAAGTATTCGGATATGAAAGTAGATTTGCGTGCGCTAATTACCTCACCTTCATTAGGATTTTTGTGCCAATCTGTATTGCTTGTATGGTCAGCAGCCCAGGGTTGGAAGTATTGATAAGCATCCATTATGTCACAGCGCTCTTTGGGCCAACGCCAACCTTTGGGATTATCTGAGAGATCGCCTTGATCGAGAATTACAAACATTTGGGGCGCACTGCCTTTTTCTGGAGGAGTAAGCTTTCTTTTTTCTTTATCTGAAGAGTTGGGATCAGTATTATTGCTTTCCAAATCATACCCATTGACTGTAATACAGAATCCTTCAATAGTATTGTTCTCTACGTTGCCGTATTGGGTAATAGTGTATGTGCCATTGAGATAGACCGTGCTTGTCATTCCTTCGACAGTGTAACCACTCTCAGTGTTGATCATGGTTGAAGAAGAATATTCTCCATTTCCAAACCATTTGTGCCACTCTGCTTTTGACACGTCCATACTTTCGATAGCTGTTATACTATTGGGATTTATATTATCGGGGAACAGTACGAAATCATTCTTACCATTAGACGTAGATCTTGTGCAAGAGCTGACGTATGTGGAACTACTATTTTCTCTGATGTACAATTGTTTGTCAACCAAGTGCAAATAAAGTGGCAAAGTACCACCTGCTGCCAAAGCTTTAAATTGAACTATAGAAAATGTTTGATCAGTCTGTACGTCTGTCGTTGGTAAGGAAGATACCGCAACTACCATATCGTTAAAGTCAAAGTCATCGGTAGTTCCTAAGTCTTCAGCAGCAATCAGCCATGTAAACGACTTGGTCTCCAGCTCTACTTCTGTTGTAGTTGTTGTGGTAAGGGTGGTAGGAGTAATACGACACACCATATCGTTCAAGTCCATATCGGAGTTACGTGATTCATCCGGCCAGTCCTCAAAACATAGATAGAGCCAACCGGTATATTCACCATAAAATGTAGCAGCATGACTGGCTCCGTTTGTGTTAATTACAGATACTGGGTCTTTGGTTGTATTTGGGGGTGTGTATCCATGGTTAACGCAATAATTGGCTTCATTCAAATGTCTTTGGGAAAAGAATGTACCAGCGCCCGATGATGAATACATACCAAATCGTATCCCAGCGTCCACGGTAAATTGTATTCCCTTAGATCTGTATTGAGTACCCTCTCCTTGATAAGATGGACTCGTACCATTGCTTCCTACATACTTCCATTCATCCCAAACACCTCTACATGTTAGAGTGAGTATATCACCGTCATCCGTATGCTGAACACTCTTGAAATATACCTTCTCAATAGCATACTCGTTACTGTATTCTACTACTTTATTATTGGCTTTTACATGATTAAAGATAGATTGTAACTGATCATCGTTAAGCTCTAACTTGCTTCGATCTGTTGATTCCTCAGTTACCTCTGATGTAGTAAAATAAGTAATACCTAAGGCAGTAACCCATTCTTCTGTAGAATTTACTGTTACCTCAGATGATTTTGTCAGGCTACGGTATTGGATATCTCCTGTAGTTTCTTCAATGGGAGTATCATCATTAGATCCAGATTTAGAGGTATATAGAGGGACCGTTACCATTTTTTGGGTTTCATCGTTATCGGGATAATAGTAAACTCCAATTGTGTGCGTTTGAGAGGTTTGCCAATATACTGGATAGAGGGTTGTAACTACAGGTTCTCCTTTATCATCAAGATTTGATGTAAAAAGAAAGTCCTGAGTAATTCCCTCCTTAAAACGGTTATCCCAGCCCTCAGGAACTGTATTGCGGTAAGAGATAGCATATTCTTCTGAATATGTTTCCCATTCTGTCAAGTCAATAATTTTAACAGCATCTGTTGCATCTGCATCGCTATGCATGGTTCGGCTCCCTCGGCCGCTGGCTTGGAGGCGGGTTCCCACTTGGGCATAGTAGGTGGTGCCGTCGATTAGGAGCTTGAGGTCGGTGACACCCGATGGTATGTCAAATGTAAGGGTGAACTCCTTGTAGGCATTGATTGCACGAGCCACATAATAGTATTCGCCCTCATAACGCGCATACACCTTGCACTCGTTGATATAAGATGTTGGTGTGACGGTGATTGTGCCTTCGGTGGCGAGGTTCCAGGTGTGAGCCATGTCGAAGACACCGAACTCTTTGATGAAAGCTCTGGTGTAGAGTTCCTCCTGCGGGATATCTTTTGACCCGAAGTCGTCGCTGCAGGCGCAGAACAAGGCTGTCATTAAGGCAGCAAAGAAGATGGTGAGACTGCTTTGCTTCATGATAGGTAATTTTGGCAGTTAAATTAATGGTTAGTAAGCTATACAGTTGTTAGTTGATTGTGAGTGTTTGCTATATGTTGCGTCTGCCATCAGCCCCATGACAAGTATGTATACAAAAAAAGAGGCGTTGGGCTGTTATGCCACGGCCTCTATGGTTAGGTGGTCGGAATACCTTTGAATGAAGATGTGGAAATAACAGCTCCACGCCTTGTTGACGTGGAGACAGTCATGACCTTCTCTTGCATTCAATGGCTTAAGTTTCCGACGCTTTAACCATACAAGTGAAGACATAACGTCTCTTTATAAATTATGTGCGTGATTGGTGAAAGCCAATCACGCCGCAAAATTAATAATAATTCTCAAATTACAATCTATCTCACACTAAAATTAACTTGTTTTTGCATATAAAAAGACATAAGCTTTCCAATAAAGGGCCCGGAGGGCTACATTGTTTCGCCCTCTGGGCTTTGTTATGTTAATACTGGGGCTTTGTGTTGTTGTGCTTGCGCACGATATCGGTGATATATACTGTGAATAAGGGCAGCATCAACATGCCAGAGATTGGCAAGATTACAGAGATTACCTTTCCGGTGATGGTGACTGGCGGGAAATAACACCCAACGGTGGTCATATTCATTGCAGCCCAATAGAGGGCGTCCCAGAATGTCTTTACATAATGATTGACACCCTTCTCCTCGTAGAAGAAGATAAGCGCCAAGCAATAAACCAAGGCCGCCAAGATGGTGGCATATTGCCACAACAGCGACACAGCCCTATTGCGCGAGATAGCGCCAAGCACCATGGCCAAGGCATACGAACCTCGCAGCAGCGGCACGAATCGCAGATAATAGAGCACCTGGGCTGAGAAGTGGATGTTGTATTGGTTGATGATGTTGAGGTAGGGGATAGATACCAACAGGAAAAACCAATTGTGCTTGAAATAGGTCTTCTTGTCTTGTGCCAAGAAGAGGCTGATAAAGAAGTCGGCCAAAAACACTACGCAAACCCAGAACTGGAACAGCATGTAGTGGTGATTGCTCAAAAATGGGATTTGCTCAAAGGTATCATAGCTGATATACACTATCAGCAAGAGCGATAGCACCAGCACAATGCCGTGCATCACATTGTAGATCCATTTGTGCACCTCATGCTTTATGTCGTGCGGCTTCTTTTCCTCAGGCTGCTGGCTTTGTGGCTGAGGAGTAGTATTTGGGGTATTATCTGTGGTAGCCATGGCTTGGAATAGGTGAACGTTAATATTATATTAACGTTCAACATTCCTTAAAGGTTGATTGAGCCATTGACAGAGTGCGTTGGCGCCCCAACTCCTTTCTTTATTCTTGGGTCGCTTCCATAGCAAGCGAAGTCTTTCCAATGCGTCGCCGTCCCGTGACCACAGTCATGCGGGAATAGCTCGTAAAAGCCAGTTGCTGAATCCGATGCAACTCCTTTATTTCTTCGGTGCGATTATAAAATTTCATGATAACATAAACTTTGTAACCGTGGTAACAGTTACCACGGTTACAAAGTTAGCAATTATTCCCCATTCCACAAAATTTTTCAAAACTTTTATGGAAATCGTAACTGATTCTTTCCTCCAAACTGACAAAATTTAAGAAAAGAAATTTTGAAAAAATTCACCTTTAACACTTGTAGATTTGTTATTTCATTATAAATTAGTAACTTTGCAAAACAAATCAGTATATTACGAGGTTTAGTAAAAAAGAATATACTATATGACCACAAATACTTTAAATACTACTGACTATTATGTAGAGATGCTTTCGGCATTATCCAATACCGAAAAGCTTGAGGTTATAGCCAAATTGATAGAATCAATGAAACCAAAAAAGAAAACTAAAAAGATAACAAATCTTGAAATGCTAAAAGATTTCGAAGGTTCCTGGGGAGGCGATCTTCCTGTGGAGGAATATGTGTCGAGTCTAAGGAACTCCACACCTTCTAAAGATGTATCATGGTAAAGAAGGAAAAATATCTATTGGATACCACAGTTTGTGTTGCACTGCTGCGACGCAAACTAGGTATTGCTGAGATGATAGAATCCAAGGGTTTGTCAAACTGCCTAATATCTGATATCACTCTTGCAGAATTGACTTATGGCGCTGTGAAAAGTGAGAATCCAAAACATTTTAATGATATTATAAAAATACAATCATTATTTAAGGTACTTCCTTCCAATCTATGCTATCAAGAATATGCAGAAATCAGGCATAATTTGACAAAGAAAGGTTTGGCAATTGCTGACGATTGTTATTACACAAGTCCACAAAGACATTTGTAAAGTCACAACCCTTAGTCGCTACCTTGATGCCATTTCATTAATATAAAACAAATGCATGGATTTAAAAACACTATAACTATGGAAAAGAAAAATAAAATAGTTGCATGTGCGGATTTTGTTATCTATTTCTATACTAATTTCCTCTTTAACTCAGATATGTTTTTTAAGCAAGCTTTTTTCGGTAGTTATATATTTATTTCTCATTTTATGATCTTAGGATTCATTATCGAAGAGCTCTTTAATATACCTTGTATATTGCGTTTCATAGATACCTTTTGTGCTACATTATTTTCTTTTATTATAGTGACACCAATAATGTATTGGAGAATGAAAAAGAATTATGACTATTATAAAGAAAACAAATTGTTTAACATCTCATTTAAGTATAGACTTCCTCTTTTTTTTATATTCTTTAATTTACCAAGTGCAATTCTGATTATTGTGACCAGATAACACTTGCTAATATTATAAGATCCTTTTTCATAGTATCTATAAGATGTGAAATTTTAGTTCCTTGGTTTGGTAATTTTGGCGGATTTTTTTAACTTTGTGGACGTAAATCTACATCATGCAAAATATGGATAAGGCAAAGCAAGGATTGGCAGCCCAGCAGTTCGCTCAGGACTGGGCCGGGCGAGGTTACGAGAAGGGCGAGTCACAGACCTTTTGGCTGACATTGCTCTCCAAGGTGCTCGGCGTGAATGACCCCGACAAGGTTATCCGCTTCGAGGATCAGGTGATGCTCGCTGACCTCTTCTCCCTCTACCAATCCCTAACCAAATGAAGAAAAACCTTTTCTTCAAAACTGACAAAATTTGAGGGAAGAAATTTTATTAAAGCTCGCATTTTAATAGACATAAGGAATATGGCTTAGGCAGGAATGAAATAATTGGATAATTATGTTAAAGTTGAGGAAAAAATTATTAAATTTGCAGTTGTAATTGTTAATACTTTAGAACTTAAAATTTTATGAGCCATGACCGAATACCACAAGAGGAAAATCCGGGAGAAGCTTCAGTCGATAGCCTACTGGAAAGAGCATCCGATGAAGCTGGAAGACTGCTTAAAGCAATTCAAGAAATTGCGGGAACAACGTCTTGCAAGGGAGTCCAAGTCGTAGGACTAAAGAAATGGGCTCTCCACCATGGCTGTTGGATTTCCGATGTTACAACCTTAGGTATATATACCGATAGAGGATCTGAAAATGAGGTTTATGTTGATAAATCAGCAAGGATAGTTTATAAACTCAATGACTTCCGTTATTCGGATGATAATCTTTACCCTTTCTTTGAAAGATAAGTCTTCTCCCTCTTCCAATCCCTCACCAAATAATATGTGAGAAGAAATAAGTGTTACAAATCTGTATGGATAGTGACGATTCAAGATATTTTGCGAGCTTGTGGCTTTCGCTCTCATCAACTGGAAAGGTAGTCTTGAATGTTATTGAGCATAAGCGACCCGATTTGTCGAAACCGCATGAGCCGCCCTCCCAATCTATGCCTTTGAATTGGAAAGAAGATTCAAGGCTGATGTAATCCTTATGCATATCTACATCAAGCCCTTTTCCTTCGAGGTTCTTTCAAAAATCTCTAATGTTAGAAACTTGATAAAAATTTTAATGCTGTTTTTACTTTTGATAATTGACTCTATAAATATTGAAGGTATTGTAGTGTTGAAATTTTTCACTATCTTTGCAAATGAATTAGCTACAACCATATAATAACAACCTAATAAATTTAATTATCATGTGTACAGAAAGATACATAGATCCCTTTACCGATTTCGGATTCAAGAGAATGTTTGGCTCTGACAGGTGCAAGAGTTACCTGATAAACTTTTTAAACTCGCTGCTCTGCGAGGAGGACAAGATAGTGGACATCACTTACCGCAACACTGAGCAGTTAGGACTATTGCCTGGCGATCGGAATGCTATTTACGACCTTTACTGCACTACTGACAAGGGTGGTCACATAATCGTGGAGATGCAAAACTCCAAGCAGAAGTTCTTCGTCGACAGGGCGGTTTACTATTCAACATTCCCCATACAGAAAGCTGCCGAGCCTGGAAGCGAATGGAACTATCAGTTACCAAAGGTTTACATGGTGGCATTTCTCAACTTCGTCATGAGCGACTATGCTGACAGCCCAGCTTACAAGCATGATGTGAAGCTCGTGGATGTTAGTACTGGCGATGTCTTTTATCAAAAGCTCAACTACATCTTTCTTGAGATGCCCAAGTTCATCAAAAGCGAGCAAGAACTTACCGACCGCCAGGAGGACTGGCTCTATGTGATCAAGAACCTTGCGAAGCTGCCTGAAATTCCAGAGCGCCTCAACGACGAGCTATTCCGGAGCTTTTTCCAGTTGGCCGAAGTGAGCAAGTTATCGCCCGAAGAATACGAAGCATACGAAGCCAGCCTCAAGCGCCAGCGTGACAATTACAATGTGGTTGTAACAGCCCGAGAAGAAGGCATGGAGGAAGGAATAATAAAAGGCATGGAGGAAGGAATAATAAAAGGTAGAGAGGAGGAGAAAATAAAGAATGCAAGAGCTATGAAGCAATTTGGCGACCCTATACATAAAATATCCATCATTACAGGTTTGTCGTCAGAAGAAATAGAGAAACTATGATAGTAGCTTCATTCATGCCACTAAGAATATGTAGTGTCTAATTTATTGGGGGGGCTCGTCGAGGTGGTGGCGCTCGTAGGGGGTGTAGGGCTCTTTGGATTTTTTGGCTTTTTTGGTGCGCTTTTTGTGGTTTTCTTGGTCTTTGTGATGGTGTCAGTTTTGGTTGAGTCTTTTGAGATGCTTTCAATTAAGGTTTTGTCGGGTAGAACTTGTGATGGACTGTCAGTGCCGCAGCCGCGTGTGAGAAGCAGCACAGCAAAGGTCAATAGCAAAATGGCCAGGACTATCAGTCCAAGCCTTTCGGGCAGCATCATGTGAAATTTTTTCATAGGTCTTTAGTCTTTAGTCTTTGGGATTAATCATTATTCATTAGTGCCTCAAGGGTGGGGCGAGGCTGTAGGTTCTTGACCACAATATTGCCTTGATGGTCCACTACGTAGAGCGATGGGGTATTGGGCAGGTAATAGATGTCGTTGCCTTCAACGTCGGTAATGTCACAGCCTACAATCCATGATTGTGGCAGGGCGTCTTTGGTTTCTTCCCAACGATCGCGAGCATCACTTCGCGCGATAGCCATGATGGTAAGCCAATGATGGTCGATTGCATTATTCACCCACTGGTCGCCCTGCAAATGCTCCATCAGCTGGTGGCAATCATCGCAGTCAGGGTCATAGAAGATGATTAGGGTCTTAGTGGCATCACCAAAACACTCACTTAGTTTTCGCTTTTTGCCATCGCGGTCGATAAACTCAAAGTCGTTGGCTGGAGTGCCTGGGAGATTAAGGCTCAGACACTGCTGCTGAAATTCAAGGCGAGTGCGAGTGGCATCGTCGATTAGCTTGCCAGCGAGCTGCGCATCCACGAAGTAGCGATACAAAGCCTCATTGTAAACAGGGGAGTCAATCTCGTTGAGGTACTTCTCCGCCACATTGGCCAACATTCGGTAAGACTTTGCATTGACAGCAGCGCGGCTCATAAGGGCATCAATCTTATCTTGCATCGGTGCCCCCTGGGTAGCCACGGGCATGACGCTGGCAAAGTTGGAGAATGCTGATTCCATGAATACTGTGTCGAGCGCATACTTTGTGTCGTTGAAATCCAGCGCGTCCCAGAAATGGGCCACCACGTAATCAGCGCGTTGCTGTGGGAGGACCAGAGTATCAGGGACTTCGGGCAGGGGGAGGCCCTGGCTGAGGTCTGCCTTGCTGGCGGCTTGGCACTGGGTAAAGACCACGCAGGCTAATGCTATTAAAAATATTCGAAATTTCTTCATTTTTAGGCGCCCCTCCAGGGCGGTGGTTAATCGTCGCAGTAGTGGCGGAGCACTCGGCGATAGCTGTTGAAGATTTTTGATTTTGATACAAAGCCCACATAGCGGTCATTTTCCACCACGGGCAGGTTCCAGGCTCCAGTGTCGTCGAATGTCTTCATCACCTGCTCCATGCTTTGGCTAACGTCAATCTTGGCAGGGGGAATCGACATGAATGTGGCCACTGTCATCTTGCGGTAGAGGTCGGGGCGGAACATGATGTTGCGAATCTCATCGAGCAGCACGATGCCCAGGAGCTTGCCGTTGGGATCAAGCACAGGGAAGAGATTGCGATTACTCTTTGAAATCACATCCACCATTTCCTTAAGGTTCATCTCGGGTGTGACTGTCATGAAATCACGCTCAATCACACTGTTAACTTTAAGCAGGGTAAGCACCGCCTTGTCCTTATGGTGCGTCAGCAATTCGCCTCGGCGAGCCAAACGCATTGTGTAGATGCTGTAGGGCTTAAAGAGTTTTATCGTGCCATAGCTGATGGTAGATACCACCAACAGGGGCAAGAACAAGGAATAGCCGCCCGTAAGCTCAGCGGTAAGGAAGATGGCCATCAAGGGCGCGTGCATTACGCCTGCCATCACTCCCGCCATGCCAATGAGAGCAAAATTCTTGCTGCTGACCCCAATGCCAAGGTCGAAATAATTGACCATGTAGGCAAATAGAAAGCCTGTAAGGCAGCCCACATAGAGCGAGGGAGCGAAAGTACCGCCAACACCGCCTGCACCGTTGGTAGAAGATGTGGCAAATGCCTTGAAGGCAATAATCAGAGCGATAAAGAGCATAATGAACCATGCGTCAGCAGCCTCGCCAGCAAAAGGCGAAGCCTGAGCAATAGCTGCCACATTGCCGTCGAGCAGATTGTTGATAGCTATGTAGCCTTCGCCATAGAGCGGAGGGAACAAAAACACGAGTAGACAGACTATCAAGCAGCCTACCAAGGTGCGCATCCACCGATTTTTGAACTTCCCGAAAAAGTTTTCCATCATGTTCATCACATCAGTGAAATATAGCGATACCAGGCCGCAGACAATGCCAAGAAGGATCACGTAGGGCAAGCGTCCCATCAAGAAGTCCTCGCTCTGCACGAAGAAGAACTCAAAGTCGAGGCCCGTATAGAAATAGGCGATTGTGGCCCCTGTGATCGAGGCAATCAGCAGAGGCATCACTGTGCCGGTGGTGAGGTCGAGCATCAGCACCTCCAGGGTGAAAAGCATGCCCGCAATTGGGGCCTTGAAGATGCCAGCAATGCCAGCTGCCGCTCCGCAGCCCACCAGAATCATAAGCACGCGCGGCGACATGCGGAAGAGCGACCCCAAGTTGCTGCCGATGGCTGCGCCTGTGGCCACAATCGGGCCCTCGGCTCCCACCGAACCGCCAAAGCCGATGGTGATCGACGAGGCTACGATTGAGGTGTAAATGTTGTGCCGCTTCAGACGGCTCTTTTTCTGAGAAATGGCATATAGCACTCGGGTTACGCCATGGGATATGTTGTCCTTTACGATATATCTTACGTACAAGGCAGCCAGCACAATGCCTATCGCTGGCGCTATGATGTAAGCAAAATTAATATGCAAGCCTGGATCAGCCCCAATATGGATTATGAAATGGCCTATGGTATGGATTAGCCATTTAAGCACCATGGCTGCCAAGCCGGCGAATATGCCCACAAAAAGGGCCAGCAAGATTACGAAGTTCTTTTCTTTGATCTTGCGTTCGCGCCAGCTCAGAAATTTCAGAAACCATTCTGGGGTGTGCTTTGCTTTTGTTTGTGGTGCAGCCATATAAATTGCAAATTACAAATTGCAAATTACAAATGAGTTAGTTTGTCATTTGTCACTTGTCATTTGTCATTTTTTCAAATGCCTTTGCCGGTGACTACGGTGCGGACCGTGTAGAAAAGGATTTTCAGGTCGATGGCAAAGGATATGTTTTCGAGATATAGGAGGTCCCATTGCAGTCGCTCCACCATCTCATCTACATTCTGGGCATAGCCGTATTTTACCATGCCCCAACTCGTAATGCCGGGGCGCACTTGGTGCACCAGGGCATAATAGGGTGCGCGCTGTATAATCTGGCGCACATAATATTCACGTTCGGGCCGAGGCCCCACGATTGACATGTCGCCTTTGAGCACATTCCAGAATTGCGGCAGCTCGTCGAGGCGATATTTCCTTAGCACGCGTCCAATGCGGGTGATGCGCGGGTCGTCGGAGGCAGAGAGAGCAGGGCCTTGGGCTTCGGCATCATTGCGCATAGTGCGAAATTTATAGATTTTAAATGGTTTTTTCTTGTAGCCTATCCTCTCCTGTGCATATATCACTGGCCCCTTTGAGTCGCGCTTTACCAGGATTGCAATCGCAGCCAACACGGGTGAAAGCACTATCAACGCCAAGGCTGCGCCCACTATATCGCCAAGGCGCTTTAGATTGGCTGTGCTGCCTGGAATGTTGGCCTTTGACACATCAATCAGCACTTGGCCGGCCACCATGGCGGTGCGAGGCCGAGAAGTGATAAAGTGGTAAAGGTCAGGAGTAATGAACACGCTCTTGCCAGTGGGCAGCAGATGGTTGATAGTGTCGAGAGTATGCTGCAGGGAGTTTTTTCCAGGCACCAAAATAAGGGCCGAAGCTCCCGTTACGCCCATGGCCAAGTCAAGGTCAGTATAATCGTAAACGGGCACTCCCTTAGGAATATCTTGGTTGTCGGGCTCGCCATTTTTTACAAAGCCCACAATGTGGAAGCCCATATTATTGTGCTTTGTTTCCAAATCACGCGCCAATGAAAATGCCTGGGGCGACGTGCCTATTACCAAAGCATCGAATGAGATTTCGCGTCGGCGTATTTTTGTAGTGGCGTTTGATGTAATGCAGACCCTTGGCACCGAGGTGATAAAGAAAAATAGCGCCCACAGAATGAGAATCATCTCAAAGTTGCCGAGGCGATCATCAATCTTATCGTTGAAAAGCACGGTAAAAAAGATAATCAGGGTGCCTGCTAATGACACGGCTCCAGCATTGAGCACATCATCGAGGCGCGATTTGAAGAAAACCTTGTTGTAATACCCCGAAATGCCGTAAAGCAATATCATCATTAGCGGGAAGAACACTTGCCCCAACAGCACAGTAGTCATCGACATATAGCCGCCCAGGGTCATTAACCCATAGTTGTAGGGCAGAGTGTAGTACCGAATGATGTTGAAAGCAAACCAAGCCACGTTGGCCGACAGGTAATCAGCCAATATGTAGATCGAGCGTTGCTTGGTGGTTTGCATGTTAGTGGTTTGGTGGTTTGGTGGGGTTAGGAGCGGAGGATTTTGAATACACCGCTATCGCTGATTTTGATGATCATCGATGGGTTGGGCTGTGGGGCTTCGTCGCGGCGCGATGCGCACACATAGTCGGCCTGATCGAGTATTTCTTGGGGAATGTCAGCAAAGCAGGCTGGCGAAGGCTGGCCGCTGACATTGGCACTGGTCGAGACAATGGGTCCCCGCATTGCTTCGCATAATTGGGCTGAGAAAGGTTCGCGTGTCATGCGCACCGCTATGCTGCCATCGTCGGCCAGCAATTCCGGGGCCACGCTGCTGCCATGGTCATAGACGATGGTCGTAGGGCGGTCAGCTACCTCGATTAACTGCCAGGCTACATCTGGCACATTTTCCACTGTGCGCTCAAGTGCAGCCTCGCTGCCCACGAGTGTAATCAGGGCTTTGCTATCAGCGCGCTTCTTTATTTCGAACACTCGCTTCACTGCATCGCTGTTGCGGGCATCACAGCCGATGCCCCAGATAGTGTCGGTGGGATATATGATTATCCCACCGCGCCGCATCACCTTTACAGCTTGATTTATGTCGTTGGTAAAATCCATGATAATCTGCGGGAGGAGAGGATTGTTAGGAGGAAAGGGTAACAGGAGAACAAGGGGCGACAAGTGAGTGGGGTTATTTCCTCTCTTTGATGAAGCCGTGGCGGTAGGCCCACAGGAGTTCGCGGAGTTCGTCGATCTGCTGTTGCAGTTCCTTGCCTTTGTCGGTGTCGCGCACAAGCAGGCGCTTGTTGTTAAGCTCGATTACCTGGGTAGTGCTTACAATGTCGGTGCCATTCTTCACCGAGTCGAGCGCACTTGAAAATGGCTCGTGCTGTACCAATTGCAGTCCCCGGCTATGGAATACCAGGGTGTAACCGGCGATGCCTGTGGTTTGGAAGAAGGCCCTGGAGAATCCTCCGTCGATTACCATCATCTTGCCGCCAGCCTTCATCGGTGTTTCGCCCTTTGAGGCGTGCACTGGCACATGGCCAGTGATTATGCGGCGGTGCTCGCCTGGCACGCCAAATTCGTCCAGGATTTTGTCGCACATTTCCTCATTGTCGCGATTCTTGTAGTACCAACCCTTTTTCTCTTCGTGAGTGGCTTTGTCCTCGATGAAATAGCGCTCGAATGTGGCCATCTTTGCCTTGTCAAAAAGGGGTGAATCAGGCCCACACCACAGATACCAATAATAATCGATGGCTTCTTGGCGCTGTTCGGGCGGAGTGTCGTGGTTAAATGCCGAGCGCATCATCATGCCTATCTGATACAGGAGTTCGCGGCCGCTGTACATCTGGTTGCCTACCAGCACCTTGCGCATTGTCAAATCCTCGTTGATTGGAATTGATGCGTGGTACATAAGATTTGAGTTGCAGATGTTGAACATGCAGCCGTGCGAGAACAGCAGGGCGATGTGGCGCTTAAGCTTGTCGCTTACCTCAAATGAATGGCGGATTTTGTCCATCACTTCTTGCTCTTCCTCGGTCAGCCGATATGGATCAGCCGGGTCAATGGTGGGGAAGTGGCGGTCGAGCATCGGATACGACACTCCGTTGATAGTGATGGTTTCGGCTTCTTGCTCAAGTTCGTGCTCTTTCCAGTTGATCGAGCCTTCTACCCAGTTGATCAGGTGCAGCAGCTTGCGGTCGGCCATGCCCCATTGGGGATATTTGTCGATGAGCTGACCCTCGAGCTTGAACTGGATCACAGCAATCGCCTTGTGCATCTTGGCGTAAAGCTGGCGGTTCTTCTCGCTCAGGTCCTTGCCCCCAGATACGATTCGGGGTATGAATAGTTCGCAGGGGTCGTTGCCGTAGGTCTCCATAGCGAATGTTGCCAGCGGCATCATGTTGATGCCGTAGCCGTCCTCCAAGGTGGCCATGTTGGCGTAGCGCAGGCTGATGCGCAGCACATTGGCCATGCAGCTCAGATTGCCGGCTGCCGCTCCCATCCACAGGGCGTCGTGGTTGCCCCAGGTGATGTCGAAGTGGGGATAGTTGGCAAGCGTGTCGAGCACGATGTGAGCGCCCGGCCCACGGTCGAACAGGTCGCCAAGCAGGTGGAGCTGGTCGATGCTCAACCGCTGGATTACATTGCAGATGGCGCAAACAAACTCATTTGCTTGGCCCGTGGAGATGATCGTCTCGATTATTCGGTTGTAATACAGCTGCTTGCTGCCAAGGCTGGGGGCCTCGTGAAGAAGCTCCTCGATGATGTAGGCAAATTCCTTGGGCAGGGCCTTGCGCACCTTTGAGCGAGTGTATTTGCTGGAGACTTTTTGCAGCACCTGGATTAGCTGGTGCAGGGTCACCAGATAGTAGTCGGCCATGTTCTCCTCGCTCTGCATTACAAATTCCAGCTTCTGCTCAGGATAGTAGATGAGCGAGCAGAGCTGCCGGATGTCGCTCTCGCGCATGGCATTGCCGAATAGCTCCACCACCTTGCGCTTGATATCGCCCGATGCATTGCGAAGCACATGCTCAAAGGCCTCGTTCTCGCCATGAATGTCGGCGATGAAATGCTCGGTGCCTTTGGGCAGGTTGAGGATGGCCTCCAGATTTATGATTTCACTGCTGGCTGCCGACACGCTGCCAAAGCTGTGGGCCAGAAGCTCAAGGTAGCGGCGGTCGGCATCAATCTGCTCGGCAGTGAAATGCACGCCTGTATCCATGGCTGCTTACTTTTCGGTATGTTCCTCAGCGTTTACTCCAGCCAATTCGGGGTCAATCATGATGCGGCCGCAGTACTCGCACGAGATTACCTTTTTGTGCATCTTTATCTCCATTTGGCGCTGGGGCGGAATGCGGTTGAAGCAGCCGCCGCAGGCGTTGCGCTGCACATACACAATGCCGAGGCCGTTGCGGGCATTCTTGCGGATTTTCTTGAATGCTTTGAGCAGGCGCTCATCATCGATGCGCAGCTCGATATTCTTGGCCTTTTCGCGCAGACCCTCTTCTTCGGCGCGGGTCTCCGACACGATTTCATCAAGCTCGCCCTTCTTTTCTTCCAGGATATGCTCCATGTCGCTAAGCTGGTCGTGGGTGACTTGGATTTCGGCTTGCTTATTCTCGATGGCGCGATGATGCTCACGGATATGCTTTTCGGCCAATTCGATTTCCAGGCTTTGGAACTCGATTTCTTTCTTCAGCAGGTCGTACTCGCGGTTGTTGTGCACATCGTCGAGCTGTGTCTCGTAGGTGCTGATCTTCGAGCGAGACTCGGCAATCTTGTTGCGCTCGGTGTTGAGCATCCCATTAAGCTCGTCGATCTCACGATTGTAATTCTCAATGCGCACGTTGAGGCCGGCGATTTGATCTTCGAAGTCCTTTACTTCCAATGGCAACTCGCCACGAATGGTTTTGATGCGGTCGATTTCCGAAAGGATGGTTTGGAGCTCGTAGAGCGAGCGCAGACGCTGCTCAACTGAGCTTTGGTCGGTTTTCTTTTCTGATGCCATATTTGGGTTTTAAGTTTTAAGTTTTAAGTTTTAAGAGGCTGGCGCTTTTTGTTTTCGGGAAAGCGGATAAACGGATAAACGGATAAACGAACGGCTGACGCACTTCTAACTAAAGACTGAAGACTAAAGACTAAAGACTGAAGACTGAAGACTAAAGACT
>JAJBUG010000080.1:0-1441 GCA_020860515.1 Bacteroidales bacterium | reverse complement strand
CTAACTAAAGACTGAAGACTAAAGACTAAAGACTGAAGACTGAAGACTAAAGACTGAAGACTGAAGACTGAAGACTAAAGACTGAAGACTGAAGACTAAAGACTAAAGACTATTTACGGGATTGTCGTCGGCTGTGGTGCAGTGCACCGGCAGGTCGGGGAAGCGGCTGCTGATTACGCGGGCAAATGCCGCCTTTACAGGGGCTTCCGTCTCGTAATGGCCAGCGTCGATTACAAGGATTTTGTCGCGATAATCCACAAAATCATGATAGCGCACATCGCCAGTGATATAGGCTTGGGCGCCCATGGCCAAGGCGGTGCCAATAAATTCGCCTCCTGCGCCGCCGCACATAGCCACTCGGCGTATCTGCATTTCAGGATCGAGATCGATCTTAGTGGTGCGCACTGCTTTGCAGCCCAATTGCCGCTTCACATGCTCCACGAATTCAGCTGCCGTCATGGGTTCTTTGGCAATGCCATAAATGCCAAGACCAACATCGGGCAGCCGATTGAGCATTGGCAGGAATTGGTAGGCCGGTGTCTCGTAAGGATGAGTTTTGAGCAAATTGCTCTCCACGCGATTCATCGCTTCGATTGGAAGCACTGCATTTATGCAAACTTCGTCGGCACTTGTATGGAGGCCAATTTCGCCAGCATAAGGGTGGGCACCGTCGAGAGCGCGGAATGTGCCATGTCCATCCACGGTGAAGCTGCAGCAGTCGTATTTGCCAATTTTGCCAGCGCCAGCATCGAAGATGGCAGCCTGCACCTCCAGGGCATGGGTGCGGGGCACTATGGCTTGAAGCAGCACCAGGCGGTTGGCTTGAGGCTGCATGGCGCGCTTAGGCTCGATTCCAAGCCGCTCAGCCAGGCAATAACTGACTCCGCCAGGGGTGGAGTCTGCGGCAGTGTGGCTGCTGTAGATAGCTATGCCAGCAGCTATGGCCTTGAGGGCTGCAGCTTGGCATGGTGTGGCAGGGGTAAGCCTCTTTACGCCTTTGAAAAACAGGGGATGGTGGCTCACTACCAGATTGCAGCCAAGGCTGACAGCCTCGTCTATTACCTCTGGGGTAGGGTCGAAGCATACAAGCACGCCAGTGCAGTCCTGGCTGGTGTCGCCCAGCTGAAGACCGGTATTGTCCCAGCTCTCTTGCAGAGCTGGATTGGCCCATTCTTCAAAGGCTGATATTATGTTGGCTATGCGCACGATAAATTACAAATTACAAATAAGTTACAAATTACAAATAAATTACAAATTACAAATTACAAATTACAAATAAATTACAAATTACAAATTACAAATAAATTACAAATTATAAGTTACAAATTACAAATTACAAGTTACAAATTACAAGTTACAGATTACTAATAAATTACAAATTATAAGTTAAGTATAATACCGAATTAAATTTAAACTATTCTTATCCTTGAATCCCGTAGGG
>JAJBUG010000074.1 GCA_020860515.1 Bacteroidales bacterium | reverse complement strand
CACCAAAACACCAAAACACCAAAACACCAAACCACCAAAACACCAAAACACCAAATAACTATGATTAAGTATCTTCCCAGCCATGAGTATGCCCGCGTTGAGGGCAACGTTGCCTACATTGGCATTTCACCCTTTGCTGCCGCTCAGCTCGGCAATGTAGTATATGTTGACATGCCCGAGGTTGACGACGATGTGACCGCCGGTGAGGACTTTGGCGCTATCGAAAGCGTAAAGGCTGCCAGCGACCTCTTCGCTCCCGTCAGCGGCGCTGTGATTGAGATCAACGAGCATCTCATCGACAATCCCAAGCTTATCAACGAGGATCCCCTCAACAATTGGATCATCAAAGTGGAGATGAGCGATCCCAGCGAACTCGACGCCCTCCTTGACCAAGAAGCCTACGACAAACTCTGCGCCAGCGAATCACACTAATATGAGATACCTGCCTCAGACCCCTGAGGATATCGCCCAGATGCTGCAAGTGTGCCATGCACAGGCCCTTGATGACCTCTATTGCGATGTGCCTCAGGAATTAAAACTCAAGCAGCCATATCAGCTGCCCGAGGAAATGAGCGAAAAGGAGGTGCGAGATTTCTTCGCCTCCATGCGCTCGAAGTGCACCCCTCTGGTGTGCTTCGGCGGTGCTGGGTTCTACGACCATTACGCTCCTGCAGTAATCAATGCCTTGATTAGCCGCAGCGAATTTCTCACTGCCTACACTCCCTATCAACCAGAGATTTCTCAAGGCACACTGCAATATATCTTTGAGTACCAGTCGATGATGGCTGAGCTCACTGGCCTCGATGTCAGCAATGCCTCAATGTACGATGGGGCTACTGCCACCGCCGAAGCCATGATGATGTGCGTGGCTGCCGCTCGCAAGAAGAACCGCGTTCTCATTTCTGAGACCGTCAATCCAATCGTGGCTGACGTGTGCCGCACCTACGCTCGCTATCATAAGATTGCCCTTGAGGTGATCCCAGCAAAAGATGGTGTGACCTCACGCTCAGAGTTTGAACTGATGATGGGCGCTGGCGATGTAGCTGGCGTTATCGTAGCTGCTCCTAACTTCTACGGCATAGTAGAGGATTACGAAGGCTGGGCCGACATTTGCCACAAGGCAAAGGCTCTGCTGGTAGTCAACGCCCCAGCATCGGCCCTTGCAGCAATCCGCACCCCCGGTGAATGGGGAGCCGATATCGCCGTTGGCGATGCCCAAAGCTTGGGCATGCCGCTCAACTATGGCGGTCCCTACCTGGGCTACATGTGCACCACCAAGGCTCTGATTCGCAAGATGCCGGGCCGCATCGTGGGAGCCACAAAGGACGACAAGGGCCAGCGCGTGTTCGTGCTTACCCTCCAAGCTCGTGAGCAGCACATCCGCCGTGAAAAGGCTACCAGCAACATTTGCTCCAACCAAGGGCTAATGGCTCTCTATGTAGCCATCTACTGCTCGCTAATGGGTCCTGAAGGCCTGAAGCGAGTTAATGAGCTTAGCTGCGCTAATGCCCATGACCTTGCTGAGAAGCTTGCTGCAACTGCCAAGATGCAGCTGATGTATCCCGACAAGCCTTATCTCAACGAGTTCCTGATGAAGTTGCCTAATCTCAATGCTCAGGCAGTAGTTGACAAGGCTCTCGAGGCTGGCATCTTCGCTGGCGTAAAGCTTGCCGATGATCTGCTGCTTATCGCTGCCACCGAAATGCAGACAGCTGCTGACATCGACCGATATGTTGAAATCGTAAAATCACTCTGAAGCCATGAATCGAGAATATTATAGCAAGCTCATATTTGAGCACTCGCGCCCAGGGCGCCAAGGCTTCAGCCTGCCTAAAGTCACGGCAAAGGACACCCTTGACAAGGCTCTGCCTCCACATCTGCGTCGTCAGAAAGCTCTCGACTTACCCGAGGTTGACGAGCCTACCGTAGTGCGCCATTATACCAATAGCAGCAATAATAACTTCGGCGTTGACACTGGTTTCTATCCATTGGGATCATGCACAATGAAATATAATCCCAAAATCAACGACGAGATAGCAGCCGATCCAGTAATCAGCCGCTTGCACCCCCTGCAGCCTGTGTGCACCACCCAAGGCGCACTCGAAATCTATTACACCCTGCAGCGTGCGCTGAGCGAAATCGGTGGAATGGCTGAGTTCACAGTCAATCCGTTTGCTGGCGCCCACGGCGAACTTACAGGCCTAATGGTAATCCACGCCTATCACGACAGCCGCGCCGACTGGGCTCGTACCAAGGTGATTGTGCCCGACTCGGCCCACGGCACCAATCCTGCCTCGGCTGCGGTTTGCGGTTATCAAATCGTAGAGGTGAAGAGCCTGCCTGATGGCACAGTGGATGTTGAGGACCTCAAGACAAAACTTGGCCCTGACATTGCAGCCATGATGATGACCAACCCCAACACGGTGGGAATGTTTGAGAAGCACATTCCCGAGATTGCCAAGTTGGTGCATGACTGCGGCGGCCTCATGTATTACGACGGAGCCAACCTCAATCCGATGCTCGGCGTATGCCGCCCGGGCGATATGGGCTTCGATGTGATGCATATCAATCTGCACAAGACCTTCTCAACGCCTCACGGCGGCGGCGGCCCCGGCTCTGGCCCTATAGGGGTGCGCACTGGCTTGGAGCAGTTCCTGCCCAATCCGCATGTGGTAAAGATCGATGATGGGAAATATGATGTACGATTCTTCGACTCAGCCCTTGGCCGCGTATCGTCGTGGCTTGGCAATTTCGCAGTCGAAATGCGCGCCTTGGCATATATCATGAGCCTTGGCAGCGAAGGCCTGATGAAGGTAGGCCCCCTCTCCACGCTCAACGCCAACTATATAATGCAGCAACTGCGCGACCTTTATCTGCTGCCCATCGAGGGTCCTTGCAAGCATGAGTTCGTTTTCGATGGTCTCAAGGACAAGAGCACTGGTGTGACCACGCTCAATGTGGCTAAGCGCCTGCTTGATTTCGGCTTCCATGCTCCCACCATCTATTTCCCGCTGCTCTTCCACGAATCGCTGATGATTGAGCCAACTGAGACCGAAACTCGCGAGACACTCGACCGATTCATAGCTGTGATGCGCCAAATCGCCAAGGAGGCAGCTGAGCAGCCCGAACTGGTGAAGAGTGCGCCTCACAACACCCCGATTTCTCATCCCGACGACACTGAGGCAGCACTGCACCCAGTGGTAACTTGGAAAGAACTGAGTTAGTGATTTGGTGTTTTGGTGTTTTGGTGATTTGGTGATTTGGTGATTGGTGATGCCAAATCACTAAAACACCGAATCACCAAAGCGCTAAATCACTAAAACACCAAAACACTAAATATGATACACACTGATTTAATAATCATAGGCGGAGGGCCCGGCGGCTACGAAATAGCCGCCGAGGCCGCTCGCGCTGGTCGCAAGGTTATCCTTTTTGAAAAAGGCGACCTGGGAGGCACATGCCTAAATCGTGGTTGCATCCCCACTAAGTGCCTTTTGGCAAGTGCCAGCACGGCTTTAGCCGTAAAGGATGCTGCTAAGATGGGCGTGGAGGTGGAGGGCTTTACTCTGCATTACGATGTTGCCACCCAGCGCATGCATCAGGTAGTGTCTCAGCTGCGCAGCGGCATTGACATGCTGCTCAAGGATGTCACCGTGATTAAGGCTGAGGCTTCGCTGGCTGCTCATCGCCTATGGCCAAGCGACGAAACTAACCAGCATGTGCCCACACCCGAGGCTTGCGATATCCACGACAATCCTGATGGTGAAATCACCAAGCTGCCAAGCGTCACTGCCGATGGCAAGGAATATGTGGCCGACCAAATCATTATTGCCACTGGCAGCCAGCCAGCTACCCTCCCCATTGAGGGTGCACATTTGGCCATCACCAGTGATGAGTTCCTGGCCCTCGACAAGTTGCCTGAAAGCGTGGCCATCATCGGCGGTGGCGTCATAGGCATGGAGTTTGCTTCGATTCTTGCATCTTTTGGCGTGCCTGTCACCGTGGTTGAGTTCTGTAAAGAGATTCTGCCTCCGTTCGACAAGGAAGTGGCCAAGCGCTTGCGCACCACTCTCGGTCGCCGTGGCGTAAAATGCATCGTGGGAGCTGGAGTCACTCGCCTTGAGCAGGATGGCACAAACACCGCTCTTTATTATAATGGTAAGAAGGGTGAAGAGAAAGTAGTTGTCGAGACCGTGATTATGGCAGTCGGACGTCGCCCCGTTGTGCCTGAAGGCTGTGCCGAAGCCGGTGTAAACCTTACTCCTAAGGGCTTTATCGAGGTTGACCCCTTGATGCGCACCAGTGCTCCTGGCGTGTTCGCAGTGGGTGATGTCAATGGGCGTTGCATGTTGGCTCATGCCGCTGCTGCCCAAGCTCGCCTTGCCATGGGCGAAGATGTGGATATCGATTATATTCCATCCGCAGTATTTACCATCCCAGAATGTGCAATGGTTGGACTTACCGAGGAACAATGCGAGGCCGAAGGCATTGAATATCGCTCAGCCAAGAGCATGTTTGCAGCCAACGGCAAGGCTCTCGCCATGGGCGAGGGCGAAGGTTTTGTAAAGGTGCTTTACAGTCCTGCCACCCGCCTGCTGCAAGGCGTACACATTATTGGTCCTCATGCAGCCGACCTGATAGCCGAGGCCACAGCTTGCATGGCCGAGGGTGCAACCGTTGATGACATTGCCACTGCCATCGTCCACGGCCACCCCACCCTCAGCGAGGCCCTCGCTGCCGCCTGCGCCGCCGCCCATCCCTAACCCATACCCAAATCCATAAAAATCGTGAGTTTTGTGGAATCAAATCCACAAAACTCACGATTTTTATGGAGTCAATTCCACAAATATCACGATTTTTATGGAGTCAATTCCGCAAATATCACGATTTTTATGGAGTTGATAAAAATTTTTAGTATCTTTACAGAAAAGTTTGGATTATGTTGGTACAAAGAACCCCGCAAAAAATGTGTGAAAAAAGTTCTTCATAATCCATTTATTTTTTTACCATTTATCTGAAATTTTTGTATCATCTTTCCATTGGTGGTCTTTCGGGAAGGGCTGTCCGCCCCAAGCCTTCATCTGAGTCCATGGTTCATCTGCATCGCTCCAAAATGCATCATCTGCCGGCAAGCCCAAGGGGGGCAAAGAGAGAGAAGTCATATATAGCGAGCCATTGTTGGTGTACCAATCAGCCACATCAGGCTGACTCCCGCAGAATCCTATTGTCAGGAAGCCGTCCTTGTTGAAATTCTCCTGCTCATCATACATTCTGTGCATTACTTGGGTCAAAGCGCAGCGCACCTGTGCAGGGTTCAAGTCGCTGGGAAGCTGCCCAAGCCAAGCCATCATAGCCAAGGGTTGCAAAGCTGCCATTCGGTAAGGGATCGAACGACCGAACACAGGGAAAGTGCCTTCGGGTGAGATGAAACGCTCAAGAATTACAGCCATCTTCTGAGCGCGAAGCAAGGCTCGATCGTAATATTTATTATAATCTATGCGTGAATTCACTTTGGCATCGGCCATTGCCTGGAGAGTTTCCAGATACATTGGATGGAACACATAACAGCTATAATAATCAAATGCGAACGAAGGACCATCGCTGTACCATCCATCCCCTACATACCATTCCTCCACTTTGCGAATGGCAGAATTTACACGGTATTCATCGAAGTCAGCTTGTCCGTCGAGTTCATAAGTGGCTTTTGCCATGAATGCCTCAATGATGGCTGAGAAAAGGATCCAATTGGTGTAGGGAGGGTCAATGGCTCGCACACCTTTGAAATTGGCTATGTAACGGCGCTTGGTCGCTTCATCCAATGGCTGCCACAAGCCATCCCAAGCACGCAAGAAACTCTCTGCAATATAAGCAGCATCCACCATTAGCTGGCCTTGTCCTTGCCACAACAGACAGTCAGGCGATTCTGGGTCCACGGCATTGCTATAACTCATAAGAGCTTGCTGACGCAACTCTTCACATTCTCCAGTTGCCAGCCATGGTGCTATTCCTGCCATCAGACGTCCGAAACATTCCATATAGCCCACCCTTGGATCACGAGAGTCGAATGATGGTGAAAGTTCCAACTTCATATTTTTCTGGAGCGTGCCACGGCTCATATTCTGCAATACAGGTTCTGACAATTGACGTGCTATTTGCACCCAATATTCACGAGGAGCGACACCAGCCTCATCCACATTGGTCTTTTTGACTGCCCAAGTGCTCAGCGGCAAAGTCAAGACTAAGAATATTAAACATATATTTTTCATTGGCATGCTATTTTTAAATATGTGATTCGAAGATTGTATTCCGAGTGAATTTAAAGCCGCATGGCAATAAATAGTTGATTTGATTTCTATCAGCAAAATTACATATTTTATTTCAAAAACAGTCAACAATTCTCAGAAAACTTCCATCAGGTCACCCTGGGTAATGCTTAGAGAAGTATTTCTTTAGGCAAGTTTTGAAACAAGTGTGTTAAAAGGGAGGGGAAGAAAAACAATTTTTGGGGGTCTTTGTTATTTTTGGTACAGAGAGTAATAAAAACACACATTTTAAACTATTTTATTATGAAAAAGACACTACTCCTGGCTGGCTTTGCCACCATCTTAGCAGTCGGAACCGCGAGTGCGCAATCCACTGTTGACATCGACAATGTGCCATGTCACACCACCTATTACACCCTACCGCAGAACAATTGGTTTATCGAAGTCGGAGGAGGCATCTCAGCTACCTTTGTAGAAAATCCTGAGAGCCGTCATCATCAAATCACTGCCAATTATGGCGTAGGCTTCGGTAAATGGTTCTCGCCCTACTTCGCATGGCGCCTTGAGGGACAAGGCGGCGCTAAGCATTGGAATATCACCAATGGGCAAATGGGCCACTTCAAAGCAGCAAGCGCCAACATCGACATCATGTGGGATATGTTCAACTCACTTGGTGGTGTCAATTCCGAACGCGTATTCTCAATCATTCCGTTCATTGGCGTTGGCGCCACATACGCTTGGGACTATACCCCAACCGATATGATCAATATCGAAAGCCATGGCCATGCCAAAAAGAACAACTGGCTCTTCCCCGCCAGCGCTGGTATCCAATTCCGCTTCCGCCTCAGCCAATATGTTGACTTCTTCGCACAGGCTCGTGCCACATTCTATGGCGACAGTTACAACGACTTCGTAATCGGTCGCCCGGTTGACATAGACCTCAGCTGCCTCGGTGGCTTCTCGTTCAACATCGGCGGCCGCGATTTCCGCAGCTTCAACCCATGCAACTACACCGACTACATCCGCAGCCTCAATGAGCAAGTCAACAACCTGCGTGGCGAACTTGCCACCACAGCCGCAGCCCTGGCAGCAGCCGAGGCTCAGCTCCCCTGCCCCGAGGTTACCGAGCAGGCAGTTATAATCGAGCAGGCTCCGCTCCTGGCTACAGTTCGCTTCCGCATCAATTCAGCTCGCATCAGCAACGAAGAGAAGGTCAACGTTTACAACGTAGCTGAATACCTCAAAGCCAATCCCGACCAGAATCTCGTAATCACCGGCTATGCCGACCGTGACACTGGCACAAGCTCATACAACATGGCCCTCTCGCAGCGCCGCGCTCAGGCCGTGTATGACATGCTCACCAAGGAATACGGCATCGATCCCAGCCGCTTGGCTATGGCAGCCGATGGCAGCGATGTGCAGCCTTACGACGTGAACAACTGGAACCGCATCGTAATCTTCAGCAACCCCGAATAAAATACAAAATACAAAGTACGAAATACTCTTGATACATACAAATACAAGGGCCATCCGACAGCATCGGATGGCCCTTGTATTTCGCACCTTGTATTTTGTATTTCAAGTTACATGTCCCACACGAGGTACATTGCACCCCAGGTGAAACCAGCTCCGAAAGCGGTTAGAATAATCTTGTCGCCTTTCTTAAGCTTGTCTTTCATCTCATCTAAGCAGAGTGGGATACTGGCAGCTGATGTGTTGCCATAATGCTCGATGTTGACAAGCACCTTCTCCATAGGCACTCCGGCGCGCTGGGCCACAGCTTCGATAATGCGCAGATTAGCCTGATGGGGAACCAGATAATCGATGGTGTCCACGGTGAGTCCGTTGCGATTCATCACATCGAGGCTCGACGTGAGCATATCCATCACGGCGTGCTTGTACACTGAGCGGCCCTCTTGATACAGGTAGTGTTCGCCCGCATCAAGGGTTTCTTGGCAAGCAGGCTTCACGCTGCCGCCAGCCTTCATCACTAAATAAGGCAGGCCAGAACCATCGACATGGAACACTCCATCCATGATGCCGACGCTCTTATCCTCGGTGGGCTCTACCAGAACGCATGCTGCAGCATCGCCAAAGAGAGGGCAAGTAGCGCGGTCTTGATAATTGACCATCGACGACATCATCTCAGCAGCCACTACAATCACCTTCTTATAGATGCCCGACTGCACATATCCGCGAGCATCCTGCAGAGCCACAATAAAACCGGCGCAAGCAGCCTGGATGTCATATCCGTAGCAGCTTGGCAGCTGGCATTTGTGGATGATAACCGATGCCGTGGATGGGAATCGGTAGTCAGGATTCGAGGTGGCGCAAATGAGCAAATCTATGTCTTCGGGGTTGACACCAGTGGATTCCAAGAGCCTCTCCACGGCCTTGGCGCCCATCACTGATGAGCCTCCGCCCTCTCGCAGTATGCGGCGTTCCTTGATGCCTACTCGCGAGGTTATCCACTCGTCGTTAGTATCCACCATCTTCGACAACATTTCGTTGTCGAGGATGGAGTCAGGCACGTAGGAAGCAATGCCTGATATGCGAGCATTCAGCATTTTTACAGAGCTTCTTCCTTAACAATAGCCTGGCGGCCACGGTAGTAACCGCATTCGCCGCAGACGGCGTGGTAGATATGCCATGCGCCGCAGTTAGGGCAGAGAGCAATTGTGGGCATCACAGCCTTGTCGTGTGTACGGCGCTTGGCTGTGCGGGTCTTTGATTGTTTTCGTTTAGGATGTGCCATTTTCTTATATTTTATTTATTGAATTTTTCTTTTTTTCGGGGAAGAGGGAAATCGAGGGAAGCGGAAAATCGAACGCCTGACGGTGGGTGGTAAATCCAACGCCTGACGGCTATTCCTCGGGGGCCGCTGATTCCATGTCGTCCATTTCTTCAATGAGTTCGCTTTCGAGCTCTGCGTCCTCGTCGTTGGCGCGGGTGCGATGCTTGCGCAGAAGTGAAGTCATCTGGCGGTTGCACTTGCCCAGCGGGTGCACATGCTTCATGGGAATGGCCAGAGCCACCGTGTCATAAATCATGTAGGCCACATTGAGATTGCTGTCGCTGCTGGGGATAATCAGCAGGTCGTCGCTATCATCATTGTAGTCTTTGCCGTATTCTACCAGTATTCGGTAACTGGTGTCGATAGGCAGTTCCAAGTCATCGAGGCAACGGTCGCAGAGCGTGGTCACAGTGCCTTGCATTGTGAACTGCAGGTCATAGCGGTCGTGCACCAGGGTAACCTTTAGCTTCACCACCACATCAGCCTTCCGGATGTCGGCATTCTCCATGTTGGCGAAGAATTGGCCATCCAGGTGAAATTCAAATTCGTGCGTTCCCGCGCCCAGGCTTTTGAGCGGCACGTTGTAAGCTGTAAATTTACCCATAGTAAATATTCATTGAAAAAAATCACGCAAAGTTACGGATTATTTCCGAAACTACCAAAATTTTTCGGTTTTCAGTTTTACGTTTTACGTTTTACGGGGCTATCAGATAAGTCGTAAACGCAAAACGCAAAACGTAAAACGTAAAACGCAAAACTGAAAACATAAAACGTAAAACGTAAAACGTAAAACGTAAAACTTATTGGATGCCAGTCACGCTGACTTCGCGGTCGATTTTGCTGATCATGCCCTGCAGGGCCTTGCCAGGACCTACCTCGATAAACTCGGTGGCGCCGTTGGCAATCATGTTGCGTACGGTCTGTGTCCAACGCACTGGTGCTGTAAGCTGAGCGATGAGATTGCCCTTGATTTCAGCCGGGTCAATATGGGGCAGAGCGTCAACATTCTGATAGACCGGGCATTTGGGAGCGTGGAACTGAGTATGGTCGATGGCTTCGGCCAGCTCGGCGCGTGCAGGCTCCATGCAGGGGCTGTGGAAAGCGCCACCCACCTTGAGGGGAAGTGCGCGCTTAGCGCCTGCTGCTTTGGCAGCCTCGCAAGCCTGGTTCACAGCCTCAATCTCGCCTGAGATTACCAGCTGTCCGGGGCAATTGTAATTGGCGCCCACCACGATGCCATCGATGTTGGCGCAAATCTCCTCCACCTTTTCATCAGGGAGGGCAATAATAGCTGCCATTGTGCTGGGCTTGAGCTCGCAAGCCTTCTGCATAGCCTGGGCGCGGGCCGAAACCAAGCGCAGGCCATCCTCGAAGCTGAGGGCTCCGGCCACTACCAAAGCGCTGAACTCTCCCAGCGAGTGGCCAGCGGTCATATCGGGCTTGAACTCCTCGCCCAATGTCTTGGCCAGAATCACAGAGTGCAGAAATACTGCCGGCTGGGTCACGCGTGTCTGCTTCAACTCCTCGTCGGAGCCAGCAAACATAATGTCGGTGATGCGGAAACCTAAAATTTCGTTGGCCTTCTCGAACATTTCGCGAGCCTCTGCGTTATTATCGTAGAGCTCCTTGCCCATGCCAACAAATTGCGCCCCCTGGCCGGGGAAAACATAAGCTTTCATCTTATAAAATCTTAAATGTCTATAAATCGGACTGCAAAGTTACGAATTTTTCAGAAAATTTTCGTAACTTTGAGCTGTTTTTGTAATCTTAGGGTCAAAATCCCACGATTCCTAACATTTTTTAAGATTCTTCTCGTAATTTATACAGTAATTATATATTTTGTAAGTAATGTACACTGTCATTTTAGCATTTTTAGGATTGCGAGGCCCCCAGCTAATTTTTGTGGCTGTGGTGGTGCTGCTTTTGTTCGGCGCAGGCCGCATTCCACAGATAATGCGCAATCTTGGCAAGGGTGTCCATGCCTTTAAGCAAGGCATTGAGGATGCCAAGGAAGAAATCAACAAGGAGGTGACACCCTCCACGCCGGCTAAGCCAGCCAAGGACAAGGAGCAATAGCCCGATGTCGCAGGCCGAGATGAGCATATGGGGGCATTTGGATGCCCTGCGTGGAGTGCTGGTACGCATCCTGGCATCGATAGCCGTGGCAGCCGTGGCCTTCTTTGTGGCCATGCCTTGGATATTCGACCATGTGATCACAGCTCCATGCACCGACGACTTTCCACTTTACCGCGCCCTCAGCTTTATTCGGGGCGACGGCACCTGGGTGCCCAACATGCAAGCCCAAGGCTTTCATGTTGGGCTGATCAACATCCAGCTTGCCTCGCAGCTCATGGTGCACATGTCGGCCTCGCTATGGTGCGCTTTCATAGTCTGCTTTCCGCTGGTGCTGTGGCAGCTGTGGACCTTTGTCAGTCCGGGTCTTTACGAGCACGAGAAGCGCGGCGCTGGCAAGGCTTTCCTTCTGGGCAACTTAATGTTCTACCTGGGCATGGCCGTAGGCTATTTCGTGGTATTCCCCCTGGCTCTGAGGTTTCTGGCCGACTACCAGCTGAGCGACAAAATCGCCAATACAGTCTCGCTCACCAGCTATACCGACACCTTCTTTATGCTGGTGCTGATGATGGGCTTGGTATTCGAGTTGCCATTGCTGGCATGGCTCTTAGGTAAGATGGGTCTGTTGCGGCGCAGTTTTTTCGGCCATTACCGCAAATATGCCATCTGTGCAATCCTCATATTAGCTGGCATCATTACCCCCACCAGCGACCTCATGACCCTCTTCCTTGTATTCCTGCCTGTTTACCTCCTGTGGGAGAGCAGCGCCCTCCTTGTACCAAGGAGTTAAGTATTAGGTGTTAGGTGTTAAGTATTAAGCATTAAGTATTAAGTATTAAGTATTAAGTGTTAAGTATTAAGTATTAAGTATTAAGTATTAAGTATTAAGTATTAAGAAAACTGAAAACTGAAAACTGAAAACCAAAAACCTATAAACCACTATCATGAAACTTCTGATAAAGATTCTAATTGCGATTTCTCTTGGCGTGGGCCTGGGATACATATGTCCTGATTGGATAGCCAGGATATTCGTAACCTTCAACGCCATTTTTTCTCAATACTTAGGCTTCATTGTGCCTATATTGATTCTGGGCTTTGTGGCTCCGGCCATTGCCGACCTCGGTTCGCAGGCAGGCAAGATGCTGCTTTGGACAGTGGCCATAGCCTATGTATTCACTTACATGTCGGGGCTCTGCAGCTATTTCACGGGTGCTTGGCTTTTCCCAAAGTTGATTACTCCTGGCACCGCAGTTGAGGCCACCGATGCCGGCACTGCCTTGGCTCCATTCTTTACCGTTAACATACCACCATTGATGGATGTGCTTACAGCCTTGGTGCTTGCCTTCGTGTTGGGCCTGGGCACTGCCAAGCTGGGGAATGCCGCTATGAAGCATGGCCTCGACGGATTCCGCGATGTAATTGCCTGGGCCATCAACAAGAGCATCATCCCCCTGCTTCCTCTCTATATCTTTGGCATCTTCCTCAACATGACCATGACAGGTCAGGCAGGAGGCATATTGCTCACATTCGCCAAAATCATCCTGATTATATTCGCTCTTTGCATTCTGATTCTCATCGTACAGTACAGCATTGCTGCCATTTTTGCCAAAAACAATCCGTTCAAGGCGCTTTGGAGCATGCTTCCTGCCTACTTCACAGCCCTTGGCACTGCCTCATCTGCTGCCACCATCCCTGTGACACTAAAGCGCGTGGTTGGCCTTGGGGTCAATAAGGATGTAGCGGGATTTACCGTGCCCTTGTGCGCCACTATCCACATGTCGGGCTCAACGCTCAAAATCGTGGCCTGCGCCTTAGCATTGATGATTGTGCAGGGACATGCCTATAGCTTTGGGATGTTTGCAGGCTTCATTGCATTGTTGGCAATTAGCATCATCGCCGGGCCTGGCATTCCTGGCGGAGCCATCATGGCATCACTTGGCGTACTTAGCTCAGTACTGGGATTCAGCGATGCCGACAATGCCCTAACGATCGCTCTCTACATTGCCATGGATAGCTTCGGCACCGCCTGCAATGTCACTGGCGACGGCTCTATTGCTCTGATTATCGACTGGATAGCAAAGCGCGGAGGCTTCAAACCATCAAAAGAGGCTGAAGCAGCCCCAATCTAACATACATACACGAAATTGAAACACATCCTCTCCATATTATTCCTTTTGGCCCTGCTTGCAGGGTGCTCGCCGCGCCACCATTACGAGGTTGACCGCGACCAATTTCCCGTAAAGGGCATTGATGTGTCAGCCCACAACGGCACCATCGACTTCGAGCGCGTAGTGGCCGACTCGGTATCATTCGTATATATTAAGGCGTCGGAGGGCACTGACTTCTGCGATGCCATGTTCGAACGCAATTTGCGGTCGGCCTCCGATGCTGGCCTATGGGTCGGAGCCTACCACTTTTTCCGCTTCGATAGTCCGGGGCATCTGCAGGCCTACAATCTGCTGAATACCGTGGGCGAATTTGACCTCGACCTGCCCCTGGCCATCGACGTAGAGGAGTGGACCAACGCCGACGACATGCCCACCAACACTGTGGTGGAGCAATTGGCCAGCATGGTGTCGGTGCTTGAGGCAGCTGGATATCGCGTGGTATTCTACACCAATAAGCAAGGCTACAACCGCTACATCGCTGGCTTCTTCTCGAAGGTGCCCGTTTGGCTCTGTTCGCTCGAGGGAGAGCCTAAGGACGACTGGACCCTGTGGCAACACAGCCACGAAGGCCGTGTGCAAGGAATGCACGGCCCAGTTGACATCAACACCTTCAACGGCTCTGCCGAGGAATTCCGCACATGGCTTGTGCCTCGGCCCCAG
The DNA here is from genome assembly GCA_020860515.1 of Bacteroidales bacterium. Taxonomy (GTDB): domain Bacteria; phylum Bacteroidota; class Bacteroidia; order Bacteroidales; family Muribaculaceae; genus CAG-873. Next base: position 4,153 of record JAJBUG010000074.1, on the reverse strand, counting down.
AAGGCTGCCCAAGAAGAAACGCCCGAAGATCTCTATGAAGACCCCACAGAAGACCAATCATACACACAATAATAATATAGGGGTTCACGTTATTAATCGTTATGAAACATCTAATCTTCAGCATACTCGCATTATTATCCAGCTCGTTGGCTTGGAGCCTGAGCCTGGACACTTATGCCACATCCTCGCGCCTGGCATCAGGCTCTTGGGTGAAAATTAGCGTTGACCAGACGGGCATGTACTATATATCAGCCTCACAGCTGCGCCAGTGGGGCTTCTCCAACCTCGACAATGTGCGCATCTTCGGCTATGGCGGCGCCAGAATCCCCGATGAGCTTAATGCCGCCAATTACATCGATGACCTGCCCATGGTGCCGATTTACAACGATGGTTCAGGCCTCGTATTCTATGGCGTGGGGCCCGAGAATTGGACCAAGGGCGCATCGCTGCAAATCAACAATTCGAATGTTTACAGCGACCTTGGCTACTACTTCATCACCGACTGTGGCGATGAGTTGGCAGAAATTCCTACCCAAGGCCCCGCCAACACACTCGATTCGCAGACATCCACCTACACCTATGCTCAACATTACGAATACGACCGCACCTCGCCAGGCGAAGCTGGCTGGCTGCTCGTAGGCGAGAGCTTTAAGAGCCAAAGCTCTCGCACATTCACCTTCGACTGCCCTGTGTCGAGCGGCAAATTCGAATGTGGCATCGTGTCCAACTCCTCTTTCAGCTCCACCGTGAAATTCACGGTCAATGGCAAAGAGGTGTCATTTCTCAGTTCCGACAATCTCTCTGTCACCACTTCATCGAGTTACCTGCATGGCACGCTCAACCAGACATACCACAACTTTGACACTGAGCTCAACAATGGCAAAGTGGTAATTGGGGTAACTGTGACCAATGCATCATCAATGAGCGACTGCTGGCTCGACTATCTCACAATCAATGCCACTGCCCCAATTGAAATTGGCACTACCGGATGGCTGGCCTTTAGCTCTGCCACTCCATCAGTAAAGCTCGACCCGGGCTCGCACAGCGACATCCAGGTATGGGACGTGACCGATCCGCAATCCATCACCCAGCTCAACACAGGCACAAAAGATGGGTCGATCGTCTGGGCCAGCGATTACAGTGGCACGCGCAAATATGTGGCCTGGTCGGCATCTAATGCTACCATGCTGGCTCCTGCCTATGTGGGCAAAGTGGCCAATCAGGACATTCATGCTATGGCCACCCCCGACATGGTGATTTTCAGCCCAACCGCCTACTTGACCCAGGCCCAGCGAATTGCAACACTCCACAGCGAGGCAGCTCAGCCCCTGCAAGTGGCAGTGCTCGATGTAGAGGAGGTTTACAACGAATTTGGCAGCGGTATGCCTGATGTTGGCGCCCTGAGAAAATGCTTGAAGATGTTCTATGATCGTTCGTCGGAATCAGGCGACAGCCTCGGCAATCTGCGCTACGCCCTGATTTTGGCTCGCTCTACCTACGACAATCGCCACCTCACTTCGCAATTCGACGGCAGCAGCTCACACCCCACTATCCCCTATTGGATTGGAGGCGAGCGCAAGACCCAGCTTAGCGACAACACCGCCTATGGCACCGATGATTTCTTGGCCATGCTCGAAGATGGTTCTGGCACCAACCTTGGCCTCGACGACTTGAGCATAGCAGTCGGTCGTCTGCCCGTGCGCACAGTTGACGAGGCAAAATCAAATATCGACAAGCTCGACAAATACATCAACCAAAGCAAAACAGGCACATGGAAGAATCACTACTTATTCCTGGCCGACGATGAAAACGATGGTGTGCATGTATATCAAAGCGAAGACATAATCACTGGCCTGCTTGAGACACCCCAGTCGCAAGCCGTAGTAAGCAAGGTATATGTGGATGCCTATCCATTGGTAGCTGGCAGTTGCGACGGCGGTCGCAGCGACATGTACCGAATGCTCGACGAGGGTGTGCTGTGGTGGAACTACTGCGGCCACGCCAACAACCACTCGTGGACAGGCGAAAACATGCTTAATTACAACGACATCAACAACCTCTATCTGACCAAGGTGCCAGTGCTGCTGGCTGCCACCTGCGACTTCCTGCGCTGGGATAGCAACACACTGAGCGGAGGTGAAATCATGCACAACGAGAGCAATGGAGGCACAATAGCCACAATCAGTGCCACACGCCCCGTATATATAAGCGACAACGGCTATTTCACCAAGGCCGTGGGCAAGGCGTTGGCTCTGCGCGATGAGAACGGTCTGATGCCTCGCCTTGGCGACATCTACCGCACCGCCAAGAACAATATTCTCAACAGCAGCGATAAGAAGACCAGCAATCCCAACCGCCTGCGTTATGTACTGATGGGCGACCCAGCCATGCAGTTGCAAACACCCTCGAATATCGTGGTGCTGGATAGCATTGGCGACCAAGTGGTTGACCCCGACGACCAAGTGACACTGATGGCTTTGCAACGCACTACCCTGTCAGGCCGAGTGATTAATCCGCAAGGCGAGGTGCTGGATGATTTTGATGGCACAATCGAGGTTACGCTCTACGATGCCGAGACCAGCAAATCTACCTATGGCACACGTGATGCTTGCCCAGTAATCAATTTTGAGGTGCATGGCGACAAGCTGTATGCCGGCTCAGGCAAAGTAAACAAGGGATATTTCAACATTCCTATCTCGATGCCAGGAGAGGTGGCCGACAATTTCCGCCCTGCCACCCTGAACATGTATGCCAACTCTGACTCAGCCGAGGCAATCGGTGTCAACCGTGACTTCTTTGTCTATGGCTACGATGAGAGCGTGCCCAACGACACTGTGCCCCCGACCATCCACACCCTATATCTCAACCGCGAGGACTTTGCCGAAGGCAAAACTGTGAACTCCACCCCGATGGTTATAGCCGAGATTAGCGATGATGTAGGCATCAATCTTTCGTCGGCTGGCATTGGCCATGAAATGACCATCACCCTCGACGGCAAGAAGACCTATAGCGATGTATCGCTCTACTATACCCCATCCGACGATGGCACCCCAAGTGGCACCATCAACTATCCGATGAGCGAAATCGCTGATGGTGAGCATACTATCACACTCCGAGTGTGGGACACCAATGCCAACTCGGCCTCCAAGTCAATCACCTTCAATGTGTCGGCTGGCATAGCACCTGTGGTTTATGATTGCTACACAAAGGTTAGCGTGGCAAGCGATGAGGTGAATTTCTACATAAGCCACGACCGCCCCGACAGTGAAATCAGCGTCACAGTAAATGTGTATACCCTGATGGGACGCGAAGTGTGGGAGGGCACAACCACTGGCCGCGCCGAAAGCTTCATATCGGCCCCGGTGACCTGGAACCTCTGCGACAACAGCGGTCGCCGTGTGCAGCGAGGCATCTATGTGTACCGCGCCACCGTAACCGAGGCGTCTGGCACCAGCCAAACCACAGTATCGCGCAAGCTCGCCATCACCGCCCCACAATAACGAAAAGAGAGTTTCATAAAAAAGGAATCCCTACGGGATTCCTTGACGAGGGTCAGATATCTCACATTCTGCATATAAAGTTATTAAATGAAAGCAATCCTCATAGGCCCCAGCCTCAACGACATCAAGGTGTATCCCGACTCAGCTGTGGGTCGGGATGCAATGCCCTTATTCCTTCCTGATGGCCAATGGGATGGCTCACTATCTCTGGCATTTCGCATCGGACGCCTTGGCAAAAACGTGCGTGAAAAATTCGTCCTCCGATACATCGACGGCCTCACTGGCGCCCTAACGCTCGTCTGCGACGCTCCTTGGATTACCATAATAGACAATTCTGTCACCCCTGGCCATTTCCTTCCTTACGACCCGGAAAGCCACATAGCACTGCAAATCCAAAATCCGCCATTAGATCCAAATCTTCAGAGCCAGGTCCCAGCAATTGAATTATTGCTTGATCCAACTGAAACTCACCAGCGCATTTCCAAAGCGGTAGCCCAAATCACCTCAGTAGCCACGATAAAAACAGGCGACATCATCCTCCTCCCCTTACCAACCCCCACCATCCCCCGTGGGACATGAACCATGCGCCTTTACACATAAGCCGCGGCCCCCGCCCGCTGAACTGGATCTCGAGGGGGGAGGGGGTGCTATAA
>JAJBUG010000013.1 GCA_020860515.1 Bacteroidales bacterium | reverse complement strand
ACAAATAGAAAATATTTGATTAATTTTGCCCTACCATTTTACAATTAATCTAAAGATCTTTTTCATTTTCAGTATGATTAAAATTTTGATTAATACAATGATTGAGTTTATTATTTTTTGTAAATAAAATTTAATCTTTCGGCAAAAGTACGCAAAAAATACCAATCTACAAGAATTTTAGACCACAAAATCACTAAAAAGGGAAAATATTAAACATTTTAACCTTTGTTACGCTAAATTTTCCACCATTTTAATGAAAATCGATTAATATTTTGGCCAATAGGCCAAATCATGTTAAATTACAATCATGGATTAAATTTTTGGTGTATATTTGCGTCATAATTATGAGATTTAACTATTGCAAACCGATTTCATTAACACTTTTAACACAACATACTAATTATGAAAAGTATCAAAAACCTTGCATTAGGAGCCGGCGGAGCCGCTGTGGTGCTGTTTGCCGTATCGCTGGCATCCAGCTCGAGCGCGCCGGTGCCCGCGCCCGCAGATCAGGAGGCATTCATCAATGTCGCTGAGAGCACTGTCAACGGAGTTGTGTCAGTTAAGAGCTTCGCCACGCCGCGTCAGCAAATGCAACAATATTATGATCCATTCGGTGATGACCCATTCTTTCAATATTTCTTCGGTGGCACGCCCCGTCGCCAACAGCAGCAGCCTCAGCAGAAATCAGAGCAAGAGCAACGTCAGATTGGTCTTGGCAGCGGTGTAATCATCAGTGAAGATGGTTATATTGTGACTAACAACCATGTGATAGAGCAAGCCGAGCGCCTGGAAATTACTCTTAATGATAACCGCAGTTTCAATGCAACAGTGATTGGTGCGGACCCCACTACCGACCTTGCCCTTATTAAAATCGAGGCTGACGACTTGCATGTAATCCCAATGGGCAACAGTGATGATTTGCATTTGGGCGAATGGGTTCTTGCAGTAGGCAATCCTCTTGGCTTGACCAGCACTGTAACCTCGGGCATTGTAAGTGCTAAGGGTCGCAATCTTGGTGAATTGGAACAAAGTCGTGGAGGTTCTGCTCAGAGCCATGGCATCGAATCGTACATACAGACAGATGCTGCCCTCAATGCTGGCAACTCGGGAGGTGCATTGGTTAACCTTAAGGGTGAACTTGTAGGTATCAATGCAGCTCTATATTCTCCATCTGGTCAATACACAGGTTATTCATTCGCTATTCCTACTTCAATTGTAACTAAGGTGATTAATGACCTTAAGGAATATGGCACTGTACAGCGTGCTATGCTTGGAATTCGCTTCGGAGTGCTTACGCCTGAGATCATAAAGGATAAGAATATTCAGGGTGTAAATGCTGGCATATATGTAGGCAGCGTGGAAGACCAAAGCGCAGCTAAAGAAGCAGGCATCCAGGAAGGTGATGTGATTGTGGCTATCAATGATAATCCTACTACCAACACTGCCCAGATTCAAGAAGTAATGGCAAAATGCAGCCCTGGCGATAAGGTTAACATTGTTTTCTATCGTGATGGCAAGAGATACGAAAAGAGTGTGACTCTGCGCAATGGACGAGGCAATACTGAGGTGACTCGAGCTGGAAATGTAACTGACCTTGGTTGCGCATTCTCAGTGCCATCTAAGGAGACTATGGATCAGCTTGGTATAAGCTATGGCGTGCAAGTGAAAGGTCTTGAGAGCGGACCGATGAAGGAACATGGTGTGCGTGAAGGTTTCATCATCCAGACCATTAACAATGTACGCGTTAGCAAAGTAGAAGATGTAGAGAAGATTTACAACTCTTTAATGAAGGATGAAAGTGCCGACAAGGTATTCTTCCTCAAGGGCATCTATCCCACTGGCAAGACTGGCTACTACGCAGTCCCCCTCAATGATTAATTGTTAATGATTAATATAGACGTGAAAAGCGCTCCACCATCGGGAGCGCTTTTCTATTTCTTATAATACTAACAAGTATTTTTTATTCCATATTAGTTTTTTATGGTTCATCATCGGTCATAAAGGGGATTAGGAGAGTGTTGAGGAGGTCGGCCTCAACAAGGAAGCCGTCGTGGCCGAAGGGTGAGTCGATTTCGAAATACTGGGCATTTGGAATAAGGTCGGCCAATTCACGCATCTCTTCAGGAATAAACACGATGTCAGTGGTAATGCCTACAACCATGGTTGGCATTGTGATTTTTGACAAAGCAGCAGGGATGCCACCGCGGCCGCGGCCAACATTATGGGTGTCGAACGACTGCAGAATCGCCAAATAAGAATAAGCATCAAAGCGGCGCACAAGCTTTTGGCCTTGATAGCGCTGGTAAGTGCAGGCTCGGTGGATAGGGTCGGTGTAGAGGTCGTCGGGATCCTGCTGGGTAAGATTGTAACCCTTAGCTCCGCGATAAGTGAGCAATGCCAATGCGCGAGCTGTGGCCAAACCCTCAGAGCCTCCCTCGGGTATATCGAGCACATAAGTGGGGTCAGCAAGGATGGCCATGCGCTGGGTCTCGTCGATGGCAATGGTCCAAGGGGAAGCCTTGGCATCAGTTGCAATCAAAATAAGCTTGCCAAATCGCTCAGGCTGCTCCACAGCCCACTCGATGGCTTGAAATCCGCCTACCGAGCTTCCCACAAGAATCTTAATCTTTTCAATACCCAAAGCGTCGGCCAGAATTTGATGCACACGCACAATGTCACGCATAGTGTATCGAGGGAAAGAGCGATAATAGCCTTTGCCAGTAAGTGGATTTTTATGAAGAGGCCCGGTGGTGCCATAGCATGAGCCAAGTATATTGGCACAAATGATGAAATATTTTTCTGGGTCAAGAAAGCGACCTTTCTCCACAGTATGAGGCCACCAATCCGCTACATCGCTGTTGGCAGTAAGTGCGTGGCAAACCCACACCACATTGTCGCGCTCAGGCGATAGTGTGCCATAGGTGTGATAGGCAATTGTGAGTTCGGGAAGAGATCCTCCTAACTCCAGGTCAAAAGGCTTATTATGGTGATATATGTTCATCGATCGATGTCAACTGTATCTATTTGCCAATAATTACGTAAAATTTTCTGCAAATTTACTAATAAAATTTGGGGAAATGTTGGAAATAATCCCTATATTTGCGTTATATAAATATATTTTTTTCTAAATTGCGCCTAAATTTATGAGTGAACGAATGAAAATCTACTGCACTAATATTGAGCAGTACATCGACATAAAGGGGGGAGAGACCTTGCTGGACATCTCTAAGAACCTTAACCTTGGTTTCGAGCCAATCTGCGCACGAGTGAACAACCGCACTGAAAATCTCAATTTCCCTGTGTTCGGTCCCAAACAAGTGGAATACTTGCCTAAAGAGAGTTCGAGCGGCGAGCGCACTTATATTCGCTCGCTCTGCATGGTGCTTTATCGCGCTGTGAGCAAATTGCATCCCGACACTCGCCTGATAATGTCGATGTCGATATCTGCGGGTTACTATTGCCGCTTAGTAAAGGATGGCAAAGATTTGGAAATCACTGAGGAATTAGTTGATAATCTGCGCAAAGAAATGTCGCATCTTATCGAGGCTGATCTTCCATTCCAATATAAGGTGCGCTTGACCAAGGATGCTATTGAAATTTTCAAAAAGCAGGGCTTGATTGACAAAGTAAAGTTATTGGAGACAACACGACAGCTCTACACCATATATTACAAACTTGATGGCATTTGCGACAGCTACTATGGTACGCTGGCTCCGAGTACTGGATGTCTCAAGATTTTCAGTCTTTCGCTCTACAAAACTGGCTTCTTGCTTTGCGGTTTCGACAAGAAAAATCCTAATGTGCCTCCACAGGTGGTTACGCAGGATAAGATGTACCAAGCACTGAGAAACTACATCGAGTTTAACAACATTGTGGGAGTGCGCAATGTAGGCGAACTCAACCAAGCTGTGCTGGCCGACCAATCATCGCGCCTGATCAATGTGGCTGAGGCTTTGCACAACAAATACTTGGCACGCATTAGCGATGAGATTACTCGCCGGTATCATCGCGGAGGTGCCCGAATAGTGTTGATTGCAGGGCCGTCGAGCAGTGGCAAAACTACTACTACAATGCGCTTGGCCATCCAATTGCTCACCAATCTGCTGCGCCCGCAAATGATTTCGCTCGACAATTATTTCGTGGATCGCCATCACACGCCTCGCGATGAAAGCGGTGATTATGATTATGAAAGTCTGTATGCATTGGATTTGGAGCAGTTCAATAAGGACCTTAACGAGGTACTTGCTGGCAAGGAAGTGGCTCTGCCAAGCTACAATTTCCAGACTGGCGCTCGAGAATACAAAGGCAATACAATCAAGCTCGAAGAGGGTTCAATCCTTCTTATCGAGGGTATTCATGGCTTGAATCCTGAACTTACAGCTCATATTGAGGAAAAAATGAAATTCCGCCTCTATGTGTCGGCCCTTACTTCGCTGTCAATTGACGACCACAACTGGGTGCCTACGAGCGACAACCGCCTACTGCGCCGCATAATCCGAGACTACAAGTATCGCGGTTCGTCGGCCGAGTCCACAATAGCTCGCTGGCCAAGTGTGCGCCGAGGCGAAGAGAAGTGGATATTCCCATATCAAGAAAATGCAGATGCCACGTTCAATTCGTCACTGCTATTCGAACTTGGTGTAATGAAGGACTATGCCGACGAAATTCTGCGCCAAGTGCCGCGCGATGTGCCTGAGTATGGCGAAGCATCGCGACTGCGCACATTCTTAAGCTATTTCCTCCCCATCGGTGAAAAGGATATTCCCAGCACCAGCCTTCTGCGCGAGTTCCTGGGAGGCTCCAGCTTCCACTATTAATCTCTGTTTTAATTCGCTAAGGAAAATATATTTGGTGGGTTTGGGAAAAATTGCTAACTTTGTCATCTTAATACGGATTGAACATGACCGACGAGGAGAAAATAATAGATAAAGTGGAGCAATCCCCCGCCGAAGGAGCGCCGAGTGACCGCTGGACCGAGATTGAGCACCTGCCCGAATGGGATGAGGAATTTTATTATGTGTACACTGCCAAGAAGTTTGGCAAGTGGGTTATGCTCAAAACTCTGCGCCCCGAATATCGTGATGAACCAAAGTACCAGCAAATGCTCGACAAAGAATTTGAGGTGCGCTACAATTTGGTTCATCCAAATATCATTATGATCAATGACTTGGAAGAGGTGCCAGGACTGGGCCGATGCATCATTACTGATGATGTGTATGGTCTGAGTCTGCGCAAACTAATTGACCAAGGCAAGGTGACACAGCATCATATCGACCAACTGAGATATCAATTGCCAGCTGCCATCGAATATATTCAGACCAATCATATTGTGCACCACCCCATCAAGCCTGAGCGCATAATATTTACCGAAAATATCGAGAATTTAAAGCTGATAGATGTAGGCTTTGACCAAAAGCAAAATCTTACCAATGTGGATGTGGCAGATGACATCTATAATTACGGCTTAGTGCTACGGGAGACTATGGACAAGAGCGGCATCGATGATTTCCAGTTGCGCCGAGTGGCTGTTAAATGTCTGCATCCGAATCCACACCGGCGTTACAATGATGCGCAAGCTTTGCGCTTGGCTCTTGATGGCATGACCAACCGCAGCATATATATGGGCATAATCGCTTTCCTGCTGATTATGATAACCATATTAGTGTTTATAATGATTCACAAGTAAACTTCTAAGAAAATATATGATAACAGTAAGCCCTATCAATCAAAATAGCAAAAGTGAACTGAAAAAATATGTGAAATTTGGCATCGACATGTATCAGGGCAATCAATGTTTTGTGCCCCCACTGATTATGGATGATGTAAACACACTGAATCCAGCCAAGAATCCGGCTTATGATTTTTGTGAGGCGCAAAGCTTTATGGCCTATCGCGATGATGAGCCTGTGGGACGCGTCACTGCCATTATCAATAAGAATGTAAATGCTAAAAACAATCAGAAATACGTGCGCTTCGGCTTTATCGATTTTATAGATGATACTGAGGTGGTGGATGCTCTGATGAAGGCAGTTGCCGATTGGGGCCGTGAACGCGGCATGGAGCGCATGGTAGGACCTATGGGATTCAGCGATATGGACCATGAAGGCATGCTTACATTCGGATTTGACGAAATGGGTACCATGGCCACAATCTACAATTATCCCTATTATCCCAAGCACATGGAGCGCATGGGATTTGAGTCAGAGGCTGATTATGTAGAATATCGCATCAAGGTGCCCGAGCAAGTGCCTGAGAAATATGCGCGTGTGGCTCAAATAGTGCAAAAGCGTCTCAATTTAAAAGTGGTAGAAAACAAGAGCCGTAAATTCCTCAAAGACAATTACGGACGAGCTATCTTCGATCTTATCAATGAAGCTTATGAGCCGCTCTATGGCTACAGCACTCTTACACCGAAGCAAATCGAATATTATATTGACATGTATCTTGGTATTATTCGCCTTGACAGCGTGTGCTTTATTACCGACGAAAATGATCAGTTGATATGTGCGGGGCTATCTATGCCCTCACTGTCGCGAGCATTACGCAAGAGCGGAGGCAAGCTCTTCCCAATGGGCTGGTACCATCTGCTACGTGCCATTGGTGGCAAAGCTCCAGATGTTGACCTGCTGTTGGTGGCAGTAAAGCCTGAGTATCAAAACAAGGGCGTAAACGCTCTGCTTTTCGCCAATCTGTTGCCCAGTTACATTGCCCATAAATATAATTATGCTGAAAGCAATCTCGAGCTTGAGGGCAATGAGAGTGTGCAAAAGCAATGGGATATGTTTGATCGCCGACTGCATCGTCGTCGTCGTATCTGGGGAAAAAACATATAAATGACAAATGACAAGTGACAAATTATTACCATTATTGTAACTTGTAACTAATAATTTGTATTTTATGGATATCAGAATATACCCTCCTGAGGAGATGATAGAGGCAACCGTGGAGTTGCCCCTTAGCAAGAGCATCAGCAATCGCGCCTTGATTATGAATGCCCTTACGCCAGGCGCAGCATCGCTGGGATTGGTGGCTAATTGCGATGATACGGCCGCTATGAAAGCAGCTCTCGATTTGCCGCTTAGTCTTATCAACCGTGAGCCTGCCTACCCTGTGAATGTGGGGTTGGCTGGCACTGCCATGCGATTTTTAGCTGCCTATTTTGCTTCGCTTGATGGCGCACACGTCGAGCTTGATGGCAATGACCGAATGCGCCAACGCCCAATCGGTCCATTGGTAGATGCATTGCGTGCCTGCGGCGCAGATATCGAATATGGAGGATCCGAGAGATTCCCACCATTGCTGATCCATGGCAAAAAACTGACAGGAGGAAAAGTGAAAATGGATGCCACAGTCAGCTCGCAATTTATTTCGGGTTTGCTGATGGTAGCTCCTACCATGGAGCATGGTCTTGATTTAGAGTTGCAGGGAGAGATAGCCTCGCTTCCATATCTTAAGATGACTATAAGCATGATGCAGCAGCGAGGCATAGCTGTGGAGCTGGAGTGGAATAGAGTAACAGTAAAGCCAGGAACCTACCACCCCAGCAGCCGTCAGATAGAGCGCGATTGGAGCGCCGCCAGCTATTGGTATGAGATAGCTGCCACCACAGCAGGGTGGATTACTCTGCCAGGACTATCGGAAGATTCGCTGCAGGGAGATAGCCGTGTGGCCCAAATTTTTGAAAGGCTTGGCATGGTCACAGAGTGGGAGGATGATGGTGCAGCCTTGAATCCTTCGCCTGAGGTGTTCAATCGGCTTGAGATAGATTTGAGCGGCAATCCTGACTTAGCACAGACTATAGCTGTGACCTGCTGCCTATTAGGCGTGCCTTTTATACTAAGCGGATTGCAGTCGCTAAGAATTAAGGAAACCGACCGCATCACTGCCCTTGCCAACGAATTGGCCAAACTGTCGTTCGTACTCGACACCAGCAAGCCAGGTGTGATAGAATGGGAAACCAATCAGCGCCGTCCAGTGCAGGGCGTGGCTCCGATTGACACATATGGAGATCATCGCATGGCCATGGCATTTGCCCCAGTTGCATATTTTGTGCCCGGCATAGTGATAAAGAATGCTGAAGTAGTGTCAAAGTCCTATCCCGAATTTTGGGATCACATGCGCGCTGTAGGCTACACCATTCAAGATGCAGCTGAGTCAGCGCCTAAGCCTGCCGAAGAATGATAGTAGCCCTCTACATATTTTTATCTTTGGTTGTAGTCGGTGGCTTGCTCTATTTCTTGCATGTGCGAGACGTGGCTAAGGAAAAGTCCCAGCCAGAGGCTAAGCCAGCGCAAGAGGCTCCATCGGAGCCTCAAGAAGAGGAATGTTGCGGCATGCATATCACTTGTGAGAAGGATTCTCTGTTAGCCTCGGTAAGCAAGGAAATAGAATATTACGATGATGAAGAACTCGATGCTTATCGTGGACGCGAGCCACAGGATTATACCGACGAGGAGATAGAGCAATTTCGCGATGTGTTGCTTACACTCTTGCCTACCGACATAGCTGGTTGGGGCCGAAGTTTGCAGCTCAGAGGCATATCTCTGCCCACTTCAGTACGCGAAGAACTGCTAATGATAGTAGCCGAGCAACGAGCCTTACACACATGATAGAGTTTCTTGAATACGAATTTTTCCGCAATGCCCTATGGGGAGTGCTGATTATCAGCGTGGCCGCTGCCATGATTGGCACATATATCATTACTCGTAGGCTGGTAGCCATATCTGGCGGGGTGACGCACGCTTGCTTTGGCGGCTTGGGCCTGGGATATTTCCTTGGCATAAATCCGGTGGTGATGGCAGCTTTGTTTGCCATCACATCGAGCGTAGGCGTGGAGTGGATGTCAACTCGCTATCGCATACGCGAGGACTCAGCCATTGCAGTGGTTTGGGCCATTGGAATGGCTATAGGCGTGCTGTTCGTATTTTTGACTCCTGGTTATGTGCCAGAGCTCAATGCCTTTCTTTTTGGCAATATTCTCACAATTTCTCGTGGTGATTTATGGGCTTTCGGGATATTCACAGCAGTGCTTATCCTATTCTTCCTTTGTTTTTACAATCAGATAGTTGCCTGTGCTTTTGACAGGGATTTTTGCCGTGTGATACATCTGCCAGTGCGATTCATCAATTACACCATGACAGTGCTGGTGGCAGTGTGCATTGTGCTTACTATCAGGCTTGTGGGCGTGATGCTGCTGATGTCGATGTTGTCGTTGCCCATGATGAGCGCTGAGATATTCTTCCATCGCTTTCGCTCTATGATGTGGGCGTCAATTGTGATATCGGTTGTTTGCTGCGTGGTAGGCTTGTTTATAGGCACTGTGATAGATGTGCCGTGCAGTGCCATTATTGTGATTACAATGGTGGCAGTTTACATATTATTGAAAGTATCGCAAGCGGTGTTTTCAAGAGAAAAGGAATAAAAAACGGGGAGGCTTCCACGAAACCTCCCCGTTTTTATTCTGGGATTAGTCGATGATATCGAAACCAGTGTATTTGCGCAGAACCTCGGGCACTACGATGCCTTCAGGGGTCTGATTGTTTTCAAGGATGGCAGCCATAATGCGTGGGAGTGCCAATGCGCTGCCATTGAGAGTGTGGCAGAGATGCGTCTTCTTGTCCTCTCCGCGGTAGCGGCACTTCAAGCGGTTGGCCTGATAGGTCTCGAAGTTAGAAACCGATGACACTTCAAGCCAGCGTTTCTGAGCCCCTGACCATACCTCGAAGTCGAATGTAATGGCACTCGTAAAGCTCATATCGCCGCCGCAGAGGCGCAGAATATGCCAGGGAAGCCCCAGCTTTTCGAGGAGTCCTTGCACATGGTCTTTCATCTTTTCAAGAGCAGCATAGCTGTTCTCAGGCTTTTCGATGCGTACGATTTCCACCTTGTCGAACTGATGCAGGCGGTTGAGACCGCGCACGTCCTTGCCGTAGCTGCCAGCTTCGCGGCGGAAGCAAGCCGAATAGGCGCAGTTCTTAATTGGAAGCTTGTCGTTAGGGATGATTACATCTCGATAGAGGTTGGTGACAGGCACTTCGGCTGTTGGAATTAGGTAAAGATTGTCGAGATTGCAGTGGTACATCTGGCCCTCTTTGTCGGGAAGTTGGCCTGTGCCGTAGCCCGAAGCTTCGTTGACTACGTAAGGAGGCTGGATTTCAAGATATCCAGCTTTGCTGGCCTCGTCGAGGAAGAATTGGATGAGAGCACGCTGCATTTTGGCACCTTTGCCCACATATACGGGGAAGCCGGCTCCGGTGATTTTCACGCCGAGGTCGAAGTCGATAATATTGTATTTCTTGGCCAAGTCCCAGTGGGGAAGAGCATCTTCGGGGAGATCGGGCATCGGTCCTCCAGTCTTTTCCACCACATTGTCAGCGGCAGTTTTGCCTTCGGGCACACCAGCGTAAGGCACGTTGGGCACATTGAGCAGTATTTCGCGGATGCGAGCCTCAGTATTGTCGAGGGCGTCAGCAATTTCTTTCTGGCTTTGCTTCAGAGCAGCCACTGTGGCCTTGGTTTCTTCAGCTTCGGCCTTTTTGCCTTCTTTCATCAGTTTGCCAATCTGGGCGGCAAGCTTGTTGAGCTCGGCAGCCTGATTGTCGTTGCGCATTTGCAGTTGTCGACGCTGTGCATCGAGCTCTACCACCTCATTGATAGCTTGCTTGCCGTCAAATCCCTTGACGGCAAGTCTCTCGATAATTTTATCGGGATTTTCTTTTATTTGTTGTAGTGTCAGCATTTTCTATTGGGATTTGGAATTTAGGATTTAGAAGAGTAGGGTTATTGTGCCCAAATCCTAAATCCTTATGAGAGTAATTCGCGCACTTTGGCGCTGATAGCCTTTCCATCGGCGCGGCCTTGCAGGGCCTTGGTGGCAACTCCCATCACCTTGCCCATTTCCTTGGCGCTGGTTGCGCCCACTTCGGCGATGATTTTCTTGAGTTCGGCTTCCAGTTCTTCGGGGCTGAGTGCCTTAGGCAGGAATTCTTCGATTACTTTGAGTTCGTTAAGTTCACCCTCGGCCAGGTCTGGACGGTTGTTTTGATTGTAGATGTCGGCAGTTTCTTTGCGCTGCTTAGCCATCTTCACCAGGATTGACATGGCTTTGTCGTCGGGAAGTTCGCCATTGGCTCCCGGGGCAGTCTTAGCCTCAAGAAATTCCTTCTTGATTCCCTTGAGTGCCTCCAGGCGCACGCGGTCGCGCGCCTTCATAGCATTCTTAATGCCCTCGTTTACAGTTTCAAAAAGATCCATAATGCAGGTCTGTTATATGGTTTTATACTTAGATTACCTATTGATTCTTATCAAACTGCAAAGATACAAAAAACTTTTGAGTTATGGATTCAGTATAGCCGTAAAATTAAGATTGGTTTTTGGGAGCGTCGGGGTATGTAATGCGGGCGTGGTACATGGTCATGAGACGACGCACGAAGGCTTCTTTGATAGTGTTGACATCTCGGAAATGCAGGGGACTTTCGTTATGGAGGCCTTCGGCTATTTGTCCGTCAATGATTTTGTTGACCAATGCAGTGATTGACTCTGTGGTATGTTCTTGCAGCGAACGTGAAGCGGCTTCTACCGAGTCGGCCATCATCAGCAGCGAAGCCTCGCGAGTCTGCGGATTGGGCCCTGGATACTGGAATGGCTTTGGATCCACATGCTCATCGGGGTGCTGCTTGCAATAAGTGTAATAGAAGTATTTTGCAGTGCCCTTGCCGTGATGCTGAGATATGAAATCCTTTACCACGCTTGGTAGCCCAGCTTTGTCTGCACGAGCCAAACCATCGGTCACATGTCCGATTATGATTTGTGCGCTGCGCTCAGGAGGGAGAGTGTCGTGAGGATTCACGCTGCGCTGATTCTCAGTGAAGAAGTTGGGATTTGACATTTTGCCAATGTCGTGATACAAGGCTCCGGCACGCACCAACTGTTCATTGGCATTGATCTTGATTGCTGCATCGGTGGCAAGGTTGCTCACTGCCATTGAGTGCTGGAAAGTGCCAGGGCACTCCTGCGACAGCTCTCGCAGCACAGGATTGTTGGTATCGGCCAGCTCGATTAACGTAACCACTGACACGAATCCGAAAGCCCTCTCCACAAGCACCATCAGAATGTAAGCCATAAACGACAGTGCGGCTGATACGGCCAAATATACAACCATATTCCATTGTGTGCCCTCGATTGAGCCATTCATCATCAGCTCAATTGCAAAATATCCTGCCTCATAGGCAATCAGCACAAATAGCGATGTACGCAGCAATTGCGAGCGCTGAGTGAGTTCCTTGAGGGAATAGACAGCCGCGACAGCCGCCAACAATTCAAGCACGATAAATTCGAGTGGGAACGATATGGCTCCAGCGCATAGCATTATCAACACAAGCGACACAAACAATGCCACTGGCGCATCGAAAAACACGATCAACAGCACTGGCACTATCGCGTAAGGCATAATGTAGATGCCAGCATCCATCGATGCATCCAATATGATTCCAATTACGAAGAAGATCGTGATTGACAGCAGGATGAAGGCCATGGAGCGAGTGTTGTTCCACACATCGATTGCGCTGAAACGCAGAAAAGCCAACAAGGCTGTGAAAAGGAGAGCGGTGTATAGGAATTGTCCCAGCCACATTAGCCATTGGCTGCGGCTGTTGGCTGTAAGCTGTTCATCAATCATTCGCTCGTAGGTGAGGAGATTAGTGTAGTCCTGGGGCGATATAATTGCTCCCTTGTCGATGATGGTCTGACCTTGCTGAATCACACCCTTGATGGCTGTGAATCGCTCAAGGTCGTTCTGATAGAGCATATTCGAAGTCTCAGTGCTGTACACCAAGTTGGGAGTGAGCGCGTCGGCAATGCCATTGTTCTTGATCCAATCAGCTGCCCATAGGGTGTCGGTGCCTAAAGCGTGAGGCATTTCGCGCAACACGCGGTCAGGGTAGGATATGTCGTTGGTAGTGCTGGGCTTAACGGTGTTGGCTTGAATGATGCGAATATTGGGCAATGTGCCATTGTCGATGCGTCGCCCGTATTCATTCTCTATCACATCGTGGGAGTAGGCATTCCGGATATAGGCTACAGCTCGGCGCCTCATATTGGCATCAGTGCCAGTGGGAGTAGCATTGGCATCGTTGGCGGTCCAGCGGGCCATCAGGGAGGCAATCACATTGCTTACCTCCTCGGGTTTGCGCTCAAATACAGGTATGAAAGTGCGGTCGAGCGAATCGCGCACGTAGAGTATAGTAGCCGAATCGGGTCGAATAGGAATATCGAAGGGGGCAATTAGCTTGGAATAATTCCAGGGGCGTCCCTCCTCAAACTTGTAGTGGTTGGCTTCAAGATGGGGATAAAAATATACGATTATGATTGTGGCCAAAGCTGCCATTAGCAGATTTAGCAGCATTTTTCCGTGCTTTGGTGTCATATTAATGAATTAAGAATTGTGTTCCCAGTCAAGGATGCGCAGCGCTTTTTCCACGCCTGGGACTTTCTTAAGCTTGGTGCAGAGATCCTCCACCACCTTTGTGTCGGCTACACGCACCCACAGTTCGCATCCGAACACTTCGTCGTGAGCCTCGATATCGAGCTTGCGGATGTCCATATTCAGATGGTGTGAAATCATTTGGGTCAGCTCTTGCAGTATGCCATGGCGGTCGATTCCCTCAATGTGGATATGGGCCATAAAGCGGCCATCCTCAGTCTCCCAGCGGGTGTTGACGATGCGAGGGCCATAGCTCGATTTGAGCATCATGGCTCGCGGGCATGTGAGCGAGTGGACCACAACCTCGTTGTTGTCGTTGACAAAACCCAGCACCTCGTCGCCAGGAATAGGGCTGCAGCAGTCTTCAGTCTTGAAGTTGCCCCCCTTTTCTCCATACTTTAGCACGTAGGTTTCCTTCATGTTGATTGGAGGAAGCTTTGGCTCTTCAGCTTCGGGGAGAGTCTTGGTCTTGCCCAGTCCAAGGATTTTCTTAAGGAACGAGGGGGAGTTCTTTTCGGCAGCGCGGCGCAATTGCTTAGCCACATATTCATTTAGCACAATCTCCTCGTTGCCCAGCTGGCAGCACAGCTCGTCAAGGTTTAGCACATGGAACATTCCCATCAACTTGGTCTGGATGAAGTTGGAATCTTCAATGGAGTTGTCCTTAAGGAATTGGTCGAGCATTTCTTTGCCTTTGGTGATGGCTGGCTGGCGCGTTTTTAGCAGAGCGCGGCGCAGACGGGTCTTTGCCTTGGCCGTGGCCAAAAATCCCATCCATTCGGCTTGGGGCTGCTGCTGCTGCGAGGTGAGTACCTCCACTTGGTCGCCGCTCTTGAGCACTGTGCTCAGTGGCACCAGCTTATGATTTACTTTGCCAGCGATGCAATGTGTGCCAAGGTCGGTGTGCAGGTTGAATGCCACATCGAGCACCGACGAATTGGCTGGCAGGGTGATAAGCTCGCCAGATGGGGTGAACACTATGATTTCCGATGCGAAAAGATTGAGTTTCAGGGTGTCAAGGAAGTCGATAGCCGATGGCTCTGGGTCGTCGAGAATGTCCTTGATGGTTTTTAGCCAAATTGTGAGTTCGCTCTCTTCGTCGCCCTCGCCAATCTTGTATTTCCAGTGGGCGGCGAAGCCCTTCTCGGCGATTTCGTCCATGTGGCGGCTGCGAATTTGCACCTCAATCCAGTTGCCGTCGGGGCCCATCACTGTAAGATGGAGGGCTTGGTAGCCGTTGGCTTTGGGGGTTGACACCCAGTCGCGGGTGCGTTCAGGGTGAAGCTTGTATAGGTCAGTGATAGCGCTGTAGATATTCCAGCAAATTTTCTTCTCTTGGGCCGGGTCGTCGCAGTCGAAGATTATGCGCATGGCATACAGGTCATACACCTCGCTGAATGGGATATGCTTGGCCTCCATCTTCTTCCAAATCGAATACACCGACTTCACACGGGCTTTCGATTCATATTTGAGCCCCATTTCGTCGAGCATCTTGTTGATGGGAGTGGCAAAATGGGTATATACCTCCTGGCGGTGAGGATCTGTCTCTTCGATTTGTCGCGAAATCTGCTCATAGGCAATCGGATGCTCGTATTTGAATGCGAGGTCCTCAAGCTCGGTCTTGATAGCAAATAGGCCGAGGCGGTGGGCAAGGGGAGCGTAGATATAGAGTGTCTCGCCAGCAATCTTATGCTGCTTATTGGGGGCCATCGAGCCGAGGGTGCGCATATTGTGCAAGCGGTCTGCCATCTTGATTAGCACCACTCGTATGTCCTCGCTCATGGTGAGCAGGAGCTTGCGGAAGTTTTCGGCTTGCAGCGAGGCTTTATCGCCGAAGATGCCGCCCGAAATCTTGGTGAGACCCGCTACGAGCTGTGCAATCTTGGGACCGAAGTGTCGCTCAATGTCCTCGACAGTGTATTCGGTGTCCTCAACTACATCATGGAGCAAGGCAGCGCAAATCGACGTAGAGCCGAGGCCGATTTCCTGCGAGGCGATTTTGGCCACGGCAATTGGATGCAAGATGTAGGGTTCGCCACTGCGGCGGCGGATTCCTTTGTGGGCCTCCTTTGCGAATTGGAAGGCACGTTCGATGATCTCCACCTTTTTGCGGTGGTTGCTGGCCAGGTAGCCATCGAGCACCTCACGGAAGGCGTTCTCGATCATCTGGTCCTCTTCGGGAGTTGTGAATTGCACTGCTGTATCCATAATTGCTATCTTGCACTATTGAGGTATTTTACCGCAAAAGTACAAAATAGTTTTCACTTTTCTGTTTTTATTCTTTAGTTTTTACCTACAAAATTTAATATTTAGCACTTTTCCCTCAAAACAGAGGGTAAAAATCGCTAAGCCAAACACCATTTTCTATATCATTCATTACATGATAAACCTTACCTTTAAAAGTAAACTCCAAGTCATAGCCCATGACCGCAAAGTCATAGAAAAGAGTTTCTCTAAAGGAGTCTTTGTACCCATGATAGAGATTGCCAGTAGAAGTATCTTCCATGGGTGGTAATGAACCCCTAAACCTTTATGATCTGTAGTATGGATTTCCCATTCTTTTTTACCGTCCTAAGAGAAAACAATCAGTAAAGTCTTTTTTATAGAAGTTTGAAATATTGACAAAGTGTTTATTCACAACTTCTAATTGCAAAGACACAAAATTTATTTGAGCCATACAACAATATCCAAGTTTATTTTTCAATCTCCGACACATTAAAAATTTAAATTTTACATGTGTTACTTTGTTAGGGATTGGTAGAGGGAGAAGAGGTGGGCGCGGCGCAAAGGGCTTTATGTTATTCCCAATTTATCAGTTTAAATTTTCTATTCTCTCAAAATTTAGTATTATTGGTAACAATATGTTGATAATTAATAACTTACATAAAATTTTAGAGTCTATAAATGGCCAAAACCCGATTTTTTTCGAGTTTTGGCAAATTATAGACTTGTCAAAGGCCATTTTGGGCTACTCGTCAAATAGATGGGTCATTGTAATGTGCCTCTGCACCAAAGGGTCATATTCTGGATTTGCAAGTCCCATCGAAGTAATCATTACCAAATGAATAGAAATATTTGAAGGAATCTTGTTCTCTTCCTTAAAAACTGCTACCTTGTTACGTAGCTCGTCAACATATTTGCTCGTCAACCGATAGGGCTCTCCTCGGTATTTGATTTCAAAAATATTGATTGTCTTATCATTGCGTTTGATTATCAGGTCGATTTGAGCACCTCCGGCTATGCGCTGACTGCGCCAAGAGTATGGCTCAGCCAAAATGCCATTTATTCCAAGTGCTTTTACAATCTGAGGATAATGACATAGGCATAGCTGTTCAAACGCATAACCAATCCAATCATTATACTTGCCCTTCCCAGTTAGTTTGCCCCAGTATTCTGCGACAGTCCTCGTATGGGTTTTAATGAACTTGAAATAAAACAAAGTGTAAAAATCGATTACTTGATAAATGGATTGCTTTACGTTTCTGCCATATCCTGGATAATGACGGATTAAATCACAATTTTCCAAGTCCTCAAGGTATTGTGTCAACATGCCATTCGACGACAACCCCGTTTTGTCAATGATTTCATCACGAGTCAAGCCCTTTTCTGAATTACATAATGCTTCTACAATTCTGACGTAGTTCTCAGAATTTTCAAACAAGGAAGCATAGAGATTCTCAAATTCATTTGCCAGTTTGCAGTCACGTGAAAAGAACAGGTCATCAAGATTTTGGGCTACGCTCTTCCCGGGCTCAAGCATCTGCTGATAATAGGGTATTCCACCCATTGCCATATAGCGCTCTGCAATAGCGTCATCCGAGTATTTGAGGCCCAATGCGCGGAAATGTTGCTTGGTTTCACGCAAAGTAAATGGGTGCAGATACAACTTGAGCGTAAGCCTATTATGTAGGCCTCGATGGTTCTTGATTATTTTGCGGGTAATCCATGCGGTGGCTGAGCCACATACTATCAGCACCAAGTCTTTTTGCGTTGCGCCCCAATTATTCCAAAAGTCCTCAATGGCACACACAAAATTGCTCCTCGCCGTATCCATATAGGGGAGTTCGTCGATGAATACAACTTTTCTCTTCTTTTTACTTTTTTTTATCAAGGTTTTCAACAAATCAAAAGCCTCAAACCAGTTTTGAGGTAGTTTGGCTTTGGCAAGCCCATACTCACGCAGAGAAGCCCCAAATCGGCTTAACTGAAGCAGTCGGTCCTTATTGGCTAAGCCAGTGTGCTTAAAAGTGTAGTTATTATTAAAAAATTCATTTATGAGAAAAGTCTTTCCTACTCGCCTACGCCCATATACGACCACAAATTCGGGTCGTCCAGATTTCATCACATTCTCCAGCCGTTCTCTTTCGATTTTCCTACCAATGATATTGCTTATGCACATAATATACTAATTTTATAGTTGTGGTTTGATTTTCAATGCAAAATTACAAAATATCAATGAATTATCCAAATTCTACAAAGTCTATAATTGGCCAAAACTCGAAAAAAAATCGAGTTTTGGCCAATTATAGACTTTGTCAGATAAGAAAATTCGTCCGAAAACGTTCCACAGCGAGCAAATTTTTGCTCGCTGTGGAACGTTTTCGGACGAATTTCTGGATTGAAAGGACTAAAAAG
>JAJBUG010000060.1:11167-18969 GCA_020860515.1 Bacteroidales bacterium | reverse complement strand
TGGTGATTTGGTGATTTGGTGATTTGGTGATTTGGTGATTTGGTGGGCTGGTGCATAAGACCAGAGACTAAAGACTAAAGGCTAAAGGCTAAAGACTAAAGGCTAAAGGCTAAAGACTAAAGGCTAAAGACTAAAGACTAAAGACTAAAGGCTAAAGACTAAAGACTAAAGACTAAAGACTAAAGACTAAATCCGGGCCAGGTCGAAGTAGGACTGGGGGCGGCTGGCTGGAGGGGCGGCGGAGCCGAGGTTGGGGAGGCCGTCGGTGGGGAGTGCGGTGGAGATTCTTTCCTTTAGGGCGGCATTGCGGCCCTTTAGCTCGGCTTCCTTCAGGGCTTTCTTATAGCCCTTTTCCATTTCGAGCAGGCGGGCGTAGTCGGCTTTGTGATCGGTCATTTCTTGCTCCAAGGTGAGCAGGCGGGCGTAGTCTTCGTAATCTTTGACGATGAGGGCGCAGATGGCCTCGTCGTCGGCGAGGTCGAGGCCTGGGACCTCGGCCCGAAGGAGGCGGTGGAGATTTTCGCGATTTGTAGGCATAGTTTATAAGATTTAGTGAGGGGCCGCTAACGCCGGCCCGACGGTGGCTTTTATCAACCAAAGCTGACGCTTTGGGCACGGGATCCTTCGTGATTGACATTGCAAAATTAGTACAGATTTCAGGGAGCATTGTCAAATCTTCAAAATATTTCTGTAAATACGAAGATTAATATCCATAATAATACAGAAATAAGATCTCAAATTCTATTGATTTTGAAGATTTGTGGCTTGTTAATTACAGATTTGGTAATTTTGTATCGATATTTTCTTTTTTAATCTACGAGGCTTTAGTGCCCAAGGCGTTAGCTTTGGTTGATTAAAGCCACCGTTGGGTCGGGTCAGCGACCCCTCGCTTAATACCAATAATTATGATAGAAATTCTCAATCAAGCCCAAGAGGCATGGCTGGCAATGGCCAGCTACCGCCACGACCGCGAGCGCAACAAGCGCTTCCACTACGGCGACCAGTGGAGCGACCCCATCATTGTGGATGGGGTGCCTATGACCGAGTACCAATGGCTCAGAACCCAAGGCAATTTCCCCCTCAAAAACAATCTCATCCGCCGCCTGGTAAGAAATGTGATAGGCGTGTACTGCAACCAGGCTGGCGACCTGCAATGCACTGCCCGCGACCCCAACAATCGCGACTTGGCCGCTGCCATGACCACCCTCCTTAAATATAATAGCGACCTCAACCGCTTGTCGGCCCTGTATCTGCGCAGCCTGGAGGAGTTTTTGATTGGCGGCTTGGTGGTGCATCGCAAGTGGTACGGCATCCGCAATGGCCATGATGACTGCTGGACCGACTATGTGGCGCCGCAATCGTTCTTCGTGGATACCGACATGAGCGACTTCCGCAGCTGGGACTGCGCCATGGTGGGCCAAATCCACGATGTGACCATCGAAAGGCTGTGCCAGCAATTCGCCAGGGATAAGAAACACAAAAAGCAGCTCGAAAAGCTTTACGAAAAAGAGGCCGCCAAGGCCTCGGTCAACGCCTCCTGGAGCCAGTTCGGCCAAAGCAAGTCCCCAAATCAAGATTTCCTGAGTTCGCCAAATGAAAATCTGTGCCGAGTAATCGAGGTGTGGCGCAAAGAACTCGACGAAGAAATCCTGTGCCACGACACAGCCAAAGGACGCCTATATGTGGTGCCTGGCGCAGATGAGCCTAAGATCGATGCCATCAACCGCAAGCGCGAAGCCGACGGCAAAGGCCTGATTCTAACCCAGCACCGCAGCAAGGAGGTGTGGCGATATTATTACCTCACGCCCTGGGGCGAGGCTCTCGATTCGGGTACCAGCCCTTACAGCCACGGCGAACACCCCTATGTGATGAAGGCTTATCCGATGATTGACGGCGAAATCCATGCCTTCGTCAGCGATGTGATCGACCAGCAAAAATATACCAACCGCCTGATCACCCTCTACGACTGGATTGTGCGCAGCAGCGCCAAGGGAGTGTTGCTGGTGCCCGAGGATTGCATACCGCGCGGCTGCACTCCCCAGCAGTTTGCAGCCGTATGGACCCGATTCAACGGCGTGCTGGTGTATAGTCCCAGCATCAATGGCGAAATACCCAAGCAAGTGGCTTCAAACAGCACCAACATCGGCATTACCGAACTGCTCAACCTGCAAATGAAGCTGATGGAGGATATATCGGGCGTGCATGGCGCATTGGAGGGCAAGCTGAGCAACGCCCAGATGAGCGGTACGCTCTACAACCAGCAGATACAAAATGCCACAATGGCCCTGACCGACATCTTGGGTACATTCAATGAATTTGTGCGCGATGCCGCCTACAAAGATGTGAGCAATATGCAGCAGTTTTACGATGCTGAGCGCATCGCGGGAATGGGGATAGGCAAGGATGCCAAGCGACTATGGCAGCCGCTCAAATCCACTGAATTTTACCTTTCAATAAAAACCCACCAATCTTCCCTGGAAGACACCACAAAGTAAAAATATTATCCCTGACGCACACCAACCAACATCAGGCTTACCATTTAACAAAAAAATATGAATTACACAGTGAATCAAATCATCAGAGATGTGAGGGTGAGAATGGGCCTCAACGCTGTGGCCCCCGAGGCTCTTATCCTCAGCGACGAGCAACTGACCATCGACCAGCAAATCAAAGCCCAGATTACTGAGGCAGTGGCACAAGCTCACCTTGAGGCTCCTGCCGACTGGCTGGTGAATGCATCGCCATTTGCTGGCGAAATCACGTGGGAGGACACGCATGGCTCGATTGCACTCCCCGAGGATTGGCTGCGGTTGGTATCATTCGGCATGAGCGACTGGCAGATGCCTGTGCTTACGGCCATCACCTGCGACCACCCAGCCTATGCCTTGCAGCGCAGCGAATATCCAGGCTTGCGAGGCACGCCCGAGAAGCCAGTGTGTGCCATCACCCCCGACCGCAGGCTGGAATTTTACAGTTGCCGCACAAAAAATGCGGGCATCGCACATGCTCTTTACATGCCGATGCCCGCTATCATAGATGATGCAATCGATATCGCGCCGCGCTGCTATCCAATTGTCATAGACAAGCTAAAAGCCCTTCTTAATACTTAATACTTAACACTTAATACTTAATACTTATATGCTTTAAGCCTTTTTGGTGCGGCAGCTGGCAAAGTAGAGGTAGGCGATGATGGCGAAATATGCCACCAAGCCGATGATTTGCTGCGGCAGACAGTCGTTGGTTTCAGGAGGCGTAGCGCCACACATGATGGTGATGGCTGCAAACACGCCGAACAACGCGCCGCCCGCAATGAGGCCTGATGAGATAAGGGTGCCTCGGTCGTTGCGAGCCTTGACCACGGCGGGATCTTTGCTGCTGCGACCAACAGCCCACGACACGATGCCGCCCACAAGCAGCGGAGTGTTGAGATAAAGGGGAATGAACATGCCCAGGCAGAATGCCAATGCCGGCACGCCCAGCCAGTTGAGAATGATGGCCAGCAGGGCGCCGATAATGTAGAGGGTCCATGGTGTGGCACCGCCAGTCATCATAGGCTCGATTACTTTTGCCATAGCGTTGGCCTGCGGGGCTGCCAGATTATGCTCGCTGCCAGCAAAGCCGTAAACTTGATTCAGCACCATAATCACGCCGCCCACGGTGGCTGCCGATACCAGGGTGCCAAGGAATTTCCATGATTCCTGCTTCTTGGGCGTAGAACCCAGCCAATAGCCAATCTTGAGGTCGGTGACAAAGCCGCCTGCCATCGAAAGGGCGGTGCAGACTACACCACCAAGCACCATCGAGGTGACAATGCCATTGACGCCATTGAGGCCGATGGCTACGAACACAGCCGAGGCAATAATCAGGGTCATCAAGGTCATGCCGCTCACTGGGTTGGTGCCCACGATTGCGATGGCATTGGCTGCCACTGTGGTGAACAGGAAGGCAATCACTGTGACCACTGCCCAGGCTATCAATGCCTGCCAGAAGGTGTGGATTACACCGAACCAGAAGAAGAGGAACACGGCCACCAGGGCAATCACGATGAAATAAGTAATATGCTTCATGCTGATGTCGCGCTGCCAGCGCAATGTGGCTCCGCCAGCGGCTCCCCCCTTGAACTCCTTCACGGCCAAGCCAGCAGCCTGCTGGATGATGGGCCAGCTCTTGATGATGCCGATTATGCCAGCCATGGCTATGCCGCCGATGCCAAGCATACGGGCATAGCCGCTGAATATGCTCTGGGTGGTCATGGCTTGCAGCTCGGGACTGCCATAGGCTCCAAGCAGAGGAATGATAATCCACCACACAAAAATCGAACCGGCGAAAATCACAAACGAATATTTGAGGCCGATGATGTAGCCCAGGCCCAGGACGGCAGCCGAGGTGTTGCACGACAGCACAAACTTGGTCTTGTCGGCCACTACTGCGCCCCAATGGTAAGCCTGGGTGGTGACTACCTCGCTCCACCAGCCGAATGTGGCCACGATATAGTCGTAGATGCCGCCGATAAGCGATGCCACTACCAGCAGCTTGGCCTGTCCAGCCGAATTGCCTCCCTTGGCGTTGCCGCTGATTAGCACCTGAGTGGTGGCTGTGGCTTCGGGGAAGGGGTATTTGCCGTGCATGTCCTTCACGAAATATTTGCGGAAGGGAATGAAGAAGAGAATGCCAAGCACGCCGCCAAAGAGAGAACTAAGGAAAATCTGGAAGAAGTTGACCGTAATCTCAGGATGGGTGGCCTGCAGAATGTAGAGAGCAGGCAGGGTAAAAATCGCGCCAGCCACAATCACGCCTGAGCAGGCTCCGATCGACTGGATGATGACATTCTGGCCAAGCGCGTTCTTCTTTTTCAAGGCTCCGCTGAGCCCCACTGCGATGATTGCGATGGGGATGGCCGCCTCGAACACCTGGCCCACTTTCAGGCCCAGATAGGCGGCAGCCGCGCTGAAGATAACGGCCAGCACCAGGCCCATGGTCACGGAGTAAGGCGTAACTTCGGGATAATCGTGAGCTGGATGCATGATTGGGGTGTATTCCTCGTCGGCCCCAAGTTCGCGGAAGGCGTTTTCGGGGAGCTCGTAGGCTTGCACCTCAGCCGGATCCAAATCCGGGGTTAACTGTGTTTTGCTCATGGGAAAATAATTGAAAGAATAAAAGGAAGAAAGGATTAACTAAAAACGTAAAACTAAAAACGTAAAACTAAAAACGTAAAACGTAAAACTTAAAACTTAAAACTTAAAACGTAAAACGTAAAACCCTATTTCTTGGGTATTTTTAGCTTTTGGCCAACGTTGATGTTGTCGCTCTTCAGGCCGTTGGCCTTCTTGATGGCTGCAACCGTGGTGCCATATTTCTTGGCAATCTTCGACAGGTTCTCGCCGCTCTTCACAGTGTGAGTAGTGGTAGAGGCAGTCTGCTTCTTAGTGGTGGATTGCTTGGAGGCTGACGATGACTTTGTGTTGCTCGAAGTGCTGCTCTTGGAGCTCTTGGTGGTTGTGGCAGCGGTCTGCTTGGCCGTGGAGGATTTGCTGCTTACCTCGGTGGGCAGCGAGCCTACGGCTGCGGCCACAGTGTCGTTGTTGACATATTTGCGCTCGTAGGTGTTGATGGTGAGCACTCGGCCAGTCTTTACGCGGCTCGATGTCAGGTTGTTGGCAGCGCGTATGCTTTCGGCAGTGACGCCGTATTTGTTGGCAATGGTCTTGAGGGTTTCGCCCTTTTTCACCTTATGCTTCTTCACCACCAATTCCTCGATATAATTGCCACCGCTGCTTGTGCGAATCTTGCCATCGCTGGGCTCCACCTCCTCGCGTCCGAAGTATTTGCCACGGTCGTGGCCGATGATGGTGTCCTCGTTGGCTACGTAGCAGTAAGCTTGCACCGAGGGCAGAATCAAGGAGTAGGGGCGGATATGGCCGGGGATGATGTCCTGGCGGTATTGGGGGTTGAGGATGCGCAGCTCATCCATGGGGATGCCAAGCACGTCGCTGATTTGCTGGAAATGCACACGTTGGCACACATGCACGGTGTCGGTGACAATGGGCTTGCGCGCCAAGGCATGCGAGATGCCATGCTCGGGGTAGTAGTTCATGATGTAGTTGGCAGCGATGAAGGCTGGCACATAGCCGCGAGTTTCCTGGGGCAGGAAGGGGTAGATGGCCCAGTAGTCCTTGACGTCGCCAGCACGCTGGATGGCCTTGTTGACATTGCCCGGGCCGCAGTTGTAGGCAGCAATAGCCAGGGTCCAGTCGTCGTACATGTCGTGGAGCTTCTGCAGGTATCGCACAGCGGCCTCGGAACTGGCTATAGGGTCGCGGCGCTCATCCACGAGGGTGCTGATTTCCAAGCCTTCGCCCTGGGCAGTGGCTGCCATGAATTGCCATAGGCCGCAGGCTCCGGCCTTGGACACTGCGTTGGGGTTGAGCGCGCTCTCTATTACGGGCAGATATTTCAGCTCCATCGGCACTTGGCACTTCTCGCAGGCCTCCTCGAAAATCGGCATATAATAGAGGCTCATGCCCAGCATCTGCTCCACGAGCTGCTGCTTGCGAGTGGCATACATCTCAATGTAGGCCTTCACAATCGAGTTGTAGGGCATCTCGATGATGTTGGGCAGCTTCTGCAGTCGCTCCTTGTACACCTCGTCGGTGGCAGTGATGCCAGTGGCTGTGGCGGCTGCGCTGTCGAGCAGGGTGTAGCGCTGCAGGTACCAGTTTTCGTGCAGGTTTTTTGTCTCCATCGAGAAGGACGGAGGGAATATGATATTGTTGTCGGTGATAGTGTCGCGCGGCGATACCGCCTTGGCCTGTGGCAACAGAGCCGCAAGAGACAGCAGTGATATGGCAATTATTCGTTTCATTTAATAATATTTTAGAGGGGCCGCTGATGCTGGCCCAACGGTGGCTTCAATTGCTTTTTCCTATATCCTAAAACGTAAAACGTAAAACGAAAAACGTAAAACGAAAAACGTCAGAAGTTAAACGTCCAGAGCATTCCGATTGAGGGCTTGACGTTGCGCCCGTCCTGCATCAAGGCTGGCGTAACATTCATCGACAGCTGCGGAGAGATGTCGAAATGGGCCAGCGAGGCGTCAACATAGGCATCGACCATGGCTAAGAAATACACGCCCACCATGCAGATGATGCAGAGGTCGCGATTGCGCCGGAAATAGTCGCGGCGGCTTTTCAGAATATTGGTGAGCCAGGTCTTGTCGAGGTCATCCTCCTTGACCGTAGGCGGAAAGAAGTCCATGTAGGTCTTGGTGCTGGGGTCGCTGTCCATCAAGTCGCGGTAGGCTCGGGTGTAATCCTTGAGCATGGAGTTGTTCCAGGATGTGGCATAAGCCAGGCCCAAGTAGCCGCCCACGATGATTGGCAGCTTCCAATAGCGGCGGTTGTAAACCTGGCCCAAGCCTGGGCAGAGGGCGCTCATCCACACCGCGCGGTTGGGGTCAGGGTTGTATTCCACTTCGCGCTCCTCCCACTCGTTGTAGCCCGAAAATTTGTCGAAGGGGGCAATCACTGGGATTGAGTCAGTGCCCATGATGGTGATGTGGCCATCGTCGGTGTCAAATTCCGAGATGGTGACATCCTGGGGCGCGTCATCGTAGTACTGCTGGGGCGACACGGGTATGGAATCAGGCACCTCAGCAGTGATCTCGGGGGTTGTCGTGCCCTCGGCGTTAGCCGAGGTTGCCGAGGCAGCTATGCTATCAGTAGCCAGAGCAACCTCGGCTAACGCCGAGGGCACGCTGGCCGCCGAGGATAAGCAAGCCGCCGAGGGCACGCTGGCCGCCGAGG
>JAJBUG010000060.1:8565-11067 GCA_020860515.1 Bacteroidales bacterium | reverse complement strand
GGCACGCTGGCCGCCGAGGATAAGCAAGCCGCCGAGGGCACGCTGGCCGCCGAGGGCAGGGCAGGACTCAGCGCCAAGCAGGCACATGCTAATATGCAGCGCAGGAGATTATGCATTATTGTTTTTATGCAGATTGTCAAACAGGGTGATTAGCCTCTCGAGCTCCTCTTCGTTCTTGAACGAGAAGGTGATCTTGCCTTTGCCAGTCTTGTCGCATGAGAATTGCACCGGGGTGGCAAAGGTGGATGAGAGGTGGCGCTTGAGGATGTCGAAGTCGCCGCTGTTGTAGCGATTGTTGTTCTGAGCTTCGGCAGCTTTTACCTTTTCCATATCGCCGCGCTGGTAGGCCTTGGCCAATTCCTCGACTTTGCGCACGCTCAGCCCATGCTTCAGAATTTCGTTGTAGAGCTTGAGCTGCAGGGCAGGCTGGTCGATGGTGAGCAGGGCGCGGGCATGGCCCATATCCACGCGGCGGTCGCGCAGGCCCAGCTGCACCTCGGCGGGGAGCTTGAGCAGGCGCAGGAAGTTGGCTATGGTGGCGCGCTTCTTGCCAATGCGTTCGCTCAGCTTTTCCTGAGTGAGGCTGTATTGGTCGATCAGCTTTTTGAAGGCCAGGGCGATTTCGATGGCGTTGAGGTCCTCGCGCTGAATGTTCTCGATGAGGGCCATCTCAGTGAGCTCGGCATCGTTGGCGGTGCGGATGTAGGCTGGCACCCGGTCGAGGCCGGCCTGGAGCGCAGCGCGGTAGCGACGCTCGCCAGCTATGATTTGGTAGGTGTCGGGGCCGGTCTTGCGCAGCGACAGGGGCTGGATGATGCCAAGTTCGCGAATTGATGTGGCCAGCTCGGCCAGGCTCTCTTCGTCGAAGAGGGTGCGAGGCTGGTCGGGATTGGGCGTGATGCGGCTCAGCTCAACATCGCTGATGGCTGAGGAACCGCGCGCGGGGGTGTCGTCCATCGAGATCAAGGCGTCGAGGCCTCGACCCAAGGCATTGCGTTTTAGTGGAGTTGACATGGAGCAAGGTGAGGATTAGAGCTATGCTGTTTTCTTTTTTGCAGCCGAGCGGTGCTTGGCGATAAGCTCTTTGGCAAGCATCACATGGCTGGTGGCGCCTCGGCTGTCAGGGTCGTAGAGCAGGGCGGGAAGGCCATGGCTCGGGGCTTCGCTGAGGCGTATGTTGCGCGGAATCACGGTGTTGAACACCATCGGGCCGAAGTGGCCTTTGAGCTCCTCGTAGATTTGGTTGGCCAAGCGCAGGCGCGCGTCGTACATCGTGAGCAGGAAGCCCTCGATTTCGAGCGCGGGGTTGAGGCGTGCCTTGAGGATGCGGATAGTGTTGAGGAGTTTGCTGATACCCTCGAGTGCGAAGTATTCGGCCTGCACGGGAATCATCACCGAGTCGGCTGCTGTGAGTGCGTTTACAGTGATAAGGCCTAATGATGGCGAGCAGTCGATGAGGATGTAGTCGTATTTGTCCTTGACTGGTGTCAGGAGGCTTGCCATGACCTTCTCGCGGTCGGGCTTGCTGATGAGTTCGATTTCTGCGCCGGCGAGGTCGATGCGGCTGCCCAGCAGCTCAAGGCCTTCGACGCAGGTGGCCACCTGTGCGCCATCTACTGGATATCCGTCGGCCAGACATTCGTAGATCGAGCTTGTCATCGACTTGGGGTCGATGCCATAGCCCGAGGTGGAGTTGGCTTGCGGATCGGCGTCAACCAGGAGTACCTTTTTGCCCTCAGCAGCCAAGGAGGCTGCTAAGTTGATGGCTGTGGTGGTTTTGCCCACACCGCCCTTCTGGTTGGCTATTGCTATTATTTTTCCCATTGGATGTCCCTTTAGTGGAATAATGATTAAGTAGAGTGCAAAGTAACAAAAAATATCTCATATATGAAAATATTTGTTCCACGAAATTCAAATTTTGTTCCACAAAATTTGTCTGCTGGCCGCTAACGCTGGCCAGTCAGTGGCTTCAATCCCAATTGGCTAATTGAAAGAATCCCTACGGGATTCAAGGATAAGAATAGTTTAAATTTAATTCGGTCCTATACTTACAAATTACAAATTACAAATTACAAACTACAAATTACAAACTGGTACCTGTTTCGTAAAACGTAAAACTTAAAACGTAAAACTTAAAACGTAAAACTTACTTCAGGATATCAAAGGTATCTACGTAGATTTCGGTAATGGTGCGTTTGATGGTGTTGCGGTCCTCCCAGGTGCGGGTGCGGATTTTGCCCTCGATGAGCAGGCGCGTGCCCTTGCGG
The DNA here is from genome assembly GCA_020860515.1 of Bacteroidales bacterium. Taxonomy (GTDB): domain Bacteria; phylum Bacteroidota; class Bacteroidia; order Bacteroidales; family Muribaculaceae; genus CAG-873. The sequence continues at coordinate 8,800 of JAJBUG010000060.1, read as the reverse complement.
ATGTAGCGCTCGGCGATTTCGGCAGCCGCGTCGTACATCACAATGTTGTGCCACTCGGTGCGCTCGGGAATCTCCACTCCGCTGGCAGTGCGTCGCGCACGCTCAGTGGTGGCGAGCGAGAAAGTGGCCATAGGCCGGGTCTCTATGTATCTGATTTCGGGATCGCGACCCACATATCCCATCAATATCGCCTTATTCATTGCTTTGCAAAATTACAAATTACAAGTTACAAGTG
>JAJBUG010000060.1:0-8465 GCA_020860515.1 Bacteroidales bacterium | reverse complement strand
ACAAATTACAAGTTACAAATGACAAGTGACAAATTACAAGTTACAAATGACAAGTGACAAATTACAAGTTACAAATGACAAGTTAATACTTTCCTTTAAGGTATTAGTTTGTCATTTGTAATTTGTCATTTGTAATTTGTCATTTGTAATTTGTCATTTGTAATTTATTTGTCATTTAACGTAGAAGCATTTCACGCTGCCTACGGGGAGCTTGCCCTCAAGCTTGACGGGGATGCGGGTCTCGGTGTCGATCCATGCCCACATGTCGTCGCTGGTCTTTTTGCCTCCGTCGCTGGTGAAGGTAAATGAAATCTTGTAGGTGTTGTATTTCACATTGTCGCATTTCACCTCCTCGTTGCCAAGGTATTTGATGGTGAGCAGCTCTTTGCGCTTGCCAGAAAATATGGTCATGCTCAGCACATGGCCAGTGCTCCACTGAGGATAGTCGAGATTGCGCATGTAATAGAACACTGATAGCATGTCAACGGTGGTGCCCATTGCTTCGAGTGTGCGCTGCTCGTCCTTGCGCACCTTGCCTTCGCGGGTTTCGTAGCGGGTGCAGTCGGCATAGGTGGTGGCGCCTTCGCGGCGGTAGCTCACCACATCGTGCTTGTAATCCTTGTCTTCGTGGGCTATCTTTTCGTAACGCATGGGCAGGAAGTCCTGAATTTGGATGTCGCAATTCAGGGTGTCGCGCACACGGTAAAATTTGTCAGCCCAACTGGCCGATTTGGCTGCCAACTGGCTGTGGTACATTCCGTCTTGATTTTTAAGGTTGATCACTACGTCGCCTGCCTGCTTATTGATAAGGCCCCATTTGAACATTACCTTGTATTTTAAACTTTCGTTGTGAAATTCATAAGCTGAGGCGATGCCCCAGCACAACATCCCCAACATGAGGAAAGATATCAGTCGTCGCATATTTTAATTCAATGTTATCTTTAACAATTTCCTTAAGCCTTAAGCCTTTTAACGATATTTAGAGTAGTTTTATTGCAAATGGTTTAAATCGGTGGCGGAAAAACAAATGGACGGAATTTTGTGTTATAACTAAAAAATGAAAACCAATATTTAAAATATAGAAATTATGTCAAAAATAGGTATCTTCTATGGGAGCAACACCGGCTACACGGCTGGCGTGGCTGGCAAGCTTGCCGAAAAGCTGGGCGTGGCTGCTACCGATGTAAATGATGTGGCCAACACTGAGCCATCCAAGCTTGGCGACTATGATGTGCTGCTGCTCGGCACCAGCACCTGGGGCGCTGGCGACATGCAGGATAATTGGGAGGATTTCATCAATGGAGCAGAATCGCTCTACCTCAAAGGCAAGAAGATCGCAGTGTTCGGCTGCGGCGACGAGTCTATGACCGACACATTCTGCAGCGGCGTGGGCAAACTCTACGACCGCATGCAAAAGACGGGGGCTGACTTCATCGGCGCATTCAATGCCGAGGGCTACGACTTCAACGAGAGCGAAGCTTACAAGGACGGCCAAACTGTGGGCCTTATCCTCGACGAAGTAAACCATCCAGAACTCAGCGACGACAAAATCGATGCCTGGGTAGAAGAAATCAAATCCCAGATATAAGGCATAAAAACATAAAAAGCGTTTGAAGCCAGCGTTGGGTCAGCGTTAGCGCCTCAACGCTGAAAGCCATAATAAAGGGGCGCCCATTGAGCAGGGGCGCCCCTCGTGATGTCGGTTTATTATCTTATGAGTAGGGAGTCAATTAAAAATGTGATACTTTTTCCTAAACTTAGCGAAGCGATCTCATCGAAGCTTGCTGATATAACACTTAACCCTTATTTTACTTTTAACTTCTGACCAGGCACAATCTTCGACTTGGTGGTGATGCCATTGAGCTTGCAGAGCTTGGCCACGGTGGTGTGGTTGCGGCTGGCAATCTTGCTCAGGCTGTCGCCCTTGCGCACGGTCACGGTCGAAGCCTTTGACGAAGAACTCTTGGTGGAAGTGCCGCTGTCGTTGGCTGCTCCGGGGAGCGCACTCACGTTGCGACCTCGCACGTTGGTAGCGGGATGCTCCTTCATGTAAGCCTTAGCGTATTCGGCGTTGGCCTTGGGGTCGAAGTTGCGAGCCTGCTTGTAGGTGCGCTTATCAAAGGTGTAGGTATCGGTGTGTGTGGTTTGGTTGGCGAAGTCGAAGATAGCCGCTGGGTTGATGGCATAGCCCATGTAGCGCGTCTCGAAGTGTAGGTGCGGGCCAGTGCTGCGGCCTGTGTTGCCGCCAAGGGCGATGGGATCGCCAGCCTTTACGTACTGGTCGGGCTCAACCAAGAATTTTGAGAGGTGGCCATATACGGTCTCCAGGTCGTTGGTGTGGCGGAGCACCACATAGTTGCCGTAGCCCTTGCGCTCGAAATTGGTGATGCGCACGCGTCCATCGAAAGCAGCGCGGATGGTGTCACCTACGTTTACCTTCAGGTCAATACCCTTGTGCTCGCGGCGGAAACGCTTGCGGTAGCCATAAGGCGAGGTCACATAGCCCGGGCTGGGCATGCAGAAATTGGATACATCTATTACCATGCGGTCGGGCACGTCGACGCCGTTGTAGCAGTTGACCAGCTTGCTGTCCCAGCCCTCGGTGTAGATATCGAGCTCGGGCTCTTCCTCTTCGTCGAAATTAATGTAATTGTTTACTGAGAGGTTGATCTGGTCGCCAATGAATTCTTGATTGGCGAGGAGGTCAGCGTTCTGCTGGTCGTGCTGGCCAGGGAGGCGGTAGCTCTGCGCTTGCGCCATTCCCATGGTGCCTATTGCTATTGCTGTGATTAAAACTTTTAAGTTAGACATTATATAGGTAGAGAGTGATTTTTTAGTGAGTAACAATCAGTGGTTCTGCGTAGCGTTAATCGTTGCTCGTTATTCGTTAATAGTTGCGTTCTTGGTCGTTGTAGATGGCCGGGGTGGTGATTGGCTGGTATGTGAAAATTTCATCGGGCTTGAAGAAGCGAGCCACTTCGATGTCGCCATTCTCGGGCGAATCGCTGGCATGCACTATGTTCTCCTGGCCGCTCATGCCATAATCGCCTCGAATGGTGCCTGGAGCGGCTACTCGGCTGTTGGTGGCGCCGACCATGGCGCGAACCACCGACACTACTTCCTTGCCTACAAGGCACATCACGATCACTGGGGTGGCCATCATCGAGCGCAGAAGGCTCGGGAAGAATGGCTTGTCAACCAAGTGAGCGTAATGCTCGCGCAGGATTTGCTCGTCGAGCTGCATCATCTTCATGCCTGCTATCGTGAGCCCTTTGCGCTGGAATCTATTTATCACTTGACCCACCAATGCGCGCTGCACGCACGAGGGTTTCAGTATAATCAGTGTCTTCTCCATTATTGTAATTTATTGTCGAATTTTCTATGGTTTCGAGTGAGGTACTATTTTCACACTCCAAAGTTAACACTTTTTCTTGAATTGAAGAAATTAAATTGCGTCAAAATTTGTATAAAAAATGTTATCAAAGCTGTAATTTATTGATATATAATTAAATATAAAAAGCGATTTTGATGAACCCATGCCCACACTCGATTGTTGACATTTTTACCTGAATTTCACAAACGCAGAAATTTTGTGCAAAATTTGGATATTTCAAAAATAATGCCTACCTTTGCACCGTCAAACCAACGGAGCAGCCTTGGCACGACACATTCGGGGCGTAGCGCAGTCCGGTAGCGCGCCTGGTTTGGGACCAGGTGGTCGCAGGTTCGAATCCTGTCACCCCGACAAAATGTAAAGAGTTGAAAATTAGTAAGTTATAACGGCTTGCTCCTTTTCAACTCTTTCTATTATGGGGTCAGCACTCAAAAAAAGCCCTTGAAAATGCTGTATTTCGCCACAAGTCGCCTTAAATGGACGCAATTTGTTTGCGCAATCAATTGCGCATCTTTTCTGGGCTCCCTGTTTGCTATGATAAAATTGAATGTTTACTTGGACGCTCGGCGCGTGAAGGCTGGCCGTCCTGCCCCTCTGAAAATTTCCATCACAAGAAAATGCCAGGTCCGGTATGTGAGCATGGGTCTGTCCGCTCTTCCCGCTTATTGGGATTCTGCCCAGCGTCGGCTTCGCTCTAACGCTCCGCTGGCTTCGCACATGAATGTCTTGATCTCGCGCAGGCTCTTGGCTGCTGAAGAGGCTGTGCTGGAGCTCAGACTTCAAGCCGAACCTTCGTCTATCGATGAGGTTCGCGATGCTGTGGCGGCTGTCATTAGCCCCAAGGCTAAGCCCGCCCCAGCGGTTGATCCCACCTTGGTGCTTCCCGCTTTCCTGCGTTTCATCGAAACCAAAACCGGGAAGACTCGCAGTGCTTATGTTCAATCCCTCTCAAGGCTTCGCGCCTATTGCCCTGCGCTTGATTCGCTGCATTTCGAGGATGTCACCCGTTCGTGGCTGATTGAGTTTGATGCTTTCCTGGCAAAGACTGCGCCCTCGCAAAATTCGCGGGCCGATTACCTCATCTGCCTCCGCGCTGTCTTCAATTTCGCCATCGACGATGGTCTTACCACTTGGTACCCATTCCGTAAGTTCAAAGTTCGGAAGGTGCGCACCGTTAAGAGGTCGCTTTCCGTTGGCGATTTGCGCCGCCTGTTCAATGCCGAGGTCAGGCCGTCCCAGCTGAAATACTTGGATTTCTTCAAGCTGTCGTTCATGCTTCTTGGCATGAATTCCGTTGACTTGCTGCATCTCCCTCCGGATGCCATCAAGGATGGGCGCATTGATTTCAGCCGGTCAAAAACTAAAAGCCCCGTGTCAGTCTTTGTCGAGCCCGAGGCTCTGGAGATCATTAATCGCAATCGCGGGCGCGGATGGCTCCTCGATCCCATGGACAGGTATAAGAATTACGAAGATTATCGTCGGAAGGTCAACAAGGCTCTTCAGGAAATCGGCGACCAGGATGGCGCGTGGTTCCCTGAGCTCACCACCTATTGGGCTCGCCATACCTGGGCCACCGTGGCTGCTTCCCTGGAAATCCCCAAGGAAACAATCGCCCAGGCTCTGGGTCATGCCGCTTCTTCGGTCACCGATATTTATATCCGCTTTGATCTGTGCAAGGTTGACATGGCGAACCGTCGAGTGCTTGATTGGGTCCTCTATGGCAAAAAATAAAAACACGCCCGAGGAAAGAAGCCTTTTCTCGGGCGTGGCGGGAAAACAACCCATTGTTTCACCGCAGCAACACTGCAAAATTACAAAATATTTTTTGAACAAACAAACAGGCTCGGCCTCTCGGTCGCGCCTGTTCCATGACAATGAAAACAATCTCATCAAAATGCGGCAATGCTGTAATGGATTCCGATGCCTATGTAAGGCTCTGCGCCCCTTGGCGTCATGGCTGCTCCCGCACTTATCCCAAGCCCCCATCTTTTGGGTTTGGCATGGATGGTTTCGGTTGTGCGAATCGTTCTGGGGAAAACTTTGAGGCTGTCGAGGCTCGGCTGCCATCCGCTCACCCATGCTTCGTAGGCTGTGTCGGCGTAGTGTTTCTGTGTGATCGGAATCTCCAGCTGTATGCTGTCGCGGTCAAGGAATGCCGTGATTGCGCCCATGTTTTCCTGATCTGGGCATGAATCCGGCATTTCGTTCCCAAGTTTTGCCAGCGGCAGGGTGATGGTCTGGTATCTCAGCACCATGCTGTCTTTCGAGATTGGCTGGTAAAACGCGATGGTGTCCCAGATGGTGTCTCGCGTCACTTCGGCGGTTCCGCTTCCTTTGTGTGGCTGGAGCCATGCGTCGATGGCGAATCCCATGATGAGCCCCAATATCAAAAGTAAAATGTTTTTCATCTTAAAAAATTAATTTTTTTAATTTTTCTTTTTACCGTTTCGGTCTATATTATAATATGTGGCTCCGTCCTTGGTGCGCAGGATCTGCTTGCGCTGCTGGGTGGCGCTGTAGCTCAGGTGCAGCCATTGGGGCCCGTTTTCGTCGCCGTATTCCCAGATCGCCTGGTCGAATGGCAGCCCCTTGTCGAGGACCAATCTGAGGAGTTGCTTGTGCAGCTTGTGGCGCTGGGCTTCTGTGGTCGCTGCACCCTTGTGCTTGGCTACGTAGAGGTCTGCCGCCTGGCCCTTCATGTGCTGGCTGGTTTTCGATGCCAGTTTTACTTTTGAGTTGAGTTTGGGGCTGCGGTATCCGCTGGTCACCGTTATGGGTCCTCCGAACAGCTCGCGCAGCGGGTCGAGGAGATTGTCCACCAGCAATTCCAGGTTCTTCTTTGCTTCCGCATCGGGCGTGTTGTCGATGCCCTTGGCCGAGGCGGTCGCGCTTTTGGATAATTCCGAAATAGTGAAGTATTTCATTTGCTTTTATCACTTAAAGTTAGTACCTTTGTGGTGGAAAATTGATTATTTTAGGAAATGAGCTATTGGCTGCGCGTGAGCGCGGCCTTTACTTTTCTGAGGGATCTTCTTCTTCCTCTGCCGTTTCTGGCTGCGCGTCGCCAGACTCTTCCTCTGGGGTCGTGAATGAGTTTGGGGGCAGTCGCTTTCCGCATCCCAGCCTCTTGCATCGGTAAAGGCAAAGTTCCGCCTTGGCCTTGCCCATCTGCTCGGTGAGGTCTATCACCTCGTCGGTCAGCTTTCTCACTCTCAGGGTCTGCTCTGCGAACCGCTCCTCTTTCGACCGAAGCTCTTGCTGCAGGTATTCGTTGTATTCCTTCAGGCTGTGGAATACTTCAGTGTCAGCTTTAGCGTTGGCTGTTCGCTTCTCTGCGTTTCGGTTGAGCAGATAGCGGATGCCCTCAAGGCCTCCGATCGATCCGATGATTGCGATTAATGTTGACCATATGTCCATTACTCTTCCTGTTTGATTGGTTAAACTTTCATCCTTCTTGTTCCATTGCTGCCCGGGCTATCTCTTTGGCTTTTGCTCTCCATTGCTGCATCCGGTCGAATTCGGCCTTGATTCCCGCGTCTGTCGGGTCGAGCAGGTAATTGTTGATTATCGCTGTCATTTCGTCGCTGGTGTATTGGTCGGCGATTATTGCCGCCACGATTGCGCCGTAGTTCCAGATTCCCGGCTCGAGCGTCACCTGCCGCCATCGATGGCGGTAAGGGGTTCCCTGTTCGTCGGTTTCGCACTCTTCGATGTCCCAGGCCACCGTGTGCTGCTTCATTCCGAAGCGCGGCCTCCATGACACCGCGCTTGGCGCGGCGTTTCCGTAATAGTAAACCATTGCCTTTGATTTCTTGGGTTAGTAAATAGTTTCGTGTCTTGTATCTTCGTTTTATCTTAAGCGTTCCTTTGTACATCCAGCAAGCGGCCCAGAGCAAAAGACTGGATCCGTGTCTTAGAATCCGCGCTCTCAGCCTTTTGCTCGCGTTACCGTTGAGGAATCCCTGGTAAGAATTAAAGCTCGCCACTGCCCGCTCGAGGTTCTTCATCGCTTCTATGCTTGGATGCTTTGCTACACGCTCTGAGGTTCTGGCTGCTCTCCTTAGCGATAGCGTTGCCCTCTGCGCCGTGCGGTTCGCCAGGTATGTGCGCCCTGGCTTTATCACGCGCCCTACGAACTTGACTCCTTTTCTGCATTCCTGCAAATAGAACTTGTCTTTGTGCAGTTCCAGCCCCAAATCCTTGAGCCATTGTGCGATTTGCGGTCGCAGTTCCAGGATTCGCCTTTTGTCTGGGCTTACTATGCAGAAATCGTCGACAAGCCTTTGGTAGCCAAAATCTGGCCCTCGCATCGGCGCTATCTTTTCGTCGAGAAAACTCAGGATGAAGTTCGCGCACAGTTGGCTTGGCAGGTTCCCTATAGGCAATCCCAGCCTTGATCCTTGCATTGATTTGCCCTCCGGCAGCGCGTCAAACAGAGCCTTTCTTGACTTGGCTATGCAGTTGGCCTGAGGCCTGTGCTTGACACAAATCTCCGTAAGATATAGGATCGTGTCCTTGTCTTCGCCTTGGTATCGGCTTTCTATAAAAGGCTTGAGTTTGCTCCAGACAATCTCAGGGTCGATGCTCATGAAGAATCCCTTCAGGTCAAATTTTGCAATCCATGCCTCTCGCTTGTATTCCTGGCTTACCTTCTCGATGTCAGCCACAAGGCTGCTGACCGCCGAGCGCGTTCCCAGCCCTTTGCGGCATCCGTGGGTCACGTTGCCATGGCTCCTGAATCTTTCTTCAAGCAGTGGGATCAATCTCGCGCACACCCAGTGGTGCACAATTCGGTCGCGGAATGCAGCAGCGTAAACCTCGCGCAGCTTGGGGTAGGTCACCACGAATCTCAATGATGGCGAGGGTTCGTATTCTCTGGCTGCTACCTCGCCGATCAGCCGCCACAAATCCTCTTCCCAGTTCACCCTGTAGGCATCGCAGTCTTTGCTGCCGGTCTTTCGCTTGCAGCAGTCGTAGAATGCCTTCACCCATCCCATCTTGGCTTCCTCGCTTAATGCGGCCACCGCGCGGATGCAGTTGGAGTTGGTCTTATTGTTGTTGTTGTTGAAGG
>JAJBUG010000047.1 GCA_020860515.1 Bacteroidales bacterium | reverse complement strand
TTTAGGGTGCCATATTCTGAGCGGCCCACAACAGGCATGCCATTTTAGGAGCGGCGGGTCAGTGACCTGCCGCACATCAGGCGGGGTGGGATCAAACCATACAAACAATTGTAATCAAACCATACAAACAATACATCCGCCTGATATGCGGCAGGTCACTGACCCGCCGCTCCGAAATACATCCGCCTGACATGCGGCAGGTCACTGACCCGCCGCTCCTGAATACATACGCCTAAAAAATTAAGGGGAGTGGCCTCATCGAGAGTGATGAGGCCACTCCCCTTAATTTTTTTTGTAAATTTTTGGGCTCAGATAGTGTGGGGTTGAGAAATTTGTGCTAACTTTGTGGTTACGATAATTGTTGTAACAATTACTGACAACCTAACACAAAGCAAATATGAGGACTAAATACCAGAGAGTGCTGCTGAAGCTGAGCGGAGAGTCGCTAATGGGCAGCCAACACTACGGCATCGACACCAACAAACTCGAAGAGTATGCCCGCCAGATTGCCGCAATCGTCAATGAGGGTGTGCAAGTGGGCATCGTAATTGGCGGAGGCAACATTTTCCGGGGGCTGTCAGGAGCCTCTAAGGGTTTCGACCGCGTAAAGGCCGACCAAATGGGCATGCTGGCCACCGTGATCAATTCGCTGGCTCTGAGCAGCGCCCTGCAAGCCTGCGCTTGCAGCAACACTGTGCTGACTGCCACCAACATGTACCCCATCGGTGAATATTTCTGCAAGTGGCGTGCAACCCGCGCCATGGACAAGGGACAGGTAGCCATCATGGCTGGCGGCACGGGCAACCCCTTCTTCACCACCGACACCGGCGCTGCCCTGCGCGCCATCGAGATTGAGGCCGACGTAATGCTCAAGGGCACTCGAGTTGACGGCGTATATACAGCCGACCCCGAGAAAGACCCCAACGCCAAAAAGTACGATGAAATCACCTACCAGGAGGTGCTCAACCAAGGCCTCAAGGTGATGGACCTCACTGCCACCGCCCTGTGCAAGGAGAACTCGATGCCGATAATCGTGTTCGACATGGACACCCCCGGCAACCTGGAGAAGGTAGTGCGCGGCGAAAACATCGGCACATTAGTATATTAGAATTCAGGGTTAAGGACCACGTCACCCTTTCCTCCTTACATCCTTTCATCCCTTCTTAAAACTTAATACTTAAAACTTAAAACCCCGATATAAACCATGATTGACGTAAAAACCTACATCGACCCCGCCGAAGAGAGCATGGAAATGGCTGTCGAGTATCTCGACGACGCCCTGGCTCACATCCGCGCTGGCAAAGCCAACCCAAAGATCCTCGACGCTATCCGCGTGAACTATTACGGGAGCCAAGCCCCGATATCGAATGTTGCCAATGTGGCTGTGCCCGACGCCCGCACAATCACCATCACTCCCTGGGAGAGGGGCATGTTCAAAGAAATCGAAAAGGCCATCATCAACTCATCGCTCGGCATCACGCCTGAGAACAATGGCGAGGTGATTCGCATCAACATCCCGCCGCTGACCGAGGAGCGCCGCAAGCAGCTGGTAAAAGAATCGAAGGCCGAGGCCGAACAGGCCAAGGTAAGCGTGCGCAACGCTCGCCGCGATGCCATCGACAAGCTGAAGAAGGCTGTCAAGCAGGGCCTGAGCGAGGATGTAGAGAAGGATGCCGAGGCTACTGTGCAGAAGCTCCACGACAAGTACCTGAAAAAAATCGACGACCTTTTCGCCGCCAAGGAAAAAGAAATACTTACAGTATAAAGCACAGGGGGCCGAAAAGCCCCCTGCAATATATCACATGACAGGGAGCCTCGCGGCTCCCTGCTTTATTTTTACTCGTCGGGAGCAAACATCGGGTCCCAGGCTGGAAGCTCCACTGGCGATTGCTTAAGCACATCCAGCACCTTGCTGGAGGCATACTTCTTATTGACCGCCAGGCGGAATAGATACTCGTCCATGCCGAAGTCAACGCCCATCAGCGCCGAATAGTCGAAATTGTCAAGGTCCATATAGCCGCGTGCGCGGTCGAGCTGCTTGGCCACATCGCACGAGAAATACATCATCGTGGTTGCGCACTGCGCGGTCGGCAGCCGACATCTGATACCCCTGCTGCAGACGCCCCAGCATGGCGGCATCGATTCCGCCTGCGGTCTGGGCCTGCAAGGCCACTATACCCATGGACAGGGCCGCAATTGCAAGTGTTTTTCTCATGTTTTCCGTGGTTATTTCAAGAATTTCTGCAAATATACCATTTTTTTTTGGATTTACCATTTAAAATTCTTAACTTAGCCATTCAATTTCGAACTAACGTTCATGAACAACACTATAAATATGGATTCTAATACCCCAACAGCCATCAATCCGCACCGCTTCTGCGTGATTATGTGCGGTGGCATTGGCAGCCGTTTCTGGCCCTACAGCCGCGAAGGGCGTCCCAAGCAGTTTATCGACTTCCTGGGCACTGGCCGCTCGCTGCTGCAGATGAGCTACGACCGTGTGCTGCCCATGGTGAAAAAGGAAAACGTAATCATCGTAACCAATGCCCTGTATGCCGACCTGGTGCGCGAGCAGCTGCCCGAGATCAGGCCCGACCAAATCCTGCTGGAGCCAGCCCGGCGCAACACCGCTCCTTGCATCGCCTGGGCTGCATACCACATCCATGCCATCGACCCCGAGGCATCGATCATCGTCACCCCCAGCGACCACCTCATCACCCGCGAGGCTTTGTTCCAGGACAGCATCCTGCGCGGATTTGAATTCGTGGAGAGCAACCCAGCCCTATTAACCCTCGGCATCAAGCCCACCCGTCCCGAGACCGGCTACGGCTACATACAGATTGGCAAGGAAGTGGCCCCCGACATCGACGCTGTGAAGACATTCACCGAAAAGCCCGACCTCGACCTGGCCAAGGTGTTTGTGGAATCGGGCGAGTTCTTCTGGAACTCAGGCATCTTCCTGTGGCGCGCCGAGACAATCATCAACCAGCTCCACCGCTATGCCCCGAATGTGACAGCAGTCTTCGACCGTGGCCTCAGCGTATACAATACTCCCGAAGAAACCGACTTCATCCAGAAGGCCTTCCCCGGCTGCGTAAGCATCTCGATCGACTATGCTGTGATGGAGAAGAGCAAGGATGTGTACGTGGAGTGCGTCAACTTCGGCTGGAACGACCTGGGCACCTGGAGCGCCCTCTTCGACAACTCGCCTAAGAACAAGGACGGCAACGTGACCCAGCGCTGCACAGTGCTTGCCTACGAGAGCGGCGGCAACATCTTCGCCGTGAAAGGCGAGAAGCTGATTGTGGTGGATGGCCTCCACGATTACATCGTGGCCGACGCTGGCGATGTGCTGCTGATCTGCCCCAAGAGCAAGGAGCAGGGCATCAAGCAGATGGTCAACGACGTAAAGCTCAAATGCGGCGATAAGTATCTCTGAGATCTCCGAAATCTCTGAGAACTCCGAGAACTCTGAGATCTCCGAGTAGTAAAATATCTGACTTGAATTGTTATATTATATAATAATGTAAGTAACCGCTCTGCGTTATGAATAGAATATACACAATTTTGGCTGCCATCGCCCTGGCCTTGGCAGCCCAAGCCCAAGTCAGCTACCAAAATACCGAGGCCAAAGCCGACCGATTCTTCGACCACCAGGAGTGGGCCAGCGCCGCGGCAATGTACAATTTCATGTTGCAGGAGCAGCCCAAGCGCGCCGATACCTATGGCCGCGCCATCGTGGCCACCGAAATGCTGGGCGACACCCTGCGCTCGATGGAGCTCCTCACCGATGCTATGCGCTACGGCGTGCCCCTCGATTCGGTGCTGGGCTTGGTTAGGCAGTACTCCTTCCAGCAAGCCCACAGCGACATGTACGAGCAATTCCTGCTCGACGCTGTGCGCCACAATCCCTGGCTCGAACGGCCAATCGATGCCAAGCTCCTGAGCTACTATGCCTTCCGCCGCAACGGTGTGCAGATGGTGGAGTATGCCGACAAGATGCTGCGCGGCACCCCCGACAACATCAGTTTCCTGCAGGACAAGGCCGAGGGCTACATGATCAACAACCAGCCCCAGGCTGCCGTGGACACCTGGCAACGAATCCTGCAGTTGGAACCGCACAACTACATAGCCACGCTCAACCTGGCCAATTACTACGATATCAATGGCAACCGTGAGCAGGCTCTGAAATACTTCCGCCAAGCACGCGACATGCGGCCCACGCCCTATGTTGACCAAGCTATCCGCCGCCTCTCCCCCTCACGTATCCACTAAAGTCTAAAGGCCAACGGCCTAAGACAAAAGACTAAAGACTAAAGACCAAAAACCACAATGAATTTCGCAGAGAACGCTTACAAGGTGTTTGAGCGCGCCACCGCCGACTATCATCGCGACGACCATGTGGACACTCCCATCGACAATCCCTACAATCCCGCAGAGATTGACTACACCTTGTATGCCAAGAACTGGATTGATGCCGTGCAGTGGCATCTCGAAGACATCATTCGCGACCCCAACATCGACCCTATCCGCGCCCTTGGCATCAAGCGCCGCATCGATGCCAGCAACCAGGAGCGCACCGACATGGTCGAGGCTATCGACACCTACTTCCGCCGCCTCTATGCCGACGTGAAGCCCGCTTTGCTGGCCACCATCAACACCGAGAGCCCAGCCTGGGCCCTCGACCGTCTGTCAATCCTCGCCCTGAAAATATACCACATGCAGGCCGAGGTGGACCGCGCCGATGCCACCCCCGAGCACCGCGCCAAATGCCGCGCCAAGCTCGATGTGCTGCTCGAGCAGCGCCAGGACCTGATCGGAGCCATCGACCAGCTGCTCGACGACATTGCCTCAGGCCGCAAGTACATGAAAGTGTACCGCCAGATGAAGATGTACAACGACCCCGACACCAACCCAGTGCTGTATGGCGGCAACAAATAAGTGGGCCCTGGCCAACGACCTCGGCCTGCGCACAGTGCTGGTGAGCCGCTTCTCAGCCCTTGGCGATGTGGCCATGACCATACCGCTGCTCTACAGCGCCTGCGAATGTTATCCTGATATCAAATTCGTGATGGTGACGCGCCCCAAGATGGTGGGGATGTTTGTCAACAAGCCTGCCAACCTTGAGGTTGTGGGCCCCGACGTGAAGCGCGAATACAAGGGCATCGGCGGCATTCGCCGCCTGGCCAAGGAGCTGTGCGAGAAATACAAGCCTGATGCCTACATCGACCTCCACGATGTGCTGCGCACCAAGCTGCTGCGAGCTTTCATGAGAATGCACGGCGTAAAGACCGTGAAAATCAACAAGGGCCGCGCCCACAAGCGCGCTCTCACGCGCCGCTCCAACAAGGTGATGCTGCCCCAAATCAACACCCGCCAGCGTTACCGCGAGGCCTTCTTCAAAGTCGGCCTTCCGCTCGACATTTCCTTCCAAGGGCTCTACGGCGCCAATGGCCAAGGCCCCGAAGAGCTTTACAAGCCCATAACCCCGCTCACCAAGCAGCCCGACCAATACTGGATTGGCATCGCCCCCTTTGCTGCCCACACTGGCAAGATATATCCCATCGCCAAGATGGAGGAGGTGGTTAAGGCCATCGACAGCTGGGGCAACTGCAAGATTTTCATCTTCGGCGCCGAGGGCTATGAGCAGGAGGTGGCCGAGGGCTGGCAGAGCCGCTATCCATCGGTGCAGTCGCTGGCTGGCAAGAAATACGGCTTCCCGGCCGAGCTGTCGCTGATCAGCCATCTCGATGTGATGCTGACTATGGACTCGGCCAACATGCACCTGGCTGCCATCACTGGCACACGCACAGTGAGCATCTGGGGGGCAACCCACTTTTATTGCGGATTCAAGGGCTGGCACCAGCTCGAGGAGGACATGCTGCAGGTGCCCCTGTCGTGCCGTCCCTGCTCGGTGTATGGCGACAAGAAATGCTACCGAGGCGACTACCTGTGCCTGAATGCCATCACCCCCGAAACCGTAGTGCACAAAATTGACGACGTACTAAAGAATGAGCGAAGAATTCGACATACGCAACTCGACCAGCGAGCGCGACAAGGAGTTTGAGCGGGCGCTGCGCCCCAGCGCCTTCGACGCCTTCAACGGCCAGGAAAAGATAGTTGACAATCTCAAGGTTTTCGTGCAGGCAGCCCGTATGCGCCACGAAAGCCTCGACCATATCTTGCTCTTTGGCCCTCCCGGCCTGGGCAAGACCACCCTGAGCGGCATCATTGCCAACGAATTGGGCGTGGGCATTAAGGTCACGTCGGGCCCGGTGCTCGACAAGCCTGGCGACTTGGCTGGCATCCTCACCTCGCTCGAAGAGAATGACGTGCTCTTCATCGACGAGATACACCGCCTGAGCCCTGTGGTGGAGGAATACCTCTACTCGGCCATGGAGGATTACCGCATCGACATCATGATCGACAAGGGTCCGGGTGCGCGCACCGTGCAGCTCACCCTCAGCCCGTTCACCCTAATTGGGGCCACCACGCGCAGCGGCCTGCTCACATCGCCCCTGCGCGCACGATTCGGCATCAACTGCCACCTGGAATATTACGACCACCAGGTGCTGACGCGCATCATCCTGCGCTCGGCCTCGCTGCTGCGAGTAAAATGCACCGACGAAGCTGCCAACGAGATAGCCCTGCGCAGCCGTGGCACGCCCCGCGTGGCCAACGCCCTGCTGCGCCGCGTGCGCGACTTTGCCCAAGTCAAGGGCAGCGGCGCCATCGAGCTCGACATAGCCAAATATGCCCTCGAGGCCCTGAATATCGACCGCTACGGCCTCGACGAAATCGACAACAAAATCCTCACCACCATAATCCAAAAATTCCGTGGCGGCCCCGTGGGCCTCACCACAATTGCCACTGCCCTGGGCGAGGACCCAGGCACCATCGAGGAGGTGTACGAGCCCTACCTGATCAAGGAGGGTTTCATCAAGCGCACCCCGCGCGGACGCGAAGTCACCGCACTGGCCTACAACCATCTGGGCCTTACCCGCGAGCAAGATATGGATTCTCTTTTTAGCTAAAAAGCCCCATAATGTGCGAAAAGTCCACTGATTAAAGCAAAAAGTGGCTATTTCGGCGTAAATCTATTTGTGTATGTGGCGGAAAAATCGTATATTTGCAGGCTGAAAAATCCATGCATAAATTATTAACAATCATTAACATATTTTCTTAACATGCAAAGCAAAGGAAAATTAGGTAGCATCGTGGCCGGCATCATAGCCATATTCTTGGTTTTGGTGTGCCTGTTCTATCTTTCTTTCTCATTCGTTAGCTCGAAGCACGAGAAGAAAGCTGAGCAGTACGCCCTCAACATCAGCGGCAACAACGATGACGACCTTTACAACCAAGCCTATAAGCACTATATGGACTCGGTTGGCGAAGAGAAAGTGTATCTGGGAGTATACACTCTTAACGACGTGATGAAATGGGGCGTGGGCCTCGGCCTCGACCTCAAGGGCGGCATGAACGTGATCCTGGAGGTGGACGTGCCCGACATGCTCCGCAACCTCAGCAACAAGGCCAACGACCGCAACTTCGAGGCTGCCATCGACACCACCGTCACCATCACCAAGGCTAACCCGTCGACCGACTTCCTGTCAACATTCGTAAGCCAATACCGCACACGCGAGCCCAATGTGGACCTCTCGGTTGTGTTCAAGGACAATCTCGTGCCAGCCAACAGCAGCGATGCCAAGGTAGTTGACATCCTTCGCTCCAAGGTGCACTCGATCACCGAGACCGCTGCCAACAACGTGCTGCGCAAGCGTATCGACCAATTCGGCGTAGTATCGCCCAACATCCAGATTCTGCAGGGCAAGGACGGCCAAGTGCTGCTCGAGCTCCCCGGCGTGAAGGATCACCAGCGCGTGCGCGACCTGCTCAAGCGCTCGGCTTCGCTCGAGTTCTATGACACATATCGCCTCAACGAAATTCAGCAGCCCATGACCGCTCTGATGCAGCGCGTGGCCAACGACACAACCATCGATGCCAACGCTTTCGCTGCCATCTACCAGCAAATGGGCCAGCGCATCCAAGGCGGTGCCGGCAACTATGTAGTGCTCGGCTACCTCCGCAACCCCATCGATATCAACAACTTCAACGCTCTCGTAAACTCATCGATCGGCAAGAGCGTGCTTCCTGGCGACCTCAAGCTCCTGTGGGGTGTGACCGAGGATGTGCGCACCGACAAGGTTAACGGCAAGGACGTTGACACCAAGATTGGCTATCCCCTGTATGCACTGCGCACCAGCGGCGGCGAGGCTGCCCTCAAGGGCAACGTCGTGACCGACGCCAGCACCAACTATGACCCCGTGCGCGGCAATGAAATCTCAATGCGCATGAACGCCGAAGGCACTCGCCAGTGGGCCCGCATCACTGCAGCCAACGCTGCTGATGGCAACCGCCCAATCGCTATCGTGCTCGACGACCAAGTATATTCCGCTCCTAACGTAAACAGTGCCATCGAGGGTGGCCAGTCGTCAATCACTGGCAACTTCACCATCGATGAGGCAAACGACCTTGCCAACGTGCTCAAGAGCGGCGAAATGAACGCCAAGATCAATATCATCAGCGACATGGTGATTGGTCCGTCGCTGGGCCAGCAGGCTATCGACGCTGGTATCACCTCGTTCGTAGTGGCTCTGGTGCTCCTGATGATTTTCATGATGGCCTTCTACGGCGTTATCCCCGGCCTTATCGCCGACTTCTGCCTTATCTGCAACCTCTTCTTCACCCTCGGCATCCTGGCATCGTTCCAGGCAGTGCTCACCATGAGCGGCATCGCCGGTATCGTGCTGTCGCTGGGTATGGCCGTTGACGCCAACGTGCTTATCTTCGAGCGCGCCAAGGAAGAGCTTCGCGCAGGCAAGAATGCTCGCCAGGCCATCAGCGATGGTTACAGCAATGCTTTCTCGGCAATCTTCGACTCCAACCTCACATCTATTATCACGGGCTTGATCCTGCTGCTCTACGGTACAGGTCCTATCAAGGGTTTCGCTACAACCCTGATCATCGGTATCGTATGCTCGTTCTTCACAGCCGTGTTCTTGAGCCGCATCTTCTTCATCTGGGGCGCAAAGACCAAGGCATTCTCAAATCTCACATTCTCTACCCCGCTCAGCCGCAAGATGTTTGTCAACAGCAAGGTCAACTTCCTGGGCCAGCGCAAGATCAGCTTCACCGTGGTGGGCGTGCTCATCGCTGTGGTTGTGATTTCGCTCTTCACCCGCGGCATGAACCAGGGTATCGATTTCTCGGGCGGTCGCAACTATGTGGCCAAGTTTGAGCAGCCTGTAGATGTGCAGGAGTTGCAGCAGAAGCTTGCACCCGAGTTCCCCGGCGCATCAGTGCAGGTAATCACCATCGAGAGCTCTAACCAGGTGCGCATCTCAACCAACTACAAGATCAACGACGAGGATCAAGGCACCGAGGAGGAAATCGTAGATAAGCTCTACAAGGTGCTTCTGCCCTACCTGCGCAGCGGCATCACCCCCGAGCAGTTCTCCACCTCAGATACCGACTTCGGTCTGGTAAGCTCGCAAAAGGTAGGACCTTCGGTGGCTGAGGACATGAAGGCCGACGCCTACATTGCCGTGGTGCTCTCCCTCATCGCCATGTTCCTCTACATCCTGCTCCGCTTCCGCAACGTGGCCTTCTCGCTCGGCGCGCTGGCAGCAGTCACCTTCACAGCTGTGATGATTATCGGCTTCTACTCGCTATTCTGGGGCGTGTTCCCATTCGCGATGGAGGTTGACCAGACATTCATAGCGGCCATCCTTACAGTAATCGGTTATCAGATCAATGATACGGTGGTAGTATTCGACCGTGTGCGTGAAAACCTCGGTCTCTATCCCAAGCAGACATTCTTCCAGACTGTTAATCAGTCAATCAACCAATGCTTGGGCCGTACGATCATGACCTCAGCATCGACCCTGCTCGTGTTGGTGTGCATCTTCATCCTCGGTGGCGATGCAATCCGCAGCTTCGTGTTCGCAATGCTCTGGGGCGTAATCATCGGTACCTTGGCTACCATCTATGTGGCTTCGCCCGTGGCTTATGTGGCAGATGCTCGCCGCCAGGCAGCTCGCGCCAAGGCCAGCAAGAAGGCCTACGCCACCACCGCTCCCGCAAAGAAATAATAATTTATGCATCACTCCCCCAAGAGGCTGGCACCCTACCCCCGAGCCAGCCTCTTCTTTTTTGTCTATACCAAAAAATTCACTAACTTTGCACTCACAAGATTTCTTTTTTTAGCCATGACATTTCACCAGCCAGATATCAAGTCTTTGTATGGAGCGTATCGCTTAGTGCCCAGCATCGTTATATTTTTTCTTGTCATTTTTGCCAGCTGCGCTGACCGCTCACGCTATCAGTCTGAGCTCGACGGAGCCGAGGCCCTGATGGAAGAGCATCCCGATTCTGCCCTTGCCCTCATTGATGGCATTGATGAGAAGCAGCTCGGCGGCAGCCAGGAGCGGGCGCGCTACGCCCTGCTCAAATCCATGGCCCTCGACAAGAACTACGTCGATACCACCGACTTCGCAGTGCTGCAGCCGGCCATCGACCATTACCTGCACCACGGCTCCCCCGACCAAAAGCTCCGCACCCTCTTCTACCAAGGCCGCATCTTCCAAAACCGAGGCGACAATGCCGCTGCCATGAACTGCTACCTCCAAGCCCGGGACCTCGGCCACATCACCGACACCCTCACCCTGGCGCGCCTCCTCACTTGGCAAGGCCTCATCCAAAAGTCCATCTACGACTTCGAGGGATACAAGAACTGCTTCTTGAAGGCAGCCCGCCTCTTTGACCAATTGAGCCAGCCTAAGCGTGCGCTTGACTGCCATTTAAGCGGCCTTAATGCTGCCATACTATTGAATGACAAAGCGGCTGCCGACAGCCTTGTCAACATTTGTGAAAACACTATCTATAAAAAAGGGTATAGCCGAGAAAAATTTAATGATTACTTGTTGTCTTACTATGAAGAATTCGGTGACAAATTCCAAATTGAGAAACGTCTCAAAAGTTTTAGCACAGATTCTTTTTCACCAGGCAAATTGTTGTCAATGGCAAATGCTAATTTGTCATTGGGTAATGCTTTGCAAACCAAATCATTGCTTGAATCCGTTCCGTTGGAGTTGCTTGATGACGACGAATTGATTCGGTATTATGCCGTAAAAGTGATGGCGTTGCAAAATTTGGAAGAATACAAAGATGCCCTGCATGCCTATCAAATCTTTACCCATAAAATGGATTCAATCCACATAAAAGAATTTGATGAGAAGACAAGATTCAGTGAGGAAAAATACAATTATGAATTAGAAGCCCAAAGAAATTCCAAAGTACAATCCAATCTTACCTTAGGAATCATAAGCGGAGGCTTGGTCCTGACACTAATAATTGCCTTGCTTTGGGCAACGCTTAACAACCAAAAGGTTCGGACAGAGAATCTTCAGTTAAACTTAACCAACCTTAACCAAGAATACGAAAACCTGAAATCCCTGCTTAAGAAAAAGCCTGAACTCCCTCAGGAAGTGACAGATGTGGTCAAAGAACGATTTGAAATGTTAAACTCGTTTTTGGTAAGCGGAATTGCTGTAAACCATCCTTCATCAAAGTCATATAAGACATGGGTGAAGGATTTGACCAGCGATAAGACCCGCTTCATGAAAAACAATCGCTTGGCTATCCATGGGTCCAACCCCAAATTCATAAGCTATCTAAAAGCAAAGGGCCTTACGGATGATGAGCTTGATTTTATCTGCCTATACCTAATAGGCCTGAATGGAAAGGAAGTTGCCATCTTCTTAGGCAAGCCAAACCAAATGAATGGGATGATCACTTCAATAAGAAAAAAATTGGAGTTGTCGATTCATGACACCAACCTTGGCAAATTCATACAAAACTTATTCAAAAATACACCCGAAATCCAGTAAAATTTCACTAAATATTTAGTTGTAAAATGTAACATTGAACTTTTCAATGTTACATTTTGCGTAATATGGTGCTCTATAGGTATTTACGTTAGGATGAAAATGCTTTTTCATTGAAGTCTGAATTTGGCGGTTGAAGTTTTCGTATGTAAATTTGCGTCAGAAATTTTAACCAAAACATTATGATGAAACATTTTCTCGTTTTTCTAATTCTAAGCCTTGTAGCGGCTTTTCCAATGATGGGTGATGATAACTCGAGCACTCGGAACATAAGCCTTGAAAAACGCGCTAAGGGTATTGTAGAGAAAGGGCAGCGCGCGCCACTGCGCCTTGACATCGAAGTCACCTGTGATGCAAGCACGCGCACAGTCGAGGTCGTAGCCGACGAATCGCTCGAGGGCGAAGTATTCATCCTGTTCGATGGAGCCACCGTTGACTACAGCCCGGTGATCAACTCCGCGTTCTACATCCCCGAAGCCTCGGGCCAGTACACCATCGAAATCGAGGGCAGCGCCTGGATCGCCACCGGCGTGCTACCGCTGTAACAGCCAGACATGCAACTACAGCACCCAATTCTCCATACGCCCCAGGGGGCACGGAGCCTCTCCCCATGCCCCTTTCCTTTCAATAGACAGCGCTTGCAAATTACCTAAATCTATTTTAACCCATATTACTGTCACATGAAAACCATTTGCCCAGCCGCCGACGGCACGCTTCTGCGGCGCATAGTCACTACGTCGATCAGATCCTCGGCGGGAGGCGGGTCATCCCTGTCTGATCCGTCCTTGGAAACCCAGGTGTCGGGGGTGACGAGGGACACCACGACCTATTTCAGCCCTTTCATATACAAGAACGGCGCTCTTGACCGCACTTTGGTGACTGGCGGCTACGTGAAGGCCAACGTGCCCTACTACTACCTGCGCGACCACCAGGGCAACATCCGCCAGGTGGTCAACGGCAACACCGGCGCGGTGGCGCAGGAAAGCCACTACTATCCCTATGGTGGCCTTTTCGGTGAGAGCAGCGCGACTGCGCTTAGCTCTTACAACGGATGCTCGGCCAGCCCCTACAAGTTCGGAGGCAAGGAGCAGGTGGACCTGCTCGACTGCAGCTACCTCGACTTCTCAGCCCGCATGTACGACTACCAGCTCGGCAGGTTCTGGACCACTGATCCGCTATGTTGGGAAAAAACATTCTGGTCTTCATATATCTTCTGTAGAGCTAATCCTATAAACTATATTGATCCTACAGGTTTAGATGAATTCGATATTGATAAGAATGGTAATCTTAAGTTAACTAAAAAGTCAAAAGATACCGCTTTTTATATTCTTGATGATAATGGAAAAAGAATAAATTCATTAGGAATTCCAGGAAACGTGGTAGAATATTCTTCTCAAAATATAAAAGGTACAAGTTTTGATTTGTATAAAATAAAAGGTGAAGAAAATGCAGAAAAGATATTTGAATTTGTAACGGAAAATAATAAGGTTGAATGGAGCCTTATGAAAACTGGTGAAAAAGGGAAAAACGGAAAAAACTTTCTCACTACCTCGCATAATGAATCAAGTGAAGCGGGAATACCTACTTTGTTTTTCTATCAGTTAAGATTTGGTTATCATTTGAGAGAATTTTGGCATTCTCATCCATACAATACCCCTATTCCTTCTGGTTTTGAAATTGGAGATAGTGGAGATATCAATTTCGTAAGACAAATGGTAGCTTTCGGTTATGATAATGTTATATGTAAAATTTATTTGCCTGGTTTAAGAAAATATATAAATTATAATGTTAATTCAACTCCAGATCAATTTGAGTGAGTGTAATGTAGTTTTTAATCTTTAATAATTTGAATGTTGGAGTGTAAATAATATGGCTTCAATTATTTACACTCTAATATTTATAATTTCATTAAAATCATTAGTTATAAAATTAGATAGTAGTCAAATAATAGATCTAACTCTTACGTTATCTTAACGTTAAATTTCAAAGGATTAAGTAAATTCCATATTAAAACATAACAAATGAAATTAAATGAGTTTTCACATATAGAAAAAAAGTTAATTGTAGGTTTAGTGATTTTGATTTTTTCGATTCACTGCTTTTCTACTCCCATAACATTGCCGTGCCTGCGCTGCAAAGATGACCGGATTGAAAAAATAATAGCAGAGGAAATAATCCCCCAATTGGATAGCCTTGGATTAAAAGGAGTAAATGATATCATTGTCCTAAAAACCCCTTCTATAGGGGATAAAAGAGATAAATATCCTATCGGAAATTTGTTGGAGTTCAAGGTTTCTACCATTGAAACTACGAGTTTTAGAAATCCCTCCGGATGTTTTCAAGTTGGAGACATTACTATTTTAGTAGAATCTCCCATAAATGATGATTTGTTTCTTACCACAGAAGAAACAAAGCTTATAGAATATAAGAAACCAGGTGAAGTGATAGTACTGGATGGATATTTGAAATGGATTTATTTGCTTACACCAGATGAGGTGGTAGAACTTCATAAGCAAGTAAGATGGTAGGTGAACAGGGTGCCAGGTTAGTGTTCACATTGGAAAATATTTCAATGACCGAATTAAGAAACAAAATGAAATCAAAAATAAAAAATGGATTATGGGCATTCTGGGGGTGTTCGCTTTTTGCCACTGCATTTGCAACATCCCTAAGGGCTAACTTCCATGATAAGGAAAGAATGATTTATTTGAACCAGGCAGAAGTGTTGATGGCTTCTGACTATTCTTCCGAAATACGTAGAGACACAGTAGTGACTCCAAGAGTCACAATAGCCATAGATGTGCCACCAGAATCCAAATTATTGCAGACCAAGACTGCAACTATTCTTGTTGTCATGGACGAGAACAATGGCTCATGTGTTACTGTCAACCTTGGACCGGCTCACTGGCACCTTGATAGCTCTGAAATAAAAATAACTGAAAGAAAAGTTGAAAATGAATTTGAATACGAAGCGAAAGGCTACCGAATTGACTCCATAGGAAATCGTAAACTTTACAGAAAACTTCTTCTGCCTACCACTCAAGTGACCTTGATGTATCTGAATGTGGACTCGCAGAAAGTCCAGCTGTACGATTCTATTATTGAAAATGTGGAGGTTTTCAAGTCGGTCAGCAAGGATCCTCCCGACATCTTTGAACAGATAATAGAAAACCTCAATGAGGCCAGCAGGCAAAATCAATGATTGCTCAACTAATTAAGATATTGAGTGAATCCCCTAAAAAATCAAAACATTTCTATATCCTTATTGTTAACCCTTTAAAAGAAGTAGAATCTAATGGGAAATAGACAAAAGACATCTAAACCAAAGAGAGTCAAATCCCAGTTGGCAAAAATGCTGGCCATGGTGCAGCAGCAATAGGGACTTCATACAAAACGGTTTTTGGAAGCCAATTGCCACCGACGGCTTATCATCAGAATGCCTAAATGGTTTTTTGTTCGTAGATTCTACATTCGAATACCGGATAAACGAATGTGATGCTCTCAATCCTCTAAGATCTTTTGGGGGGCACTACCAATTATTTTCGGATTCTATAGTTTTCACGACTGAGTACTACGACATCATTCAAGGTTTTAACATAGGGTCTGATCCTAACAGTGCTAAAGATAACGGTTGGGCGTTAAAGAACGGAACTAAGGTCAGAGTTTTCCTATCGCTACCAAGTGTTGACAAGTCAGGGTTTAAGCAATTCAAAGATACAATCTGGCTGGAGGAATATTACATTTTCCATTTGGAAAGAAGTGCGAATCGGTGATCCCGACCAGAGTGAACGGGGGCAGGTTAGCGTTCACATTTAAAAATATTACTCAGGAGGATTGTGAATGTGGAATAAAAGTTGTAACTTTGTGGCGGAATGAAAAACTGAATATAAAAATGCCAAGAAAAGCAAGAGAATTATCCATCACAGGCATCTACCATGCAATGATGCGCGGCATCAACCGACAGCGGATATTCGAAGACCGTTTGGATTGCGTTGACATACAGGAGCGCAACCGAGTGCTTTCGGCCATGTTGGAGCAGGGAGTGGGCATACGCCAGCTGCAAAGATTGACGGGAGTGGGTGCCACAATAATCCATCGAAATGCCTCCCAACTTAAAGAAAAACAAAAATTTTCCGATGTGAACGCTGACCTGCCCCCGTTCACTCTATTGCACTACAGAATCAAATTAAACCTAACAAACCATATTTAATCTAATTATTCAGATATTAAAGATACTAATTATTGGTATAAATCATCTGTCTCTAATTGTATAAATAATGAAATTTCACATAAAAATAATAAACTACCATAATAGGATAGGGAGTATTTTAATACTTTTGATTTTGTGTCTTTTTACAGGTTGCAAGCCTAAGCCCTATGACGATAGTGGGGATTGGGATTTCAACTCCCAGTATGACAAGGAGAAAGCTGCCAAGGTGCTTGAGGAGCAGAAAGCTCCTAAGGGCACTCCTATGAGTATCGTATTGGATTCAGTAAGCGTAGTAGAACCAAGGATAAGTAGAATGATTAAAAACAATGTCTTGTCATTTTTTGAAAATGAAGGCTTGGATATTGATGACCATGTTTTAACTCTTGTTACTTCAAAAGGTGAAGGTGGGGAAATAGTGTTCCTTAGGGTACAGAATAGAAAGGATCTTTTTCTTCATGATGTCATAGGGTATTTCAAAATCGAAAATTTAGTCTGTATAGCCGAGGGAGAGGGAGATGGCTATCCATTCCCCAAAATTAAAACAAAATCGTTAAAATTACACTATAGAGCTCCTTCCAAGTTCTCTTATTCTGAAAAGAATATCGCAGACTGGGGGTATATTTTTACCAAAGACTCAATTTATTACTGTCCCGATATAGACTAAATTGGAGAGAAGTTTTGATTAACAAAAAGTCATTCAATGTTATGAATATTGCTGTATTATTATACTTGTTGTTGCTTGCGGCAAAGAGCCAGCCAGTGCAGATGATCCTAAATCCTGGCTTTTCGGCCATTGAGGATTCGCGCGATGTCGTCGATCTCGGCTTGTCAGTGGATTGGGCTGTATGCAATGTGGGAGCGAAGTATCCATGGGAATGTGGGGATTACTTCGCCTGGGGTGAAACTGAAGCCAAGGAGGAATACTCAGCAGGCAATTGCATCACTTCAGGCAAATCACTTGGTAAAAGGCAGATTAGGAGAGAACAAGCCTTGCCGGAAACCAACGATGCGGCCTCTGTGCAATGGGGAGGGAGCTGGAGAATGCCGCTCCAGCAGGAAATTGATGAGTTAAAAAACTTGTGCATGTGGATTCCAACCTCAATTTGTGGGAATCCCGGATACCAAGTATTAGGACCCAATGGAAATTCGATTTTTTTGCCGCTTACGGGATACAAAAAGGGTTCAAAGCTGACCAAACCCCGTCAAGCACAATACTGGAGCAATGGCTTTGGAGGACTTTTCGGAAACGAAGGCGCTTACTACATGAATTTTCCATTTGAAATGGATAAGGATAATTCTCGGTATCTTGGAAGGTGCATCCGACCGGTGGATGGAGCTACGGTTAAGCAACGATTGAAGATCGGCCAGCTAAATCTACCAGCCCTCGAACTGCTTAATTCCGACATTGGCAATTTCATTACAAAATCGGTGCAGCCGAGTCCAAGCAGAGGAAATCAAAACCAACTCCCTCAATTGTTATTTCTGGATTTTAGGACAGGGGATCGGCCAGAGGAAGCGAAACTCCTCCTTTGTCAAAGCACTGATGAGACATGGTCTTTCAGCACTCCGCTCATAGGCGCCTTTCAGATAGGAGGTTTTTGGGTAGTGGTTAACGATGAACACAACCTTTCGAAAAAATTTTTCAAGCCCACAGGCAGGCACAAACTTCTGCGCTACAAGATTCCATACCCCATCTTTTGTTTTGATGGCGTCAGGGAGTGGAATTTCACCTGTCCTCTCTAATGACAATTAAAGAGATTACAAGGTTGGAAATTGTTCCGTACCTTTGCAGTATGAATTTGGATATGAGTCAACAACCACTGAAAGAGAGACTCCAACTTGACCGAATAGGCATTATAAGGCAGGGTTGGAGTTCCTCCTGACTCTCAGATTTAGTTTGGTCAATCCGCAATTTATTTCACTTTAACTATAAAGTAATCATTAAAGCAAGAATTAAATTATGAATATAGGCGACAGAGATATAAGAACAGTCAAGGAACCTCCCCAAATTTGGAAGGGGTGCTTGGCCCTGATGGGTTTCCCTCTTATGATTATACTTTTCTTAGCCGTCTCCTTTTTCCTATCACAAACCTATGAGAGGACTTTCTACTATCCAGAAGCCGACATGATTGTCAGAACCCAGTATGCCCGACCCGACACGTCTACAATAAAAATATCCCTGGGGCGGAGCGAGAAAGAATTGGAGAAAAACTATGTGCTTTTGAAAAAAGCCCTCATTGATTTGCCTCTCATTTATTTCTGCATAGTTAAGGATGCCGAAGACAGTATTGAACGCGTCTATATAGTGGACGAAATGGGTTACCTGCAAAAAGTCAATATTCATGATTTTGATTTCACAGTTGTAAACTATGAAATGAAGAGAGACTATGACCTGGAGGACACTCTAAAAGTTGCTCGAGAAAGGGGCTTTTCTACTTACTATATGTTTCAAAAACCCTATTCAAGAGGATTCTATTTCGAAAAAAAAGAATAATCCTTAAACGCAATTAAAAAGTGATATTATGGATTTTCGATCAAAGCTCCCAAGTTTAACACGGTTCCAAGCCATAACCTGGATTAAGGTTAGTTTGATAGCAGGTCTTTTAGAAGGTGCCGTAACATTTGCCGTGGGCTGCATGATTATGGCATTCCAAGGGGAATCCCATGGCCAAGGTCTAAGCAGCTTGGCATTAGGTTCGCTGTCGGCATTCATGAGCTGCCTTCCTTTGGGCCTTTTCTCTCTGATATGCTCAGGAGGCAGAAAAAATCCGTTCAGTGAGAAAAAAAAGAATAATTATTCAAGCGAGCATAGGACTTGCGATTTCCTTGTGGATTGTACAGAGCGTAAGCATTGTGTCGTGCGCGTGGATTAACTTATATTCTCCCTATCCTTGGATTTTGGTGGTATGGAATAACATAGTAGTGGTGATCCTTTTCTCATGCTCCATATTTCTTATGTCTAAGAATCCAAAATGTTGCCAATATTCGGTAATAGCGAGGGGATCATTTGTCAAAATGACAATATATCTTATCGTGTGTTGCATCCCCCTGATTTGGCTGATCCATGCAATAGGAGGCAGTTTCTATTATACTTTCTACGATTTCATCGTGGAAAGACAAGCTAAGCCATGCTTTTATAATCATCCCACTCCTTATGAGAAAGCTCTCCTTTATGCAATTGCAACATCAATATCAATTTGGTCCATGCCCATGTTCTTCTCCTTTGCTCGCAAGAGACTGGAAATGACAAGAGGGTCTTTGCTATTACAAGTTTTGACAATGTCATCTGTATTTGCAATCCTCATTATTACGGTCAATGTCATTGGACCTTGTATGGGAATGAGTCCTTTGGCAGGGAGCGACTGGGCATCGGTCATATCCTGGACATCTTTAGTGTTCTGGCTCTGGCTTGCCTGGAAATATTTCCAAGGAGAATGACCGAGTGGATTGACAGGAGTGGGTGCCACAATAATCCATCGACTTGCCTCCCAACTTAAAGAAAAACAAAAATCTTTCGATGTGAACGCTGACCTGACCCCTGTTCACTTTCAGCGAAATTACTCGCTGGCTTAGTGGCCAGCATAATTTCATCCTTCGAACTATAGCTGTGCTAACTGCCTTCTTTGGAGAATCGCTTATAAGTGTGACACGGTAAAACGGGTAAATGAAGTTAGGTCAGGGTCCATCATCAGCGGATGTGGAGACCGTACTGAGAGGAGGTATCGAGGGGCTTGTAGAGGTCGGAGGCGCAGAGGTCCCGCAGGATGTCGGCGAGGGCTGAGGCGCAGGCCTGTGCATAACGCTTGCCCTTAGCGGCAGTTGCAAGGCGCGGATCCCCCACCCCAGTGTCGGCGCTGATGCGGCTCCAATCGCGCGGCAGCCAAGCTTGGCCCTTGGCCAAGGCCTCGGAGGCAAAGCCTCCAGCGCGTCCATCGCCAGCATCGGCGATATTTACCAATTCGGGATGATAATGCATCATCACAGATGTCTCTATTTCATCGGCATGGTCGCCAGGATTGTCAAAATAATCGCGGCTCGACACAGGCCCGAACCATTCGCTGGTAGCAATCAGCATATCGGGATAATCCACAGCCAAGTCGCGAATCATATTCTTGAAATTGTTGCCTCCATGGCCGTTGATAATCCACAGCCTGCGCATACCCTGACAGTAGAGCGATGCCACTATGTCGGTGAGTATGGCCTTCTGGGTTTCATAGCGAGCATGGACACAGAATTTCAAGCCTCGCTGGCCGGGGTTCTGCGACCCCATGGTCACTGGCGGCATCACCATGGCTCGCAGGCCATGACGCTCGAGGGCCAGCATGGCCGCATCCACGGCGAGGTCGTGGGATAGGATTGCATCAGTCATATAAGGCAGATGCAAGCCATGAGGCTCGGTCGCACCCCAGGGGAGCAGCGCGATATCATAATTCAGATCCTTAGCGGTGCCGTAATTGCTGACACTCAAATCCAAAGTCTTATCCATACTCTTTAATTCTACTAACTACAGATTAAATATTTCTAACAACTACAGATTAAACAGATTTAACTGATTACTACCTATTTTTATCCTGGGTCTTGTTATATCAATATTTTATAGGAATATCTGCCACTGGCAGTGCTGACTGTGACCACATATATGCCATTAGGCAAACCAGACACAGAGATATTGTCTTTGGCAGAGCGCAATCGCCGTCCGCTCAGATCATAGAGACAAGCTTCAAAGTTCATATTCCCTGCCACTGCAATCTCAATTTCACCATCGACCAGCTTCACCAGCGGAGCAGCCCCACCATCGGCAGACACAGCTCCGATGCCCATATTGGCCAACACATATTTCATGCCAGCATAAGCATCGATTATGCCTGCGCCCCAGCGCTCGGGGTTGGAATCGGCATAATAATATTCGTTCTTAAGCGAAGTGGCTGCGATTACCTGCTGAATCTCGGCCACTGTCAGCTCGGGATTGGCTTGCAGCCACAGAGCGATAGTGCCAGCCACAAAGGGCGATGACATCGAGGTGCCTCCCTGAGGTCCGTAATAGCACTCCTGACCATAGGCATCAACTGAGAAATAATCATAGGCAAAATCACCCATCTCAATGGGATATTGGCTGAGGGCAGCTACCACCGACAAGCCAGGGGCAAGCACCAGCGGGAGAGAACGATCGCTGAGCTGATAACTGCCCCAACTTGAAAAATAGGTCACATCGCCCTCCTGGCTGTCGCAAGCGCCAACACACAGGATATTCTCGCCCAATGCCAAGGTGCTGACTGTGCCATCAGCCGTGGGCTGAGCCCAGTCGCGTATATTGCCCGATCCCGGGCGGTAGAAGATATTGCCTGTACCCTCGGCATAGCAATCGACATGACTCCCCGGAGCTGCCTCGATCTTAAAAGCCAAGAAAATGCGCTTGCTTTCATCTTCGGGCAGCTTTTCAAACTCCAAGTACCATTCGGCAAAGTATTTTTCATTGCCGGCGTAAACGCCCGATGTGGCCATAAACTCGCCATCGGCCACAAATCGCGCCAAATCCTCAGAATAATTGCTGCCCGAGGCATCGGTATCTACCATTAATATCTCGCCGTCAAGGTCGCGGTCAATTTCAATCAAGGGTCCGAAAAGCTCGTTGACCTTATCTTTGGGGTACAAATAGGCCGTAGCATTGAACGGCTGCGCATCTTGCGCCCAGAATGTAAGATATTGCCAGCAGCGGTCGCCGTAGCTTAGAACCCACTTTTCGGTGTCTCCTTCACTGAAATCAAGCCGCACACAGCGGTTGTAGTGGCCATCATTGCCTGCCGACATGCAAAATGGCACCTCTGCTGCTATGGCATCGAGAAAGCGCGCCGAAAGATTCGAGGCATCATGGGGGCTGCCAAGCGAACCAATCGACATGCTCATCACTCCTGGCTGGCCCAATTCGCGAATCTTGCCGGCCACTACCTGCGAACCAGCCAGCACGCAAGCCTCCTCCGACAGTTCCAAGTCGATGGCTGCCATCACAAGGTCGGCATTGGGGGCTACGCCATAGTACTGCCCACCGGCATATCCGCCAGCGGCAATCGAAGTGGTGTGAGTGGCATGAAACTGTGTGCTGTCGTCGGTTGTGATAAGGGCTATTTCCTCGGGCGTAGAGGTATCGATGATAGTATCTTCGGCAATCTTTGCAAAGTATTTTACGCGAGTGGACGTGCCATCGGCTACGCGAAACGCCGGATGGTTAGGCTCAAAGCCAATGTCAACAATGCCTACCGTCACGCCTGAGCCGTCGTAGGCCTGAGGCAAGTCGGTGCCTGCATGGATAGGGCCGACATCTCCCATCTCACGAGCCTCAGCGAGGTGCAGCTGCATGGGCTGACTGCTACGAATTGCCTTTACTCCTGTGATGTGCCTAATGGCATCGAGGTCAGCCGTGGCTACGCGCGCCACAGCCACGCCCCCAGCGTAAGCCTTTACATTGGCTGGAAGCTGTTCGATGGCCTGGGGTTCGACGTCAATTATAATATTAACGCTGTCAGCTGTGACTGAGCGCGACGAGCGTGGCGACTGCATAAGCCGGGCTATGCCAAGGTCAATATTGGCTTGTGCTTGAGCTTCAATTGTCGCCATCATTCCCATCAACAAGGCAAAAATATAGACGCATGCTGTGTGGCACCTCACGGAGGCGCCGCCCCTTAATGCCATCGCATGTATAATTTGCTGGTTAATCATTCAAGTAAAAGTAAATGGTTGGGATTTTAATAAGTGTACAAAGTTACGAATTATTTCTGAGATTATAAAACGCCATGACGAACCAAACGAGAAAACCTTTTGTTAATTCAGTGATTTTCGCTAACTTTGCACCCAAATTGGTTTTACGTTTTAAGATTTACGTTTTTCGGAACCATCCGGAGTAAGAAAAAACGTAGAACCATAGAAAACTGTAAATTTAAAATACAATATTATGGAACTTAGCCAGAGAGTGCTGGCGCTGGCCCCCTCGGCTACGCTGGCAATGTCGCAACGCAGCGCTGAGCTGAAAGCTCAGGGCTACGACATGATCAATATGTCGGTGGGCGAACCCGATTTCAACACACCCGACCATATCAAGCAAGCCGCCATCAAGGCTATCGAGGACAATATCACCCGATATTCGCCAGTGCCTGGCTATATGCCACTACGCAAAGCCATAGCCGAAAAGCTCGACCGCGAAAACCATGTGAGCTATGCTCCTGAGCAGATCGTAGTGAGCAACGGTGCCAAGCAGGCTCTGTGCAATGTGATTGAAGCCACCATCAATCCTGGCGACGAGGTGATAATACCCGTGCCCGCATGGGTAAGCTATATGGAGCTGGTAAAGCTTGCCGAGGGCAAGAGCGTGCTGGTGCCTGCCGGAATCGAGAATGATTTCAAGATTACGCCAGAGCAGCTGCGCAATGCCATCACCCCCAAGACCCGCATGCTGCTGCTCTGCTCGCCCAGCAACCCCACTGGCAGCGTGTACTCAGCCGCCGAGCTGCAAGCATTGGTTGACGTATTAGTGGATTACCCAAATATCTTAGTACTGGCCGATGAGATTTACGAGCATATCAACTTTGTAGGTTCGTTCACCTCGATGGGCGCTTTCCCTGAAATTGCCGACCGCGTGGTAATCGTGAATGGAGTGTCGAAGGCTTACGCCATGACTGGCTGGCGCATCGGCTTCTGCGCCGCTCCGCTACCCATAGCCAAGGCTTGCACCAAGCTGCAAGGCCAGATGACCTCAGGCCCCTGCTCCATCTCGCAGAAAGCCGCCGAGGCAGCTTACACTGGCAGCCAGGAGTGCGTGGCTGAGATGTGCACTGCTTTCAAGCGTCGCCGCGACTTGATTGTGGAATTGGCTAGCCAGGTGCCCGGCTGGAAAGTGAATGTGCCCGAAGGCGCATTCTATCTCTTCCCCGAGGTATCGGCTTATTTTGGCAAGGAATTCGAAGGCAAGGTTATCAAGGATGCCAACGACCTGTGCCTGTTCCTGCTTGAGCAAGCCCATGTGGCCACAGTGGCTGGCGACGCATTCTGCATGCCTGGCTACCTGCGCATGAGCTACGCCGTAAGCGACGATACCATCCGCGAGGCCTTCAACCGAATCCAAACTGCACTGGCTAAATTGTGATTTAGTGAATTGGTGTTTTAGTGTTTTAGGTGTAGAGTGCCACCATTACACTAATCCACCAAACCACCAAGCCACCAATTCACCTAACCACCAAATCACCAAATCACTAAAATGAAAGATTTTATAGAGGAGCTGACTTGGCGCGGCATGATCCACCAAATGATGCCTGGCACAGATGAACAGCTCAAAAAAGAAATGACCTCGGCTTACCTGGGCATCGACCCCACAGCCGACAGCCTGCATATTGGCCACCTGTGCGGCGTGATGATGCTGCGCCACTTCCAGCGCGCCGGCCACAAGCCTTTCGCCCTCGTCGGCGGCGCCACTGGCATGATTGGCGACCCCAGCGGCAAAAGCCAGGAGCGCAACCTGCTCGACGAGGCTACCTTGGCTCACAATGTGGAATGCATCAAGAAGCAATTGGCAAAATTCCTCGACTTCGACAGCGATGAGCCAAACCGCGCCGAACTGGTCAACAACTACGACTGGATGAAGAATTACAGCTTCCTCGACTTTGCTCGCGAAGTGGGCAAGCATATCACCGTGAACTACATGATGGCCAAAGACAGTGTGCAGAAACGCCTCAACGGCGAGGCTCGCGATGGACTGTCGTTCACGGAGTTTACATATCAGCTGCTGCAGGGCTACGACTTCTTGCACCTCTACAAGGAACGCGGCTGCAAACTGCAAATGGGCGGCAGCGACCAATGGGGCAACATCACCACTGGCACTGAGCTGATTCGCCGTACACTGGGCAGCGAAGAGCAAGCCTATGCCCTCACCTGCCCGTTGATCACCAAGGCAGATGGCGGGAAATTCGGCAAGACCGAGAGCGGCAACGTATGGCTTGATCCACGCTATACATCGCCCTACAAATTCTATCAGTTCTGGCTCAATGTAAGCGATGCTGATGCCGAGAAATATATCAAGATTTTCACCGAGCTTACCAAGGAAGAGGTTGAGGCTCTCGTGGCAGAGCAAGCCAAGGATCCAGGGCTGCGCCCATTACAGAAGCGCCTTGCCAAGGAAGTGACTTGCATGGTGCACAGCGAAGAAGATTACAACATGGCTGTAGAGGCCTCGCAAATACTATTCAGCAACAAGGCTCAGGACATCCTGCATAAGATCGACGAGCAGACACTGCTTGCAGTGTTCGAGGGCGTGCCTCAGTTTGAGGTTTCGCGCGCCGACATTGAAAGCGGCGAGGTGAAGCTGGTTGACCTGCTCACCGACAAAGCCCCAGTGTTCCCGTCAAAGGCCGAGGCAAAGAAGATGGCTCAGCAAGGAGGCTTGAGCATCAACAAGGAGAAAGTTACCGACATCTTCGCTCCAGCCACCCAGGCTCTGCTCCTCAACGACAAATACATCCTGGCTCAGCGCGGTAAAAAGAACTACTTCCTCCTCATCGCCAAGTAAACGACTACCCTAATATAAGAAATAGCCCCTCCTTTTGGGAGGGGCTATTTTTATGCAGGTTGGCGAAGTACAAGAAATGTTAATATTCCCGACCTTCGTAGGCGGAGATGGCGCGGCGCCAGTGGTCGGGGATGCGCATCTTTTCGTTCTTTTCGATATTGAAGCCAACCATCACGGTGCGGGCTATGGTCTTTACATCTTCAGTCTGTGGATTTACTACGCGCTGCTCAAGCGTAAGAGAGCTGTCGCCAATTTCATCTACGCGAGTTAGCACGCACAGAGGCTCGTCGTAGCGAGTGATTTGGTAAAACTCACAAGAAATGTTTACGATTACGAGGCTCTCCTTGCGGATGTTGATTTTGTCATTGAGCACCTCGGTAATATATTGGATTTTACCAAAGTCCATGTACTGGAAGTAGATGGTGTTGTTGACATGGCCGAGGATATCGATGTCGTTGAATCGCATTTGCACATCCTGGCGATGGTGAAAGGGGAAGGCTGGAGGGGGTACGTTTGCCATATTCGGGTGTTAAGTGTTAAGTGTTAAGTTTTAAGTGTTAAGTTTTAAGTGTTAAGTTTTAAGAGGGCACGCTGACGCTGTGCCAATGGTGGCCTTAACCAAAATTAGTGAATGATGATTTTATTAATAACAACTGCACCGAGATTTCGGTTGATAGTGTCGATTATTTGGGGAGCGATGAAGCGAAGCTCGTTTTTGAGGGGAGCAGACGTGAGCCATACGTGCAGCTCGTCATGGTCAACGATGCGCCTCGTGGTGTAGCGGTTGATTACATCGCCCACAACATCAGCCCACAGAAAGCAAGCTTGCTGCTGCAGATAGGTGTCGCGGCCACCAGCTTGGTTAAGTGCCTGCTCGATGATTTCGCCCACACGGAGCGGTTCGCTGCGCTTCATAAGGGGAAGTTAGGATTTTTGATTTGAAGTTTGGGAATCAGGAAGCGGGGTTGTTGGCGAGAACTTGCCATCTTGTACACGCCACATAGCATATTGGCCAGGGGAACGAGCCAAGATTTCGTCAAGATTCTTGCGGTTGGTATCGGTGATAAAAATCTGGCCGAAAGTATCACTTCCCACAAGCTGCATTATGCTCTCAACACGAGTAGCATCAAGCTTGTCGAATATATCATCGAGCAAGAGCAGAGGAGCAGAGCCAGTGGCTTGCTTGAGGTATTCATACTGCGCCAAGCGCAGGGCTATGGTGTAGGTTTTGGCTTGGCCCTGCGAAGCCGAGCGCCGCACAGGCATATCACTGAGCAGCATCTCTATGTCGTCGCGATGCGGACCGGCAGTGGTGTAGCCAAGAGCAGCATCGCGGGTACGGCGCTCATTGAAGAGCGATATAAGCTCTGTGCCAGGCTCGGCAAGGTGGCTCTTGTAGGTCAACGTAGGCTTTTCCTCGGCCCCAGCAATGGCCTCGTAGTAACGCTGAAAAATCGCTGAAAGATCCTTAATCCAATCCCGGCGCACTTGACAGATGTAGGATGCCGACGCATCCATTGCCAGCTCGATGGCAAGATAAAGATTGGGATCGGCGATTTCATTGCGCAGCATCGAATTGCGTTGCTCCAGAGCTTGGCCATATCGGATAATGGCATCGAGATACCGAGCATCGGTCTGCGAGATTACCATATCCATCAGGCGGCGGCGCTCATCACCACTGCCTGTGACCAAATCCATATCGGCAGGCGAGATGAGCACCAATGGATATTTGCCCACATGCTCGCTAAGCCGCTTGTATTCCTTGCCACCTACCTTCAGGCTTTTGCGCCGGCCTCGCTGCATTCCAATTTGCAACTGCTCAGCCACGCCCTCCTCCCCTGCCAAATGGGCATGACGCAGATATTGAGCCTGCAAGATGGCAAAGTCTTCGCCTCGTGTAATTACCAATTGGTCGGTAGCACCAGTAAAGCTCTTACAGAAGCTCAAGAAATAGATGGCATCAAGCAGATTGCTCTTGCCCATGCCATTGTCGCCAAGCAGGCAGTTGAATTTTGGTGAAAGCTCAAGCTGAGCCTCGCGAATATTCTTGAAATTGGTCAGTGACAGCGACTGCAGTATCATTGGTGATTGAAGGCCTCGTTGAAGAATAGCAGGTGGTAAAGAATCGAATTCTTCCAATAAGGACCCGAATGATTGCCAGGGCGCGATATGTAATCATGGGGGATATCAGCAGCCATCAGGGCTGTATGCAAGTTTTCATTTACTTGGTAGAAGAAGTCGTCGGTACCACAATCGAAGATAATGTTCAGCTGACCTGGATGGAGAGTTGGCACAAGGTTGATCACGGTGTGGGTGTCCCACAGCTCTTGATTATCGTATTCCTCGCCAAGCCATTCCTTCATCTTCCAACTGTCGGGGAATGGACGGATATCCACGCCTCCGCTGGTGCTGCCAACGTTGCCAAACACATCGGGATGCTTCATTGCCAACCACATAGCACCATGGCCCCCCATGCTGAGGCCAGTCACGGCGCGCTTCGAAGGTTTCTTAATAGTAGGATAATTGGCATCGATATATGGCACCAATTCATTGATGATGAACGATTCCATCTTGATGTCCTGGCGAATTGGCGAGTCCCAATACCAGGAATCTTGGCCATCAGGCATCACCATCACCATGCCATAGCGGTCAGCGAGGTCTGCAATCGCAGGTTGCAAGCTGTACCAGCTGGTGTGATTGCCTGAGAATCCATTGAGCAGATACACTGTGGGGAAAGCAGTATCCTGAGGATAGCCCTCGGGCGAAATTATGGTCACTCGGTCGATGCCACTGGGCAGCAGCTTGGTCTTTACCTCCAAGGTATCCACGGTGGCACCCATTGA
This sequence comes from Bacteroidales bacterium, assembly GCA_020860515.1. Classification (GTDB taxonomy): domain Bacteria; phylum Bacteroidota; class Bacteroidia; order Bacteroidales; family Muribaculaceae; genus CAG-873. The sequence goes on along the minus strand of JAJBUG010000047.1, from coordinate 46,618 downwards.
TGCCAGGCAGCACATGCAAGCCAGGACAAGGGATAAGAATTTCGGTTTCATATTCATTTTACTTCTTTTATGTCATTAGGCAAAAGGGGTGAACACAAGAACCCGCGCACATTGCGATAGCCCATCTTTTTGAGCAGCTTCATGTAGCCACGCACTTGTGCCCGGTATTCGGGAAGTTCAAGTTGACCTGTGCTCCAAGTGAATTTGTAATCAATCACATCAGCCTGGCCAGTGGCTGGATCCACCACCACGCGGTCGGGGTAGCGTAGGCCCTGCTGACCAGGCCCGTAGATTGGCTGCTCGATATATACGTCGGCCCCAGGGGCAAACCAACGGGCTATGCGTTCGTCGGGTGTGTTCAGGAATTTTCTTATGCGAGCTTTATATTTCGAGGCGGTGCCCGGGTCGAGTTTCCAGCGGTTAGCAGCATGGATTACAGCCTGGTCGAGGTCAGTAGCCTCGATAATGTGAGCCATTATTGAGTGCATTACATTGCCCATCTCTTGAGCTTCTTCGGCTTTTTCCTTCTGCTTATCCGGCAGTGCGGGGGCAAGTTCCTTAATAGGCTGCGACGCTGGATTGTCGTCAACATCCTTAAAGTCGTCGAGCACATCAGCCAATGCTATGAGCGACGAAGCATGGGTGGGAAAATGCACTGGATAGGGATCGGCAAGTTGGAGCCTTTCGGTGGGAATTTGGTCAGGATCCTGTGCCTTGGCCTTCCTTACCTTAGCAGTAGGTTCGCCATAGGCAAACACCATATCGCGATAGTAGGCCGACATATCTATTAGCAAGTCGGGCTCAGCCTCCACATCAACATCGGGCATAGCAAACGCTCCGCACAGTAAATCGGAAATGGGAGGGTTGTCAGGTTCGTCTCCATCATTTGATGATGCGCTCTTGCGAGGGTTGCCATACCATACCATCAGCTCGTTGATTGCGCGCGTAAATGCCACATAGGTCATGTTGGCAGTATCAATCTTCAGCTTTTCATGCTCTTGCCTGTAATCGGCTTCAAAGGGATGGTCGCTCTCCTTGTATGCTCCCTTCATTGTCACATATAGGGCCGGTGGAGTGTTATCTTCTTCGATTCCCTCGATTGAGGGGAAAGAGGTCCAAAGCGTGGAGTTGCGATTGCCATAAAGCTTCCAGGTGCAGAATGGGATATGCACGCAGGGAAATTCCAAGCCCTTGGCTTTGTGCACAGTGAGCACCTGCACTGCGTTGGCATCGGCAGCCCCGCTTACATTCTGCTTGCAGCCCTTCACATCCCACCAATCCAGAAAAGCATGTACCGAGCCTTGATTCTGCGCGCAGAAATCAATCACCAAATCTTGAAAAGCCGAGAGGTAAGTGAATTGCCTCTTTCTCTCTTCCGGGGAAAATTGATTACCGATGATAGTTTCCACCATTGCCACCAGCGTGGTTGGCTTTTTCTCACGCACTCGCTCCACATCATCTACTATCCCATCGTCGGCATCGGTGCTTAATGCCTGGTCAAGAGCCTTTAGAGTGATAGCCGACATATCTTCTGAGCTTAGCGGCTTATTCTTGTGGCGCGCTTCTTCAAATAGACGGTTAAGACACAGCCCAAAACGATGAATGCTAAGTATTACTTCAGCCTTTGATGGATATTTTTTTTCGTTGTCTTGGTTTTCTTTGCCTGTCTGAGATTCTTCGGCTTGAAGCTGTTGCTGCTGGTCAATAATCCTAAGGGTATTTAGCACCAATTGCACGGCATTCGACGATCCCACCTTCAAGGCATCCTCAGAGAGCACATTGATCTCTGGATGATTCTTAGCCAGATAATCCACTACCAGAGCAGCCTCTTGGTTGCGGCGCGTGAGAATGGCAATATCGCGCCACTGGTAGCCATTGTCATGCTGACGCTGCATCTCCACCACCATCTGGCGCAGGGTTTCCTCTTCGCCCTGGTCGGGGAGAGGTGTAAATTTCACATATCCTGGCAGGTCTTTAAGGCTTGGATTTAGCTGCTGCACCACTTGGTCAAAGCCTGGAATTGACTTCACCTTGGCCAAGTGGGTAAAGAGAGTATTGTTGAATCGTACTATGGGGTGAGCGCTGCGGTAATTGGTGGTGCGTCCGCCCAAGATATGATATTCTTGGTGGGCTTGGGCCACTTGCGCCTCAATGCCAGTGTGCAGGATCTCCGAGTCAGAATTTCGCCATCGGTAAATCGATTGCTTTTCGTCGCCAATCACCAGGCTGTCCTGACCCTCGCCAATTGCATTTAGCACCAATGGCCACAGGTTCTCCCATTGGAGCGAAGAAGTGTCTTGAAATTCGTCGATCAGGAAATGGTGTAGCTTCACGCCCATGCGCTCGTATACGAAGGGTGAGTTGTCCTTGTCTTTATCGATGATTTGGCTTACAAGACTATTGGTCTGAGCCAGAAGCACGGTGTTGTTGTCGCGATTGAATTGGTCGAGATAGCTCCAAGCGTGTTTAAGCAATCCGAGTTGTGACAGGCACTCGCTAATGTCGCTAAGCAGATTGTATCTCTGATATTGCTGATATACATAGAGATAGAACTCTTGAATTGGACGCTCATCCTCAGGCTTTATTTTTTTATTTCCAGCTTTTCCGTTAAGTTCCCCCGCAAGAATTGCTCTTCCAAAAATTGTATCGTACATCGTGAAGTCAGATAGCGGATTGCCCTTTACCAAGGTGGGCAGCGATGTGCGGAATTTGGAATTCGATGGCAGAGACTCAATAACCCCAGTGGCCTCAAGAGCAATGGCGCGCCCTTGCATGTCGTTTAAAATTTGATTTTGCTCATGCGCTATCTTGTCAGTAAACTCTTTAAGCTGGTTCCCACCATTCTTTCCCTCCACATCGAGGTATTCCATCGTCTGGGCTTCGAATGGCTTAAAGCTTTCGAGAGTAATGTTAGAAATCAGCTTCACCAAACCAGTGTGGGTACCCGAGCGACGGTTGAAGAAATTGGCTCGCTTACCCTGGTCGATCTGCTTGCGCATGAACTCGAGCAGCCATGCCTCCAATGGCTCGTTCTCCTGCGGCTGAGTGTTGAACTCATCGAGCATTATCCCTACGGCATTGCGCATGGCTGCCTCTGAGTCAAGCTCCAGGGCATAGTCGCTTTGCTGGCCCAGTTCGCGAGCGAATGTGTGCATTACCCTCTGAAAGAAGGCATCAATAGTGGAGATATTGAAATTTTGATAATCAAAGAGCAATTGCTGCAATGCCAGCTTGGCGGTGATGGCCAAGTCGCTGCGGCTGCATTTGGCACCCTTGAATCGGAACTCATCCACCATCATCGGTGCATATACCGATTCTTTTTGGTCGTCTTCGGGGAGGCGAGCCAATAGGGCAAGCTCTTTGATAATGCGGCGCTTCATTTCCTCGGTAGCCTTGCGCGTGAAGGTGATTGCCAAGATAGCCCGATGAGGATAAGGCACCAACAGGCGCGAGCGAGTATCGTCAAGGTTGAGCACATACGTGCCTCGCTCTGGATCCTTGATGGCCAGCAGCATGGTAATGTATTCCTTTGCCAGGGTAAATGTCTTGCCGGATCCAGCCGACGCCTTGAAGATATTTAGCACGATTTCAGGTATTCTTTTACTTTCTGGGTAAGGTCGCCTTGGAGCAGTATTTCGCCGCCTCGCGACGAACCGCCGCATGCAAAATGGCGCTTGAGGGCTGCTGCCAGCTGGGCGCAGCGAGGGTCATCAGGCTCGAAGCCCGAAATTATGGTGGCTGTCTTGCCAGCGCGCTTGCGGTCGAGAGTCACAATGAGCTTGGGCCACGGCTTTTTGTTGGCTGGTGCTTCGGGAGCTTCAGGCTCGGGCTGATAGTCAGCGGGCAGTATTGAGCGCAAGGAATCGCGCCAGTCAGCAGGCATCATGGCATCGAGGCTGTGTCGTTGTCGAAATCGAGCAGTTCCTGGCCAGCATATTCATCGCCTGTCTCTTCCACTATATCGTTTGGGTCAGTGATGGCTCGATTGACATTGCGGATAAGATAAAGCATGGCCTTGTCGTCGATTTCGGCTTGGTTGGTAAAAGCAGTCACAGAGTCAGCGTTGATATTCATCGCACGCTCCAGGCACTCGGTGGCATTCACCATCTCGCGCGGAGCATCATCGAGCTCGGAAATGCGAGCGTACACGATAGCTGTGCGGCATAATTGCGATGGGGTGAGTGTGACGCGCGTGGTGTCGGTCAGGCTTTTGCAATAGTCGCGCGCCCCGTCGTAATTTCCCTCGGCAACATAAGCCTCAGCCTGCCTCAGCACAGCCTCTGGGTCGCCGTGGCTGCAGGCCCCCAGGCTCAGAGCAGCGCCAATGGTTAAGATGTAGGGTAAGGGTCGTTTCATGTAGTAATTGCAGATTAGGACTACAAAGTTACGAAATTCCCCCCACACCACCAAAAAAATCACATTAGAGAACTCCAAATCGGCCAATGTGATTTTCTGCGGATTTGGAAATAATAGGAAAGTTTGCTAACTTTGCACTATCCTAAACTCCAATTTAATGATAAGATTTATGAAGAAGATATGGATGATTATAGCCGGGTTTGTGGCTGGGCTTTTGGGGCTAAATGCCCAAAATGTGGATGCAAGGCAGCGTGGATTGACGCTCTACCAGATCATGGTGGCATCATTTCAGCACGACCCCGATGGTGCCGAGGGCTACAGCCAGATGTGGGGCCCGGATGGCGACACTAAGAATGGCAACCTGCGCGGAATAATCAACAGCCTCGATCATATAGCCAGCCTCGGCGTCAACGGCATCTGGATGACGCCTATTTTCGACAGCAGCAGTGCCCAAGGCGGCGAAAAACTACAAGCCACTGGCTATTTCACCAACAATTATTTCAAAATCGATCCCCACTTCGGCACCGAGGAGGATTTCATAGAATTGGTTGACGAGGCCCACAAGCGTGGCCTCTATGTGATTCTCGATGGCGTATTTGGCCACCATGGCGGAGTTACCGAGCCTTCGCCAAGCGGCTATGTGCTCGACAGCACCGTCACCCTCAGCGACCGAGGCGAAGCTGGCGGCACTGGCAATGTAAGCTATCCTGGGAGCCTCGATTATATCAAGGAGGTAGCAACCTATTGGATCAACAAATACGGTATCGATGGCTGGCGCCTGGACCAATCATATCAGATGACCCAAGGCGGCCATAATTATTGGAAAGAAATCCGTCAGGCAGTAGAGGCTGCTGCGCAAGCACGCAAAGACCGTGGCGAAGAGTGGGGCACGCTCGGCTACATGGTTGGTGAGGACTGGGGCGATGCTGAGGGCATCAACAAGCGCAGCCTTCGCGACCTCGGACTGGTGAGCGTATTCGACTTCGACGGCAAAGAGCGCATCAGCGGCCCTATGCAGGAGCTTACAGGCGAAGGTCTGGAAAATGGCTGGGATGACATCATCCTCACTTGGGCTTCGCCCAAGGAGCGTGGCTACGCCAGCAATCAAGCTATGCCTAATCTCTTCCTTAGCAATCACGACGGCTACCGTGTGGCTGATCAGATGGGCGATGACAATCACTACGAAAAGCTGATGACGCGCAATGCCATTCTCGCTGGTTATCCCGGCCCTATCACCCTCTATTATGGTGATGAGTTCGGAGATCTAAGCAAGAACTCCGTTGGAGCTCAGAAGGACAATATTGCACGCACCAGCGGCCATCTCTATCCCCGCTCAGCCGATGAGCAGCGGCTCAAGGATTACATCTCGGGCATTATGAAGTTCCGCCAGGACAATCCTGCCATGTACCGAGGCGAGAACAAATACACTCGCCAGCAGATAGGCGATGCCGATGTGCTGATTGTGGAGAAGACCGACAAGCTGTCGGGCAACCAAGTGGTAATGGTCTTCGCCGATGCCGATGTGCCCTCAATCACCCTCCCCGGCCTCCCCGAGCCCATCTCCCTCAAGGCCTACATCCCCCTTTACTACAAAATCCACTAATTTATCTTTCAAAGAGGATTTGAAATTAAAAATTCACAGTACATTCAAAGAATATAACAGAAAGATTATTATTGTATTTGTTTTAACCTCAAAATACATCATTTTATTTAAATGAAATGAAACATTTAATCTTAACATTAATTATTATGACAGTATCTTCTATTTATTTAGGAGCTACTGTGATTCCAGATGAGGTCGCCAAGGAACATAAAGAGGATATAAAACTACTTAAAAAAACTTACAAACTAAGAAATGTTCAAGTAGTTCCAACACTCGACGGTCAATTTTGGCTAAGGCTTACGGCAAAGAATGGGAAATAACAATTTCAGTTTTATCTTTTTTTGCCAATGCTCTTTTAGGAAATGGTTCTTCCTCTGTAAAATTCAAACCCTCTTCAATAGGCTCATCTTCATCCAATAATAATGTTAGGAAATCCTCCAATGTCGATAATAGATACCTTAAAGATTGGGAAAGCAGAAAACGTGATGCCGAACACTGGATTAGCGTTTATGAAGAAAGATTGTTGAAAGATCCTAACGATGCCGCAACCAAACATAATTTAGGAAAACAAAGAAATATTCTAAATAATTGTAATGAACAAATTTCCAGAATAAAAAATGGGAACTAAAACATAGCTCAAGTTTGTCTTAAGTATCAACCAAAATACTATATGGAAAAAGAAAACTTCAAACCTCATTTTGTTTCCCGGTCGGGAGCAGATATAATCACGGATAAAGATTATGGACAATGGCTGGCAGATGTAAAGCGTCGTTATCGCAGCCATCAAGTCAAAGCTGCAGTCACCGTCAACCGTGAGATGCTAGAGTTCTATTGGGAGCTTGGGCGTGATATCTGTTCTATGCACGCCGAGGCCAAGTGGGGAAGTGCTTTCTTCACCAACCTCAGCCTTGATTTAAAGACCGAATTTCCACAACAAAAAGGATTCTCCGTATCTACTCTTAAATATGCAAAACGATGGTATGACTTTTATTATCAACAATTTATAATTCGTCATAATGGTTACGACGAATTTAAAGATATTATAGGAGTCCAAATTCTTCATAACATTTATGAAGAATTTAAAATAACATCAGAAATTCGTCAGAACGGTTCTGACGAATTTCTGAAAAGAGATGATCAAATTCGTCAAAACGGTTTTGACGAATTTCAGTTGTCTATGCCAAAGTTCTTTGCGTTAATACCTTGGGGACACCATATTCACATTATTACAAAGTGCAAGACCCTTGAGGAGGCTATTTTCTACATCCACAAGACTATTGAGGGGAACTGGATTAAGGATACTCTTCAGGAGAAGATAAAGCAAGGTCTATACAACACCCAAGGCAAAGCCATTACCAATTTCGAACAGTGGTTGCCAGAGAGTCAAGTCAAACTGGCTCAATCTGTGCTGAAAGATCCATACCATTTCAATTTCCTCAGAATGGCAGAGCATTATTCTGAGCAAGACCTTGAGGATGCACTGGTAGCCAACGTTACCCGCTTTCTTATGGAATTGGGCAAAGGTTTCGCTTTCGTAGGGCGACAGATGGAACTAAGAATGAATAATGGCAAGTCTTATTTCCCCGATTTGGTCTTTTACCAGACCAAACTTCATTCATACGTCGTGTGTGAACTTAAAATTACAGAGTTCATCCCTGAGTACGCTGGCAAGATTAATTTCTACGTCTCGGCAGCCGACGAGTTGCTCAGAGGCGAGGGAGACAATCCCAGTATTGGCTTACTAATATGCAAATCTTCTGACCAGACCACAGTGGAATGGTCATTCCGTGGCATCGACCGCCCCATAGGCGTAGCAACTTACGAGCTAAAAGAAGTCGTAGACCGCACCTTCGCCGAACTCGCCCAAAATCACCACATCAAGAATCATCCTAAAGTCTAAAGGCTCTATATGAGATACCTTGGAAATCTTTTGGAAAATAATGAGAGGGAATTGATTGAAAATTCAGAAAAAAGCGCTAACTTTGCAGTCGCAAAATGCGGCAATTCCCTCGGTGGAAGGGCTGAGTATTGCGACAACACTTTAATTAACCCTATTTATTAACCATTTTAATGACTGAAGAAGTAAAGACAAGCCCGATCGAGGATTTCGATTGGGAAGCCTTTGAAAAAGGCGACACCGCCGGTGAGAAATCACGCGAAGAACTGACCCGCACCTACGACGAGTCACTCAACACCGTGAAGGACAAGGATGTAATCGAAGGTACCATCATCGCGCTCAACAAGCGCGAGGCTGTGGTTAACATCGGATACAAGAGCGACGGTATCATACCTATGAGCGAATTCCGCTACAATCCCGACCTCAAGGTTGGCGACAAGGTGGAGGTTTTCATCGAAAACCAAGAAGACAAGAAGGGACAGCTCATCCTTTCACACAAGAAAGCCCGCGCAAGCCGCAGCTGGGAGCGCGTCAACGCCGCCCTCAACAACGACGAGGTTATCAAGGGCTTCATCAAGTGCCGCACCAAGGGCGGCATGATCGTCGATGTATTCGGAATCGAGGCATTCCTGCCCGGCAGCCAGATCGACGTTAAGCCTATCCGTGACTACGACGTATTCGTGGGCAAGACCATGGAATTCAAGGTAGTCAAGATCAACGAAGAGTACAAGAACGTTGTCGTTTCACACAAAGCCCTCATCGAGGAGGAGCTCGAGCAGCAAAAGCGCGAGATCATCTCGAAGCTCGAGAAGGGTCAAGTGCTGGAAGGCACCGTCAAGAACATTACCAGCTACGGCGTCTTCATCGACCTGGGCGGCGTAGATGGTCTGATCCACATCACCGACCTCAGCTGGGGCCGCGTGTCACATCCATCCGAGGTTGTCGAGCTCGATCAGAAGCTCAATGTGGTTATTCTCGACTTCGACGACGAGAAGAAGCGCATCGCCCTCGGCCTCAAGCAGCTCCACCCACATCCATGGGATGCTCTCGATCCTAACCTCAAGGTTGGCGACCGCGTAAAGGGCAAGGTTGTGGTTATGGCCGATTACGGCGCATTCCTCGAAATCGCCCCTGGCGTAGAGGGTCTGATCCATGTATCAGAAATGTCGTGGAGCCAGCACCTGCGCAGCGCTCAGGACTTCATGAAGGTCGGCGACGAAGTAGAGGCTGTTATCCTGACCCTCGACCGCGAGGATCGCAAGATGAGCCTCGGCATCAAGCAGCTTAAGAGCGACCCATGGGAGAACATCGAGACCAAGTTCCCCATCGGAAGCCGTCACACTGCCAAGGTGCGCAACTTCACCAACTTCGGCGTATTTGTTGAGATCGAAGAGGGCGTTGAGGGCTTGATCCACATCAGCGACCTCAGCTGGACCAAGAAAATCAAGCATCCCAGCGAGTTCACCCAGATTGGCGCTGACATCGACGTTGAGGTTCTCGCAATCGACAAGGACAACCGTCGCCTCAGCCTTGGCCACAAGCAGCTTGAGGAGAATCCTTGGGACGTATTCGAGACCATCTTCACCGTTGGCTCAGTTCACGAGGGCACTATCGTTGGCATGCTCGAGAAGGGCGCAGTCGTGGCTCTGCCTTACGGCGTAGAGGGCTTTGCTACTCCCAAGCACCTTGTTAAGGAAGACGGCACCACCGCACAGGTTGACGAGAAGCTTCCGTTCAAGGTTATCGAGTTCAACAAGGACAGCAAGCGCATCATCCTCAGCCACAGCCGCGTATTTGAAGATGCAAGCCGCGCCGAGAAGCGCGCTGAGAGCCGCAAGCAGCGCAGCAACAACCGCCGTCAGGAGGAAGCTCCCGCTACTATGAGCACTTCAACCGAGAAGACCACCTTCGGTGATATCGAAGCATTGGCCGCTCTCAAGGAGAAGCTCTCAGGCAAGTAAGTTTGAAGTAACTTTGCATACATACATCGGAGAAAGGCACATTCCGTGAGGAACGCGCCTTTTATTTTTTAGTCATCTTACCAAGCCTTAAGCCAAGCACATATCCAGCATTGCATCAATGGCGCCCTTGTCGAGCTTTTGGCCAATGAACACCAGCTTGTTCATGCGGTCGCCATACTCTTCGTCCCAATCGCGCATGATTGATGGATCGGCCATCATCATTTGTTCCAGTTCCTCTTTTGGAGCCTCTGCATACCACAGGCCAGCTTCAGTGAGTTTTTTCTGGCGCCCAGCAGTCTCGAAGATGTACGACATCCGCTGATTTTCTTTGAAATAACAAATGCCCTTGCAGCGAATCACATTCTGGGGCCATTTCGATCCAATAACCCAGTCGAACTTATTCAAATCGAATGGTCGGCGACGATAGTACACATAGGTGCCAACGCCGTACTCCTCAGCCTCGCCCTCTTCGTGATCATGATGGTGATGATGCTCGTGGTCGTGATGATGCTCATGGTCGTGATGCTCGTGCTCATGATTGTCATGGTGGTCATCATGCTCACCTTCTTCCACTGGTTTGTCAAGTTCACGAATCCATGTAGCCGAAGAAGCCACTTTGTCGAAATTGAAATCGTGGGTATTGAGCAATAAGTTGAGGTCAACGTCACAATAATTGCACTCGATTATTCGAGCGCGAGGTTGCAGGGCACGCACTACTTTGCGCACGCGGGCAGCCTCTTCGAGCGAAATTTCTGAGATTTTGTTGAGTAGAATAATGTCGCAGAATTCGATTTGCTCGATGATAAGGTTTTCGATATCTTCCTCATCCAAATTCCCCCGTTGCAGGCTCTCGCCACAACCAAACTCGTCGCGCAGTCGCAATGCATCTACCACTGTGCAAATGCAATCGAGACGAGGCTGAGCCTTGCGCTTAACGTCCATTCTCGGCATCGTGCAGATTGTCTGCGCTATGGGGGCAGGTTCGCAGATTCCGCTTGCCTCGATTACCACGTAATCGAATCGGTTCATGGCTATGATCTCATCGATTTGGGCGATAAGGTCCATCTTTAGGGTGCAGCAGATGCAGCCGTTTTGCAGAGCCACCAGGCTGTCGTCCTTCTTGCCTACTATACCGCCCTTCTGTATGAGATCGGCATCGATGTTGATTTCACCCAGGTCATTGACGATAACGGCAAACTTGATGCCGCGCTCATTGGCAAGGATATGATTTACCAGCGTAGTCTTGCCGCTGCCCAGATATCCCGTCAGCAGCAGTATCGGAAGTTCTTTCTTCATTTTCCTAAATTGATTAACTACAGAGTCAAAAATTTCCTACCACAAAATTACAAAAAATCCCCAATCCCACCAAATTCTCGCAACTTTGCTGGAGGTCACTTAGATGGAGATGATTACAAAAATTAGCATTTTTATAATGTTAAACAATACTTTTGGAGGAAATTCTATTTTATAAAATTCCAAAATATGTAAAAACAATGAGAAAACAATGAAAATTTTCATTTTGTTTGGTAAATTCACGTGAAAAGTGTAATTTTGCATTATAAGTCAAAATTACCTGAAAATCTATCAAATGCAGTATAACGCCTCAATTATTCATTATGACGACAATTCATCAATTTAGATTTTGGCGCATCCTGGCGGTGATGTCGGGATTTCTGTTTTTGTTCATGTCGATGACTTGCGATGATGAGCCGAGTTTCCAAAGCGTGACGATAAGCAATCAGTCAGATGAGATAATATTTATCTATGCCGACGAATATGAAGAGGGTACACCTTTGCTAAAACCCTCGGATTGTTTGAACTCGGATAGCCAACTTTACCACTGGGAGGCCATCAAGGCAAACACAGAGAAAAAGATGGAATACTTCATTATCAATCTCGATACCGCCAAGCCTGAGTCGCAGTACCAGTTCCTTGTTATCTCGCAAAGCACATTTGAGGCTTATGACCGAGATCAAATTGTAAGTGAGAACATCTCTGATGCCCTTATCTTGGTTACTTATCAGGAATTGTCACACAATAGTTTCACTCTTAAATATCCTGCAGAATGAAAACGTTTGCCCGCCACATATTTATGTGTATTGTCTGCTGTGGCTTGATTTTAAGCTTTACACAGTGCACGGATCATGACGATGCAGAAATCAAATTTACAAATTTGACATCTGAGGCCATTTATGTGACCAAATATGTGACCGATGACGATCCCGACACTATGCTTGCCACCCTATTCTATATCTACGATGGCGACAGGTTGGTGGAAATCTTGCCAGGCGAGACCGTGCTATTGCATATAATCCAATATCCATTTTATAGTGAACCAGCGCGTTCTTATCTTGTATTCACCAAAAACACCTTAGATAATTACTCAGTAGATCAAATAGTGTGCAACAATATCTACGATGCCTTATATACTTATGAGTTTGCCGAACTTAAAGCCCTCAACTTCCAATTATCATACCCCCAACAGAATTAATGATCATAACCTTTCGTTCTGTTTTGAAAATGTTGGAAAATTTTTGTACTTTTGCATAAAAGTATGTGTTATGAATAGTAAGCCAATAATATACCCAGTGGGATGGCAGTCCTTCCAAGAAATCAGGACTCAAGGTGCCGTATATGTTGACAAGACAGGCATTATAGCACAACTGATAAGAAAAACACGTTTTGTATTTCTTTCACGTCCCCGCAGATTCGGCAAAAGCCTGTTACTCTCTACGATCGAAGCATATTTCCAAGGGAAAAAGGATCTTTTTGTGGGATTGGAAATTAGTCAATATGAAGACGACTGGGAGTCTTATCCAGTGCTTCATTTTGACCTTAGCCGTGATGAGGCCTATAATCCTGCGAAGTTAGAAGAATACATGCTTAAAAAAATAAATGAATATGAACTGATTTATGGTGTAACAGTAGGCGATGATGTGACCAGCGTGGGTGGGCGCTTTGGTTGGCTAATCCAATACATAAGCCAAGCCACTGGCAAAAAATGCGTTATCTTAGTTGATGAATACGACAAGGGTATTCAAGAAACAATTAATGATAAACCTGCTCTGGAAAGGAATCAAAAACTCCTGCGTCCATTTTTCTCCCAGATAAAAGCCCAAGATAAGTACATTAAATTCGCCATGGTCACTGGGGTAGCACGGTTCAGACATTATACACTGTTCTCAGGTGCAAACAACCTGGAGGATATCTCTTTTATGAAGGCCTATTCCGCAATCTGTGGCATCACAGTGGATGAGTTAAAAAGATATTTTCCCGAGGGCATAGCCTCGTTGGCAGAAGAATATGAAGAGTCTCCAGAGCACATGGTGAATCGTCTTTTACAGAAATATGATGGCTATCGCTTTTCTCGTGCTAATGTGCATGTGTGCAATCCATTTAGTATACTGCGAGCTTTTAGCAACAACATTTTAGGTGAATTTTGGCTTACCTCTGGCACAACAAAGGTCTTTATTGACTTTTTACAAAATGCTAACTACGATTTGTCAGAGATAAATGGCATTTGGGCCACCGAAAAGCGCCTCAGCAGTCTGTTCGATGATAACGACCCAGTACCACTACTCTTCCAAACTGGATACCTCACCATTGGGAGTTATAATCGTGACCTAGAGGAATACCAGCTGAAAATTCCCAACGGCGAAGTGCGTGGTGCATTGTTTGAAGATCTTGCGCCAATGTTTTTGGGCATACCCTCAACTGAGGGAGCGAAGAAAGCTCAAATGCTTCGCAGCTGCTTGATAAAATGTGATATCGAGGGATTTGTAAATACTTTGGACTCACTTATTGCCAAGGTGCCCTACCCCATTTTTGAAAAGGGGAGCAAAGAAAGCGCCTACCATCTTATCGTGTACTGCCTATGCCTTGCCGTAGGGGTTGACAATTGCTGCGAGGAACCCTTAGCTGATGGTCGGCCTGACCTTGTGGCTTTCACCGATAAATACATCTATATTATAGAATTCAAACTTGATAAATCGGCAGAATCAGCCCTTAACCAAATCGACGACAAAGGTTATGCGCGCCCATATCTTAACGATGGCCGCGCCATCTACCGCATCGGCGCCTCCTTTTCTTCAGAAAAACGCAACATCGGTTGCTGGCTCGTCCAGACCCCCTCTGGCGAAACCTACGAAATAACACCAAACCACTCTTGATGGCATCCACATGGAGATAGCGTTTATTCAGTGGATATTGGGTGCCATACAGAAGATTGCTAAAGAATCGAGTTAATCCTGTGAAATCATAATCAACGCCTTTAGGAGTATTGCGGTAGTTGGCACGTGCCAGAGCGTCACGGAAGTATTTGGCATTTTGTTCAAATGGAGTATTGTTAGCTTTAAAACCAAGCGAACGTAGATATTTTATTGTAAATACAGCAGTGGTGCGAGTGTTGCCCTCTCGAAAAGGATGTATTTTCGGATCCGGATTATATTTCTTATCTTGACCTGCCATAACAAAACATCAATGCAAATATAGCAATTTCCCCACTAAAATCCAAATCCTCAAAAATCCAAATTCTCATTAAAGATTATTTTCAATAATGATTAAGAGAATTTTATTGAAATGACTCAAAAAAAGGAAATATTGTTGTAAAAATGGTAAATAAATTGTATTTTTACAGTCTTAAATGTAAATATCCAATCATTAAGAATAATCATCAAAAAATAAGATATGAAACAAATTTTACTAATTGTTTTTGGTTTTGTATTGGCAATGCCAACACTTGCCGAAAATTTAGTTGTACTCACTCCAGAAAGTGAGTTTTACAATCCTATAGCTATATCTCCAAATGGGAAATATATAAGTGGGACGGCAGATTCTCGACATTTTGTTATAAACTTGGACTATCCTACCCAATTTTTCGAGATTGGTGGTGGCTCATGGGGTGGCGTAGGGAATGTTAATGATTACGGACATGCTATATGTTTAGGCTCAGAAAATAATGAGAATGGTGATAATAGATATGGCCAAGGAATAGGTATACCAGCTTTTACAGAAGATGGTTATCCTTATCTAAAGGTAGAGGTATTTAAAGACTACTATAGTGAGAGGTACCAAGATCTTTGGTGATTTTGATGGAATTATTTTCTTGCTCACGGATTGTCACTATACCAATTCTATAGATAATGTTACTATGGATTGGAGTAACGATATAATATATAATTTATATGGAATACCCATGGGTACAAATATAGAAAAGGTCCCAAATGGTATCTATATTCAAAATGGCAAAAAATTCTATAACCAATAGAACCACTTTCAATGCCTAAATAGAAAATTCTATAAATAATTAAATTTCTAACATAATTGGGAAACATCCGTCATAATAGATAAGGTGTTTCCCAATTTTTATAAATTTTATAAAAAGTGAGGATGGATTTGACAAAAATGTTAAGTGACTACTGGTTGAGATTTGTGGATCTGTAGGGAGCGGGTCCAAGCACCTACGGCCCAGAGAGGGATATTTTCCATCCACCCCTGATTAATGTAAGGGCGCATTGAAAAGCGGATAGCATGAAATTTTTTTTCTGGATATTCTTCGGTCACGAAAGTCCTCAAAGACTTTGACTGCACATTCTCTTCAGCCTTCGCCTCGATTGGTATGGCTCGGTCAATACCATCAATCAGAAAATCAATTTCCATTGTGGAATTGTCTTTGCTATAATAATAGGCGTTTTCAATGCCGTTGGCCAGCATCTGCTGCAGAATGAAATTTTCAGTAAAAGCTCCCTTAAATTCCACAAACACATTGTCGCTCGAAAGCATCTGGAATGGATTTGCGTTGCTCAACGCCCCTAATAGCCCAACATCATGGATAAAGAGCTTAAAGGAATCCATATCGGCATAAAAGCTTAACGGAAGCGTGGGATTGTGATTGCGCTTTACTTTATGCACTAAAGCAGCTTCTCTCAACCATTCCAAAGCATTATCAAATGTAGCAGCACGACCCCCTTTGCGCACTGCACCAAATATGAACTTCTTGTTCTCCTTGGCCAACTGAGCCGGAATACTATTCCAAACCATTCGAATTTTTTGTGTTTCCGATTTGGCATGCTTAGCAAAGTCGCGATCATAAGCCATCAGGATTTCTTTTTGAAGGCTTCGCACTTCGTTGGCATCATTTCTCTGCACGAATGCATTCACCACCTCGGGCATCCCCCCTACGAAATAATAATGTCGCAATAATGTAATCATAGATTCATGGATGGTAGGCGATACCCATGATGATGGCTGCTCTAAGCATTTCAACAGCTCTGTTTTTCCTAATGCCAATAAAAACTCCTCAAATGTCATGGGGAAAAGCCGCAGAGTATTGACCTTGCCTACTGGATAAGATTCTCCCTCCTTATTCATAACCCCTAACAGAGAACCAGCGGCAATTACATGGTACTCAGGGATATTCTCACAGAAATATTTAAGAGAGGCGATTCCATTATCCACTTCTTGCACTTCATCAAGAAATATCAATGTCTGACCTGGGGTGATAGTTTCGCCGCTATAAGCTGAAAGCTCCAGGAGGATACGCGACATATCGAAATCTCGGAAAAGCTGAGCCACAGCGGGATTATTATAAAAATTCACATACGCCATATTGGCATACTCATTCTGGCCCAGCTCTTTGGCAAGGTATGTTTTGCCTACTTGTCGAGCGCCTTCGAGTATCATGGGTTTGCGTTGCGGGGAATTTTTCCACTTAACTAATTCATTATAAAGCGTTCTCTGCATAAATTTACATTTTTATGAGGGATAATCTACTGCAAAATTACATTATTATGAGGGATTTTCCAAATAAAAATTGCACTTTTATGAGGGATAATCACTCTTCACACAAGTTTATTCTGTAAAATTACACTTTTCTCAACACTTTTACAATGTCGTTGAATAGATGCATAACTCCATCGGCAACATGATATGCCTCTTACTTGAAGAATATCTCGAAAAGAGAGTAATAAAAGAGTGAAAAACCATGAAAAATCCAAGAATAAAGAAACGACATCGTTAGTTGTAATGGCAACAAACTGTGTCGTTTCTCTATTTGGTATATAAATGAGAATATTAAGATTGATTGGTATGAGATTTAGTCGGGCCATATATGTTTCCATATTTTTCATAATTGGCCTCAGCCACTATTAACATCTTAATGAAATCACGGTAATAGTTGAGGGCAGAAGTCCATCTTTTGATGGTTTTCTTTGCCTTTTCGATTCTTATGTTGTCCTCGTTCAGAATTTCTTCGCCCTTATTTAGGGATTCAAGAATAAGCTTAAAATCCTCGTAAGGATTTGAACTTGGGAATAGACCTGGTCTTTTCTGTTTTCTTAGAAAATTATCTAAGGCCTTAAGGTCGCTGATGTATCCCTTTACAGTGACCGGTTCAATTTTCTTTTGACTATATGTAATCAGACTTTTGCTATAGGGCACAACAATTCGCTTAACACGGGGTGGAATAGGCAGATTTTCATTAGGATCGAAAAACCAATCCAGAAACTCCTTGTATTCATTCCATGCTGAGCGGCATTGTTGCAACTCATCATATTCTATTTGCTCTTTCAGATTCTCAGGTTTCTCATTAGGGATGTATTGGCTGAAGAACTCTTCCATCTCTTTACATAGCACATTCTTCAGCTTTACGGCATTCTTCATATCTTCCTCTTCCCAGTAATATTCGTAAAGACAGTCGTAGATATCCGTCAATTGAATATAATGGTTACGAAGAATGGTCAACCAATTACAATAACGATTGGCTGTTTCCTTTGGATAGTCACGAATTAGCATCCACAATGAGAAGAAATCCCGCTCGAATGGAATTTCATCGCACTCTTCGAAGTTAGTTTCATCGTCCATAGTCTGTATTTTATGATTACGTGGCAAAGTTAGTAATTTCCAATGATTTTACCTAATAACTCAGCTTATAGAAAAAACGGAATTGAATATCAGACTCTTTATTAAGGTGTTATCTATTTTTAACTGACTAAAATTTTGATATTTTATGATGATTCTCTTATTTCTAAATCGGATTCTCAAAAATTTCAATATCTAACGTAAAAATAGCATTGATAACCAACCTATTACAAACTAAATTCAATTCTGTTTTTTCTCAATGCCTTAATTCTTTTAAATGTCAATTGAAATCTCTACCTTTGCGGCTAAATATTCTCTGAAATCAACTACAATAAAATATTAAAGTATGATACGACTAAAAGTATTTCTTATTCTGGCTTTGCTCATCTTTGTGAGCCAAGCCATCAAAGCCGACGAGTGGAATTATGGGGCCAATGGCCATGCTACCCTTGTAGACCATATTTACACCTACAGTAACATCGAGAATACCAGCAATGGGGGCACTATCACATCAAAATTTACGGGTCAATTGATCAATGGCAAGAGGAATGGGGTATGGAAGGCTACTAAGATCTATTGGCTAAAAAATACGTTACACATCAAGAAGGAGAAAAAATTATCAAGGAATTTAAGGAGGATTTTAATCGTGAGACCTTTAAAGAAAAGACAAATCGATTGGGTTGCCTTTACACCTTTATAAATTTAGAGGATAACTTAGTCAAAAATACTAATCTTGAGAATGATTATAAAAACCAGCTGGAGTATATCAGAGACGCCTTGCTACCGAGATATGATTTTATCTCTGGAGATAAGGAGGAATATGTTTGCAGTCAAAACATTTCAAAAGCCACTCTTGACAAACAATATTTTGATTTGAGATTCCAACAACTAAAGGAAATCTTAGAATCAGAGTTGACATTAGAAGATTGTAAATTCTATTATCAGCTCCATAAGTTTGATAAGTCGAAATTTAACAAGGAGGCTATAAAGAATTTCCGTAATTCATGGTTTAGGGATTTATCTGCAACTTATATGCCATTAGATAGGAGCTATGATCTTACCATGCCCTGCATAAAGAAGCAAAGCAATCGAGTGGAGATCCAATACAGCATAAAGGCTGAACATAAGAAATTTAATAACATTGTATCAGGCTGGACTGTAATAGTACCCCGAGCCCTTGAGCCCCTTGATGACAAGGCCTGGTCAAAAATCGTCAAACACATCTCAAAAAAATGTCCTGAGATAAAATAAATTTTGTAATTCCAAAAATTTTTCCTAATTTTGTGATAGTAACTAAAAATCCAAAGAATTGAGAAAAATTTTATGAGTTCTGAAATAGAAAAATTATTGAATCATCCCTTTTTTCAAGAGATGAAAGAATATGTTGGGCGAGAAGATATATTCCAAGTCTTAGGGAAAGAACGTTGGGAAACTTCTTACTCTAAGATGATTGCTTGGATATTAAGTTCGGAAAGAAACAAAGAAAGCGGATTAAAGGCTACCACACTCTTTGTTGATCTTATACCTAATTTTACTCTTCCTTCAGAGATAAAGAAAGTAACTACTTTGTGCGAAAAGGATCATTTAGATTTAAAGCTTGATATAGAACTTATAAAGGGAGATGTAAAACAAGTGATTATTGAGAATAAAATAAATGCGGATACTTCTAACAACCAATTAAAAAGGTATTACGACAAATACAAAGGAAAGAATACATATTTTGTTGTTCTTGCCCCAAATCCTGATGGACTAACCGAACAACATTCAGGTTATACAAAAATAACATATCAAGAGTTCTTGAATAAAGTATTAGTACCTGTTCGAGATAACAATCCCTTTTCTTTCATCAACCAATTTATACATGCTATGGAAGTAACTAAACCCGATACTCCACCTATTGCAATCACGGATAAATTAGATCAAGACATAAAGTCATTTCTTCAAAACGAAGAAGACCTTATAATTAATGTGCTAAATATGATGAGGTTAAACTTAGTAAAAGAATATGTTGAAAAGAAAGAATTACTTAAAAAAGAATTTTTTGAATGCATAGAGAAAGATGGTAAGACTCTACGGCGTGGTTTATACCTTAGATTTAGGGATGATAGAAGTGTTTTAGGACCATTTAAAAAAATCAATTCTCAGATGCTTCATCAGATCGGTAAGAAATTCTTACTCTTTTATAATATTAAGACCATAAAAGAATTTGTTGGTAGTAAGCTGGCTATAGCCAATGCAAAATCTGACAATTCCTTATTATTTCAAATAGTAGGTGGTGCAAATACCAGTTATCATAAAGACGCTATTTTAATAGAAGAGGAGGGATTCAAAGAAATAAGTGGTCAAATTACTACTTATTCTCAAATTAGGACCCCTGAACAAGAGTTAGGTGCGATGCAAGCCATTAAAAAATTAGGATTTGATTTCTTTGAAATCAAATAAAAACATATAGAAGTGTATTAACCTATTTGGAAAATTTTTGAAAATAGCTAATGTTAGAAATCTCTTGGGGATTTGTTGTGTAAATCAAAAAGATATTGTAACTTTGCGGAAGATTTTGCAACTCAGAGAAATAGGTACAATTCACATACAACAATGGAAAATCGCAGGATGCCTCATCCGTTAATGGGCATGGTACCTTTGGTCGTACTATTAGCTCTTATCGGAGGTATTATATATTTATTCGATGGCGATGTCAACAGCGGCAACGTGCAGTTGGCTATGATTATCGCTACGATGGTTTCAATCGGTCTGGCTCTGTGGCGCCACTATTGCACATGGGGCGAATTTGTAGAGAGCATGGGCCGCACCGTGGCAGACACGCTCGAATCGATGCTTATCGTGCTCCTTATCGGATTGCTTTCGGCCTCTTGGATGGTAAGCGGAGCTGTACCCACGATGATATGCTATGGCACACAAGTGATTTCACCAAAGTTTTTCCTCGTCACCTCATGTCTGGTATGTTCGGGAGTTTCATTAATGACGGGCAGCTCGTGGAGCTGCGTTGCCACCATCGGCATTGCCCTCTTAGGAATTGGAAATGCCCTCGGGGTGCCAATGGGATGGACCGCAGGAAGCATTATCTCTGGTGCTTATTTCGGCGACAAAGTATCTCCGCTTAGCGAAACCACCATCTTGGCCTCTTCTACCACAAAAACTCCTCTCTATACCCATATACGAAATCTTATGGCCACCACTGTGCCATCGCTCACGATTGCATGCATAGTGTTTACAGTAGTAGGACTCAATCTCAATATTACCAAAACCATCGACCATTCAGATTTAGTGGATAGTCTCAATTCTATTTTCTATATTTCACCTCTTACGCTTATTGTGCCACTGCTGACTATTGTACTTATCGTTTGCAAGGTCCCAGCTCTTGCCACAATGGCGTTATCATCATGCTTATCTTTGGTCATGGCTTTCTGGTTGCAGCCTAATTTTCTCGATGTTTTAATTGGCTCAGGTACCGAAGGAAGCGTAACCGACCATATACGTCAATTGGCCTTAGTGGGCATCCAGGGCACCCATGCGCAGACTGGCGATGCATTTATCAATGAATTGGTTGACACAGGAGGATTGATTGGCATGAGCAGCACCATTATTTTGGTAATTTGTTCGATTTGCTTCGGGGCCTCACTGCTATGCAGCAATATGTTGCGCTCGATGATGAATGGCTTTACACACTTCATTATCAAGGGAATGGACCGAAGCACTGCTTCCTCCTCGGCTCGTGCTCGATTTAATTTGGTATCAGCAAGCACTGTCACAGGCGTGGCGCTGAATATATGCACCTGTGACCAATATACCGCTATCATTCTCAATGGTAATATCTACCAAAAAACTTACGAAGACCTGGGATTTGAAAACAAGCTGCTGAGCCGCACCATCGAAGACTCAACCACAGTCACTTCGGTGCTTATTCCATGGAGCACCTGTGGAGTTACACAAGCCGCAGTGTTAGGAATCCCCACATTAGTCTATGCTCCTTATTGCATTTTCAATTATGTATCACCTTTGATGACCCTTATCGTAGCCGCCATCGGTACAAGGTTCTATAATTTATGTTATTTCAATCCATCGAGGTTATTGAAAGCACCACGCCTTCGTCGATAGCTGTTTTGTCGACTTCTAATATTCAGGCATCTATGGGGAAATAACTTTGTTTGTAACAATCTTGTTAGTAAACTTAGAATATTTTGAGAAAAAAGTTTTTCTCATTAATTCTGCTGAGGGTAGGATAATTGGAAGTTGAGGGCTTTAAGCTCGGCAAACTCATAGGTATAGAAAGCATCGTAGATATTGTTGCGCACAATTTGATCAACCGAGTAATTATCCAATCACCACTTAACTCTAAATTCTGTTTTGAAAATGTGGAAAAATTTTGTACTTTTGCATAAAAGTCATTGTAATGAATAGCAAACAAATAATATACCCAGTGGGATGGCAGTCCTTCCAAGAAATTAGGACTCAAGGAGCCGTATATGTTGACAAGACAGGTATTATCGCGCAATTGATAAGAAAAACACGTTTTGTATTTCTGTCCCGCCCTCGCAGATTTGGCAAAAGCCTGTTGCTCTCTACTATCGAAGCATATTTCCAAGGGAATTTTTCACTAGTGTTTTGATTTACCGTTTAACGATATTACACTAAGCCTTCACGCATTAGAGACCGTTTAATGAAACTTAATCCTTCTCACCTTTCCCTTTTCCTTACTAATTTAGGAGCTCAAGCGAAATGTGAAGAGGGATTAGGTAATGATAATTTAATATAGAAAGCCTAAAAGCCATAGAGGCAGTTTATGACCATAGGGCATTTCGATATTATCAGCAAAGATATAAGAATTTGGTAAGTCTGCGATTTGATCGTAGGTCTTATCCTCCCCACCTACTTCAAATGTCCATTTCCCATCAATTCGGAAATCTCCCTGAGTCTTGCCATATTCCACTTTATGGTTATAGCTTAACTGGTTAATAGCGAAGCATTCTCTTGCGGTGCCAATCTTCACTGGAGTAGTAGCCAAAGAATAAAGCAGATTAGGATTATCCAGATATATCTTGTCGGGCTTTTGCATCTTCTTAATTGAAGTTGCGTCACTATACAGCAATGTAAGCAATTTAGCATCCGCAAGATGATTAAGATATTCCAACACAGTGTTGCGTTGCAAACCTACAGCTCTGGCAAGTTTCGACAAGTCAACTTCGAAGGGAACTTGCTGAGCCAATACATTCAAAAGAGCTTTCACCTGGCGTATCTTAGATGTGCTAATTCCACGCAATTGAGGCAGTTCCACATCCACCACATAATTTACCATCTGTTCAATCAATGGATAATAATCAATTCGATTGTTAAGATAGTAAGGATAATATCCCACATTCAAATAATCATGGAATTGCTGTAGCGGACGACATTTCTCGTTGACGTCATTTGCTAATTCCACTGGATTTCTAAGCATATCCTCAAGAGAAATTTTGGGAATGGATATCTGATGATAAAATATCAAGAATTCGCGGAAAGAAAGGCCAGGCATGTCATAGCTGCGGCATCTACGCGATAAGTCAGCATCTCCATTCAAAAGATTGAGCAGGGATGACCCACTTAAGAAAATTTGCATCGAAGGGTAAAGTTCGGATATTTCCTTTATTTCCTTGCTCCAGTTATCATACTTATGTACTTCATCGAAAACAAGGAGTTTCCCTCCCATTTTATAAAAGTTGGTTGACACTTCGAGCATTGAGTGTTGACTAAAATAAACCCAATCCAATGAGCAGTACAATGCCTCTCTTGATCCAAGTGGGAAATTCAGTTTTATATATTGACGCAACAAGGTGGATTTTCCTACACCGCGCGGCCCTCTTATACATAGCAACTGGGCATTCCAGTTTACTTCTTCCATGTAGCTACGTACTATCTTCATACTTGTAGAGCGTAACAACAAGTCTTGCTTTTCAAATAAAGATTCCATATCCTACTAATCCTATGCTTTATCAATTAAACAAATAATAGAAATAACTGTTCAAAGCATTAAACAGTTATATTAGACAGCAAAGATACAAAAATTTATTTAACTAACCAATACTTAATCGGTTAAATTTATTATTTTTTATGTTGAAAATATACATCTGTTCAATGCATTGAGCAATTTTGCCTTAAAATTGCTCAATACATTGAACAGATTTTTAAACAGGAACTCCTACAAAGGGCTATCCTTTTGTCATTTATTGCTCGGCTTTTTCTTGGGCGAGGAGCATTTGGGTGAGCTTTTTCATGCCCTCGCTGGCGCCGTAGGGGATGACGTGGACGAAGGGAGGCACAGCGGCCGGCTTGGGGTCGATGTAATATATCGGTGTGCCAGGCTTTACATATTGCAGCAGAGCAGCAGCCGGATATACCGACAGCGTGGTGCCGATAATCACAAAGATATCAGCCGTAGATACCAAGGCCGTAGCAGGCTCGAACATAGGCACAGCCTCCTGGAAAAATACGATGTGCGGGCGCACCTTATGGCCGTCAATCACAGTCTCAGGTGTGGTCTCCAACGATTCAGGCTTTAGCTGATACACCTTCGATTCGTCATCAAGAGCACGCACCTTCATCAACTCGCCATGCAGGTGCATCACATTCTTGCTGCCAGCGCGTTCGTGCAGATCATCCACATTCTGAGTGATCACATACACATCAAAATACTTCTCCAGATCCACAATAGCCTTATGGCCAGCATTGGGCTGAACGGCGACGAGCTGCTTGCGGCGTTCGTTGTAGAAATGATGCACAAGCTCGGGATTGCGGCGGAAGCCATCAGCGCTGGCCACATCCATCACAGGATAGTTCTCCCATAGGCCTCCAGCATCGCGGAAGGTGCTGATGCCGCTTTCGGCACTCATGCCAGCACCCGTAGAAATCACAAGTCTCTTCTTCATACTGGGTTGATTGGTATTAGTTAGAAAAAAGCGGCCTCCCGTGAGGAGGCCGTCTCCAAGTGTGGTAAAATTCTTTTAATTCAGTTTGTCCTTAAGGGCATCCTTGGCGCTGTTCACAGCGTCGCTGGCCTTGCTGGCAGCTGCGTTGGCTGCATTTGATGCAGCATTGGCAGCGTTCTCAACGGCAGCCGATGCCTTGCTCTTAGCTGAATCGGCAGCTTCCTTGGCAGCATCCTTCACAGCCTCCTTGGCTGAATCAGCGGCTTCCTTGGCGGCTTCCTTCAACGAATCGGCTTTCTCCTTGTCCACAGTTACAGCTGCGGCAGCAGCGGTCTTAGCCTTATCGATGGTCTCAGCGAGAGTAGGATATTTGTCCTTTACGGTAGGTGCTATTTCATCAAGCAAGTCCTTAGCCTCCTGAGCCTTGCCTTCCTTGATGAGCTCGTTAGCCTGGTCAATAGCCTTGTCAACAATGTCCTTTGCCTCAGCATCGGTGGTAGCCTTATCGAGTTGGCTTACGATTTCTGTAGATTGGACCTCAGCAGCTTCTTCGGCAGCTTTGTCGGCCTTACTGGTACATGATGCCATGGCCAAAGCGGCCACAACAGCAACTGATAGTAACAACTTTTTCATAACTTCGTTTCTTAAAAAGTTAGTTTTTTTCGATTCACATAAATCTATAACGCTTATAACTCAAATTTGGTTTTATCCCTTAAAACGAAAAAGAGCCAACATCGGAAAAACCAAATTTTCAATCACCATTAGTCTTTTTCATGAGCAAAGCCTCAACCGCCAGCAGGTAGCTATGCCAGCCAAATCCGCTGATAGATCCGCAGCACACTGGAGCAATGAGCGAACGATGTCGAATCTCCTCGCGCGAGAAGATATTGCTCAAATGTACCTCTACCACAGGCACTGGGATTGCTGCAATCGCATCGGCCAATGCCAGCGAGGTGTGGGTGTAGGCTCCTGCATTCAGCACAATGCCGTCCATCTTTTCTTTGCCGTAGCCGGCATCGTGCAGGCGGTCGATGATTTCACCCTCATGGTTGCTCTGCCACCAAGTGATTTGAGCCTGGCTGCCAAATACTGTATCTACCCTTTCGGCAATGTCAGCAAGGGTATCTTTGCCATAGATTTCTGGTTGGCGTTTGCCTAAAAGATTGAGATTAGGGCCGTTGATTACAAGTATCTTCATAATTAGTGTTTTACTTCTACTTTGCGGGTTGGAGGCAGCATCTGGTTGCGAGTATCCACTGCGTCGATTACCTCATGGGCAAGGTGCATGAAAGCCTGTGCTGATATGGAATCGCCAAGGGCTATAGGGTCGCCATTATCGCTATGTTCGCCCACAGCAGCCACAAGCGGAATCTCAGCCAAGAGCTTCACATTAAGCTCTTCGGCCAAGCGCTGGGCACCGCCATTGCCAAAGATATAATATCTCTCATCAGGATGTGCCTCAGGCGTAAACCATGCCATATTCTCCACGATTCCAAGCACCGGCACATTCACCTTCTCGCCCTGGAACATTGCAATGCCTCGGCGTGCATCGGCCAAAGCCACCTCTTGCGGAGTGCTTACAATCACTACGCCTGTGATGCCGAGTGTCTGTAC
The DNA here is from genome assembly GCA_020860515.1 of Bacteroidales bacterium. Taxonomy (GTDB): domain Bacteria; phylum Bacteroidota; class Bacteroidia; order Bacteroidales; family Muribaculaceae; genus CAG-873. Next base: position 20,410 of record JAJBUG010000047.1, on the reverse strand, counting down.
CAGAGTAAGATGTATATCGCTGGTGCCGGGAGGCATGTCGATTAGGAAATAATCCAATTCTCCCCAATCGCCGTCTTCAATCAGCTGATTGAGTGCGCGCGACGCCATCGCACCGCGCCATACCATAGCATCGTTGGTATTCACCAGAAAGCCAATCGACAGCAATTTAACCCCGTATTTGTCGAATGGGATGATAAGCTGGCGCCCATCCACCTCGTGCATATACAGCTGGGCATCCTCGCAGCCGAACATCTTAGGCACCGAGGGGCCGAAGATGTCAGCATCGAGAAGTCCGACCTTGTAACCCTCGCGAGCGAGAGCAACAGCGAGATTCGCAGCCACGGTTGACTTGCCTACCCCGCCCTTGCCCGACGAAATGCCTATGATATTCTTTACACCGGGCAGCGGTGCGCGCTTGGGAGCGGCCGCAGCTTGCTCGTGGCGCGTCTTGGTATGGATATTACCTCGAATGTCAACGTCTTTGTCCACATAGGTCAGGATGGCAGTCTCAGCAGCCTTGACCAACGATTTCATAAAAGGATCGTTAGGCTTGTCAAACACAAGCGAGAACTCCACATGGTTACCATCGATGCGCATGTCATCTTCTACCATGCCGAGTTCCACGATATCTTTGCCCTTGCCTGGATATTTCACATTGCGCAGGGCATCTAAAATGAGTTTTGGATATAGTTGTGTCATAATTTATATATCAACGGCAAAACCGTTGAAGCCGTACATTGGCTAACGCTTAATTATTTAACTGTCACTTATTGATTTTGTCACTTCTTCGCGAATAGCTGCGGTAAGCATCAGGCTCAATATCAATCTCTGGCTCTGCCAAGGTATCGCTGGCTCGCAATGGGAACGACAAGAATTTGATGGTAAGCCCTCGCTCCAGCCATTGCTGCTCGTAATGGGTGCGCATGTTGGGAATTGGAATCACTGGCTTCAGCCCTGCCACGCTCGCTGCATCTAAATGCTCCGACCCATCTTCATTGCCCTCGGTGCCATAGAGATTATCCACGTTGTACACTGGCTCGATGCCCGAGGCCTGGAGCATGGCATCGGTATAGGTGTAGAGGAATGGACTGTCGGTCTTGAGATGCACCAACCCTCCATCGCAAAGCACCTGGCGATACAAGTCAAGAAAATTAGTGGCTGTAAGGCGCTTGCGCACCTTCTTCATCTGCGGGTCGGGGAAGGTAATCCAAATCTCCGATACCTCGCCTGGTGCAAAAAAATGGGGCAAGAGCTCAATCGAAGTGCGCAGAAAGGCCACATTCTTCAAGTCCTCTTCCTCGGCAATCTTAGCGCCAGTGTACATGCGCGCACCCTTGATGTCGATGCCAATGAAGTTCTTGTCAGGATTAAGGCGAGCCAAGCCCACTGTATATTCGCCCTTGCCGCAGCCAAGCTCAAGCACAATGGGATTGTCGTTGCCAAAGCGCTCGCGCCATTTGCCACGCAGAGGAAAGCCGCCCTCAGCTCGGACCACAGCAAATGGATACTGCAGCACACAGTCCATGTGCTCCATCTCAGCAAATTTTCTTAGCTTGTTCTTGCCCATATTAGTTATATTCACCACGGAGGCACGGAGGCCACGGATAAATTATTATTTTTTATTCACCACGGAGCCACGGAGGCCACGGAGAATTATTAGTTTATAATTAATTTTTCTGACTTGTTGCCTTGGCGCTTGATATAGAGGCCGCGGGTTGGATTGACTATCTCGATGCCTTGCAGGTTGTAATAGCGCGCAGGAGCATAGTCGTCGCTTGTCACGCTCGAAATGCCAGCGTTTTCATAAGCCACCAGGCCGCCATCGGGGAAAGTCGAATTTTCCTTTACTGTCTTCCAGTAGTCATTGGCAGTCACCTTGTCGCGCGGCCATGAGCTGCCCGGATTGGCCGCCACGCAGGCACCCATGGTGTAGCCATCGAGATAGTCAGTCTCCGGCTCCCAGTAGAAGAAACCCTCGCACGTGCTGTCTTGTTCACGCAGGTTGTCAATAAGATACTGAGTGAATGCCTTTACATCCTCATTGCACTGTGCTATGCCCTGAGCTTGAGTGCCATTGGGGAGAGCCTTGGTCCACTCGTTGTTCATGCCTATTTCACAGATTATGGTTGGGAATCCATAGGTTGAATAGGTCTGCTGTATGGTATCCAAGCATTTGTCAGTGGCCGGCTGCCATTCGCTGGTGTTTTGATCGCTGCATGGATAGAGCGACAGACCCACCAAATCGCACATGTCAGAATTGAAGCCTTGGGCTGTAAGGGCGCTAAGTGTCCAATTGATTTTGCTCCAGTCATTGCCACTGTCAAGATGAATCAATGTCTTTGCCTTAGGATACACGCTCTTGGCAGCCTCGGCGCAAGCCGAGAATACCTTCACAAAATTCTTTGTGCCAGTGATATTTGAGTTGCTGATTTCACAATTAGGCGTGCACTGATACGAAAGGGTGGAATTATTTTCATCTGGCAGGCTGTATTTCATCATGCCAGTGCGAGTCTCATTGCCGATTTGCACCCAAGCCACATTCACATTGGCATCATAGAGCTGCTGCAGCACATCCTGCACATAAGCCGATGCGCGCTCGGCCAGTTGGGTGCCAGTGGTGCAGTCCTCCCAAGCCTTAGGCTTGAATTGGCGAGCCGGGTCGGCAAAGGTGTCACTCATGTGAAATGCCACCATGATGCGCGCGCCCTTGTTGGCAAACATCGTGGCAAGGGCAACTAAATCAGATGTGCCATCATAGCCATAAGTACCTGTGCAATCATATCCACCCGTGACGCCCGAAATATAGAATGTCCATTTACTTTTGATCATTTCGTTGGCATCGGGATTTACCCACACGCGCAGGCGTACAGCATCAAAGCCATGGTCAAGCACCATATCTGGCACTGTGGTTATCTGGTCAGAGCTAATGTCATTTTCTAAATAATAGGTATAGATATTATTATCCACAATGCGAGTGGTCCACGACAAGTCGCCTCCCATGGCGAAATCTGGATAGCCATTTGCAGGTGCCATAGTGGGCTCGCCAGCCTGAGCCATCAAGCCAGCCGCACAGGCTGCAATAAGTGTAAGTTTTTTTATCATAGAGGCAGTGTTTTGTATCGGTATGTTTCTGCAAATTTACACAATATTCTTGTAACCATAAAAATTTATTTTAATTAACTGTGAAAAATTTTCATCAGTATCCGCAAATTTGTTATATATTTGCACTCTAAAAACGCCAAAACAAGATGCAGACAGTTCTTTTTCACGACACAATATTCGGGCCCATCCATTCGCGCCGCTTGGGCACCTCGCTGGGCATCAACCTTATGCCCAACGATGGCAAGGTATGCAGCTTCGATTGCCTCTACTGCGAGGCTGGATACAACGCCCAGGGCCGAGGGCAAGCTGGGATTTCACCGCGCGAAGAGGTGGACAAGGCGTTACGCGCCAAGCTAATCGAGATGCATAAAGATGGCATCAAGCTCGATGTAATCACATTCTCAGGCAATGGTGAACCTACGCTCCATCCCGACTTCGCTGGCGTGGTTGATGATGTGATTGCTCTGCGCAATGAATATTATCCCGAAGCCAAGGTGAGCGTGCTTACCAATTCCACCATGGTGCACAAACCCGAAGTGGCTGCAGCCTTGAAAAAGGTGGACAACAATATCTTAAAGCTCGACAGTGCCATAGATACTACCATGCGCCTGCTCGACCGCCCCAATTCGTCCTCATTCACCTGCAAAAAAGTGATCCATGACCTGAAGCAATTTGAAGGCACTGGCATTATCCAGACCATGTTCACTCGCGGCGTTCACGACGGCGCGCAAATCGACAATACCACCCCCGAAGAAATTGAGGCCCTCATTGAGGCTTACTCCAAGATTAAGCCTCGCGAGGTAATGATTTACTCAATCGACCGCAAGACTCCAGAACAGAGCCTGGAAAAAGTGCCGAAATCCGAACTCGAACTCATCGGCCAGCAAATCACCGCTGCCACCGGCATCCCCGTGCAAGTAGCATGAAAAATTTAAATTATTTTTTAATTTCAATTCTTTTTGTCTTTCTGTCCTGTAAACCGCAGGAGGAATATCGCTCGGTGGCTGGTGCTACATGGGGCACCACTTACCACATAACCTATAAGAGTGACCGCGACTTGAATGATTCAATCACGCATCAGATGCAATTGATCGACAATTCCTTGTCGCCCTTTAATAACGAGTCACTCATCACTAAAATAAATCGTGGCGATTCAGTGGTAGCAGATTCGCTTTTCTCCGAGGTATTTGCTCTTTCCCAGCAAGCATGCAGCATCAGCGGTGGTGCCTTTGACCCTACTATCTCTCCCCTAATCAATCTATGGGGCTTTGGTTACAAGCAAGGCACCGACTCAATGCCGTCGCCATCACAAATCGCAGATGCCTTGGCCTCAGTCGGTATCCGCAACTGCCAAATAACCGATGATGGTTACGTGATGAAAAAGTCAACCAAGACTGAGTTTAACTTCTCTGCCATTGCCAAGGGTTACGGCGTTGACCTAATCGCTCGGATGCTCCAGCGCAACGGCTGCCACAATTACATGGTGGAGGTAGGCGGCGAAATGGCACTTGCCGGCCTCAACCCTCGCGGCGAAGATTGGCACATTCAGGTGGATGCTCCAGTTAACGATCCTACAGCCCATGACCAACTCACTGTGCTCTCACTCACCGACTGCTGCCTCGCTACCAGCGGCAACTATCGCAACTTCCGGCAGCTTGGCGACAGCCTCGTGTATCATACCATCAGCACTCGCACTGGCCATCCAGCACTCACCTCCACCCTGAGCGCTACCATCATTGCGCCCACCTGTGCCTTGGCTGATGCCTTGGCCACATCATCAATGGCCCTCCCCACCGACTCCGCCCTAATAATGCTAAAGAGGCAGCCGAATATCGACTACCTCTTAGTAACTCAAGATTCTATTTATTCATCTATTTCGTCCGAAGGCATCTAAATCATTTTGTTGCTGCATCCAGGGCCTGCTTGATGTCGGCGATAAGGTCATCAGCATCCTCGATGCCGCAACTCAGTCGGATTAAGTCGGGTGCGATTCCAGCCTCCAGCAGTTGCTCCTCGCTGAGCTGGCGATGGGTATGGCTGGCAGGATGGAGCACACAACTGCGAGCATCGGCCACGTGGGTGGCTATGCGAATCAGCTTCAGTGAATCCATAAAGCGAATAGCCAGGTCTCGGTCGCCCTTAAGGCCAAATGCCAGCACTCCGCACGAACCGTTAGGCAGGTACTTCTGTGCCAACTCATAGCTTTGCGATGAGGGGAGTCCAGGATAGTTGACCCAAGCCACGCGCGGATCTGCCTCCAAGAACTCAGCCACCTTCTGCGCATTCTTGCAATGCTGAGCCATGCGCAGATGCAGCGTCTCAAGTCCGAGGTTGAGCAAGAATGAGTTTTGCGGAGCGGGTATGCTGCCGAGGTCGCGCATCAGCTGAGCCACCAGCTTGGTGGTATATGCGTTCTTGCCAAAAGCTTTGGTATAGGTCAGCCCGTGGTACGACTCATCAGGAGTGGTAAGGCCTGGGAACTTGTCGGCATGGGCATCCCAATCGAAATTGCCGCTATCCACAATCACGCCGCCTACCTGGCTGCCATGGCCATCCATGTACTTGGTAGTGGAATGTGTCACGATATCGCAACCCCAATCGAAGGGATTGCAATTGACAGGCGTGGCAAATGTATTATCCACAATCAGCGGCAATCCATGCTTATGAGCTAACTTGGCAAAACGCTCGATATCAAACACCTTGCAACCGGGATTTGAAATTGTCTCGCCAAAAATCAGCTTGGTGTTGGGGCGAATCAGTGCCTCGATTTCCTCATCGGTGACATCAGCGCTTACGAAAGTGCACTCGATGCCAAGTTTCTTCATCGTCACCCCAAACAGATTGAATGTGCCTCCGTAGATGTCGTTGAAGGCTATGAAATGGTCGCCCGAGCCGCAGATATTAAACACTGCATAGAAGTTGGCAGCCTGGCCGCTTGATGTGAGCATAGCCCCTACTCCTCCCTCAAGGGCACAAATCTTATTGGCTACTTGGTCGTTAGTGGGGTTTTGGAGTCGAGTGTAAAAATAGCCCTCTTTTTTCAAGTCGAAGAGCATTGCCATCTCCTCAGAGTTGGCATAGTTGAATGTAGTGCTCTGTATGATGGGAAGCTGTCGTGGACCGCCATTCTCGGGTTGCCAGCCAGCTTGCACGCACAGCGTGGCTTTCTTCAGTGAATTTGCCATTTTAAAATGTTTGATTGATTTTGCGGCAAAATTAGCCAATATAACTCGGATTACCAATCCGATTGCGATTTATAGAAAAAGCCTCCAAATCGGAGGCCTCTTTTAGAATTTTATTCCGCTTCGCCTTTATAATCACGATAGGGATGGTCCAAATCGAGATAATGGAAGTTGTGCTGGATACGCTTTTCTTCCGGCGGTATCTTCATATAGTCGCCGTACTGATGGGTCAGGTACTCATCGTAATTGCTGATGCCCATCATCTGCTCGCCCTCAAATTCGTAGGGACTGTACACATCGGTTATGCGCTTGGGCAGCACTCCTTTCAAGCCATCAGTATAACTTGATGCATAATGCGCCTTAGCATAATCATATTTAGTGAGCACCTTGCGTATGCGTCGTTGCAAACCCTGCATCGTGTACAGCTTGCGCACAAGGAGCGGAGCCCACGAGCTGGGTCCATGGCCATGGCGATATGGGTCGCGATGAATCAGATACAGGCACTGTTTGAGCCAAGCATACTGCGTGGCCTGCCACCATCGAGCCGCCTTGCCGTCGGGCCAAGCATCGTAGGGGAAGATGTCCATATACAGTCCGCCCAGATAATACAGGTGCTTGCGCTCAATGAGAGTTGAGTTTGCATCCTGAATCTTGGCGAAAGGCAGCGGATAATCAGGATCATTCTCGGCGCATACCAATTCGTAAGGGGCTGGCAACCATTCCTTGCAGTTCTTAATGAGCAGTTCGTAGTCGGGGCGCGGCATCGACACATCCAAGTCGTCGTCCCATGGGATAAAGCTCTTGTGGCGCACCGCGCCAATCAATGTGCCTCCCACCAGGCAATAGCGTAGGTTATGCTCGCGGCACACCTTGTCGAACATCTTCAGGATATCAAGAATGCGCAGTTGCAGGGCGCGCACATCGTATTTAGCCATAATCAATAGTATTTATTATGATGTAGCATAAACTCATTTGCCTGTCACAATATTGCGCAGAGTATTAAGTTTGTTGAGAGCATCCATCGGCGTGAGATTGTTGATGTCGAGATGCAGCAGTTCGTCGCGCACCTGTCCCAGCACTGGATCATCAAGCTGGAATAGTCGCAGCTGCATACCCTCCTCAGCGTCGGGAGCGTCAATCTTTATCTCATCGCGAGTGTTGGCTTGCTCCAGCTGCTGCAGCACCTGCTCAGCACGCTTTATTATGCTTTGGGGCATACCAGCCAACTTAGCCACATGAATGCCGAAGCTATGCTCGCTGCCTCCCGGAGCCAACTTGCGCAGGAATACCACCTTGCCATCGATTTCCTTGACCGACACATTGGCATTGCGGATGCGGCCGAAGGTCTTAGCCATTTCGTTGAGTTCATGGTAGTGGGTGGCAAATAGTGTCTTGGGGTGTATGCCGCACCACTCGTGGATATGCTCCACGATAGCCCACGCTATCGAAATGCCATCGTAGGTGCTGGTGCCTCGGCCCAGCTCGTCGAATAGGATTAGTGATCGCTGGCTCATATTGTTGAGAATCGAAGCCGCCTCGTTCATCTCCACCATAAATGTGCTCTCGCCCAATGAGATATTGTCGCTGGCCCCCACACGGGTGAATATCTTGTCAACAATGCCAATCTTGGCGCTCTCCGCTGCCACATAGCAACCCATCTGAGCCAAAATCACATTCAAGGCTGTTTGGCGCAGCAATGCCGACTTGCCGCTCATGTTGGGTCCTGTGATCATCAGCACCTGCGCGCCTTCGTTGTTTAGCTCCACAGTATTGCTTATATATGGCTCGCCAGCTGGCAACTGCTTTTCAATCACCGGGTGGCGCGCATCCACCAAGATAAGGTCGAGCGAATCGTCCACCTCGGGGCGATTGTATTTGTTCTCGATAGCCACGCGAGTGAATGAGTTGAGGCAGTCGAGCCTGGCCAGCAGGTGTGAATCGAGCTGCAAGGCGTTGATATAGTTGCCCATCTCCTTAATCAGGTCAGCATAAATCTGATTTTCAAGAGCCAAGATTCGCTCCTCTGCACCCAGGATTTTCTCCTCATAATCCTTTAGCTCCTGAGTGATGTAGCGCTCGGCATTTACCAGGGTCTGCTTGCGTATCCAATCCTGAGGCACCTTGGCTTTGTGAGTATTAGTTACCTCCAGGTAGTAGCCGAAGATATTGTTGTATCCGATCTTGAGTGATGGGATGCCGGTGGCTTGCTGCTCACGCTCCTGCACCTTGCGCAGATAGCCCTTGCTGTCGCGATGCAGATCGCGCAGCTCGTCCAGCTCAGCGTTGACCCCTGTCTTGATGGCGCCTCCGTTGTTGCGATTGATGTCAGCGGGAGCGTCGGGATTCAATTCTCGCTCTATCTTATCGCGCAGCGCTCGGCAGGAGTCGAGCCTCTCGCCTATGGCTCGCAGCGGCGCCAAGTCAGCCTCCATGCAGATTTTCTTTATGGGGCGGATTGCATCCAAGGCAGTCTTCAGATGCACTGCATCGCGCGGAGTCAGCCTTAGCGTGGATATCTTGCCCACCAGGCGCTCCAGGTCGCCAATGGCCGAAATGCCCTCCTTGATGCTCTCACGCTCATCTGGATGGCGGAAGAAATATTCCACCACATCCAGGCGCTCGTTGATGGCCTTGACATCCTTGAGCGGGAACGACATCCATCGGCTCAACATTCGCGCGCCCATGGGGCTCACCGTGCGGTCGATTACCTTAATCAGGCTGGTGCCTTCGTCGCACATTGGCTCGAAGATCTCGAGATTGCGCACCGTAAAGCGGTCGAGGCGCACAAACTGGTCAGTCTCGATCCTCGAGATGCATGTGATATGGCCAGTCTGGGTGTGCTGGGTGATGTCGAGGTAATAAAGGATTGCCCCCGCCGCAATTATGGCGCGGTGCATCTTGTCGATACCGAAGCCCTTGAGGTTCTTGGTCTCAAATTGCTTGAGCAGCCGCTCCATAGCTGCATCCTGGGTCCAAATCCAGTCGTCGAGGTCGAACGACAAATACCTGTTCGACAGTTCCGTTTCGATTCTCGGTTTGTTGCCATGCTCGATCAGCAGCTCTTTGGGTGCAAAGCTGGCCAGCATCTTGTCCATCTGCTCCACTGTGCCCTCGCCCACCAAGAACTCGCCCGTGCTGATATCGAGCAGCGCTAAGCCAGCCTGACCCTTGTCAAGGTGCAGAGCAGCCAAGAAATTGTTTTCGCGGTGATTGAGCACATTGTCGTTCATCGCTACGCCTGGAGTCACCAGCTCGGTGATTCCGCGCTTTACCAGCTTTTTGGTCAGCTTTGGGTCTTCGAGTTGCTCGCAGATGGCCACTCGCTTGCCGGCACGCACAAGCTTGGGCAGGTAGCTGTCGAGCGCATGGTGGGGAAAGCCAGCCAGCTCCACATAGGCTGCTGCCCCATTGGCGCGGCGCGTAAGCGTAATGCCAAGTATCTCGGAAGCGGCGATGGCATCGTCGCTGAATGTCTCATAAAAGTCGCCCACTCGGAATAGCAGCACAGCATCGGGATGCTTCTTCTTCATCTCGATATACTGCTTCATCAGCGGGGTCTCTACTATCTTTTTTGCCACGGGTGGTAAGGATTAATCATGTTTTAGGGTGTAAAGGTAGCAATTTTTTATAACTACTTAATTATCAATAATAAAACCCACCATAATTTAAGGGTGGGTAACAAAATAATAACAAAAGCGGTCTTTTATCATATTTTTGGTGGGTTTCTGATAGCAAAATTACAAATTTCTTTTGAATTACCAAACATTCTTTTTTAATAGGATTAAAATTTTTAAAATTTTCCCAATTTACAAAAAGCGTTAAAATTTTGATTTTTCAACAAATTGTGATTTTTTTCGCAATTTCTCTCACTTTGCGACTTTTCCCACATTCCGACCTCTGCAAAGTCTTGATTTCTGTTGGTAGATTGTTAGTAGTTTTCCATTGCTAATTCATTGCTAATTGCTATCTCCAGCGAGCCGTGAACCTAAGTAAAACCTCAGTAGGTTTTTAATATCCTTGGGTGTTCCCTGCTCCGTAGATGTCCGTTAATCGTCCGTTAATTACGGAAGATGTTACCGAATTGTTACCATACCACAAAGTCCGTGGGGTGTGCCAAAAACTTGCACACCCTTGTTAAAACCTTGTTATGATTTTTTCAAAATTATGTTATAAAACATATTTTCAGTTTTCGTGGAGCCATTTCAAAAGTTTCTCCATACCGCCGCTTTCGACAAACCTTTGGTTTTCCATATCCATCAGCCTTTCAATGAACTGTTGCCGCTGAGCCCAATAGACGTACTTCTTCGCCCTGGCGGTCGGCTTGCCTCGATACTCCCCGTATTTGGTGGGGTCGTACTTGGATATTTTTTCAGATGTTGTGTAGAACTTGTGGAATAGCCTTTCTTTGTGTCCGCTATACGAATCGGAATAGTGCCAGTGCTTGAATGCATACCGAGAATAGAATCCCTCATAGGGGGAGAAGTAGAGTTTCTGAACGAGCTTTTCAGCCGCATTGCAGTAGAAGAACCTGACCCTGCCCTTGCCCAGATTACTCGGCTTGAATCCCAAGCATACCTTTTGGAGTTTCACCTTGCCGTTGGGGTCAGTCCAAACAATGTGCAGTCGCTCATCGTAGCGTGGATTATATAGCAATTTCCAGTCGTATTCGTTGCAAAAACATCTTGTTTTCAACGTGATGTCCATAACGCCAAGTCCTTTGTCAGCCTTATCCAAGTGCTTTTTAATCAGCTTCATAGGTAGGTTGCATAACTGGTCTATTGCCGTGGAATAGTCGTATTTTTTCATTTTGACCAAAAAAGTTAGGGATTTTATCAGCGAAAAGACCCTTGTTTCAATAGCCAAGCCACTGAAACAAAGGTCGTTATACTGCAAGAATTGATAGCATACCTACGGCATATCAGCCTAAAGCCGTCAAATCAGTGTCTTTTTGGCTGGTCTGCCACGCCGTTTGACCTCGGTTTGCTCCACATCTTCAAGCAGCTTGAGGAACGACTGCTCTTTGTCCTCGATGTCTTGAATGTGGTGGTTCTCGGTCATTACAAGTTCCTCATTAACGACCGCTTCGGCATTTCCGAAGTCAAGCCACGCCATCGCACGGAGGTCGAGCCACATATTGGAGCCGTCAGACGAAAGGAAGTTGTTCATCTCGTCAATATCTCCCCAGCCTTTGGCACTGCCGTGGGATAGCTTCCGCACGTCTTGGTCGAACTTGGCGAGGTCGCGGAATAGTTGCTTGGCTCTCTTGATGAACGCTATTACTTGGGGGTCGTAGGGAACGAGGTCGCTCGCCAAGTCCTTTACCGCTTGGGGGTCGTAGGTCGCTTTTCCCTCGCATGAAACGACCAGCGGAATAACATCAGCCATATTGGACTGCTCGCTGAGTAGTCGGAATGTGGATTTAAGGGGGTCGGTGATGTTGCTCTTGAAAACCGCCTCGGCTTCGGCTTTCGCCTTTCTCATTTCTCCATCGAAGAAATTGCGGACTGCTCTCTTGATTACGCCCTTGGTTTCCTCGTTGAAGTCGCTTTCGATGTGGCTCTTGATGTCGTTACAATTGCCGTTGAGCCAGTCCTTGAAGTTGTCGGTCGTGGGGTCGCTTTCAATCCAGCCACGACCCTTGAACACTTGAACCGCATTGTTCAAGATGTCGCATATCTTGTCAAGTGCGGAGGTGTAACTTGCCGCCTTGCTCTCGTTGGTCTTAATGACTATATAATCTTTTTCCATAATCGTGATGAATGTTAGATGTCGTTATTTGTTGGGGAGGTTGCTCGCCCATTCCTGCGCCATCTTTTGCGCCTCGGCTGGGTCGAACTCCAAGCCCATTTCCTTTCGGTCGATAGCGTTGTTTCCGTAGTGCTGGCGATTGCAGTTGGTAGTATCGTCAGGGAATTGCATCGCCCACTGCCGTGCGTATTCAATTTCCTTTGCCCTCGCATCGGCTTCGGCTCTGCGATTCTCATCAGCCTCTCGGCTCTCTCGTTGGAGGTCGAGTTGCTTTTGAAGGAGTGCGTTGTGCTTCTCCATTTGCGAAACGAGGTCTTTAGCCCACTGCGGAGCGTCCTCTTGAATTTCGTCAATATTCATAATTCGCTATTTAATTTGATTTGTGGCGATTTCTCGCCGAATGTGATGAATTGTACCATATCGCTTGGGAAACGTGTCAGAAACGATTTAAGCGACATATTTGGCGGTCTTAGTCCTGGTCGTGCCAGTGACCATTAGCCGCAGCAGGGGGGCGGTCTTGCCTTTAAAAGGTTCATAACTCTGTGTGATGAATGTTGCCGAATAGATACAAAGTGTTGCAAAGTTAGTGAAATTTCAAGTTCGTCAGCGAGGTCTATTTGACTTTCTTGTCATTTCGTATTTCTTCAATCTCTCGTCCTCTGCCTTGAACTTGATTCTCTCATCGTATTCAGCCGTGACCCTCGCCCTGCGCTCGTCAGCGGATTCCACTTTGGGGCGAGGCGGTTCTCTGAACTTGAAGAACTGTTGCCAGTCGATACTGTTCAATTCGATTTGTAGCTGCGCCCAATATTCTTGGGGTATCATTTCAAGTATCATAGCAGAAACTATTGACCTCGGAATGTTTTGCCGCACATCGTCACCACATTGAACATATCCTTAACTCGGTCGAACACTCGGATTCCATAGCGGTCGCGGATTTGCTCCATTGTAAGATTGGTGGTGACGTGGGTAAAGAAAGTGCGACCTGCGTACACTTCACGCTGAAACAAGATGTATCTCTGTTCAAGAACATACTCGATAACATTTGCTTTCTTGCCGTAGTTGTTGCCGCTCTCGGATTCCACGCCAATATCATCTATCAGCAATTTATAACTTTCGAGGTAATCCTCAAATTCTCGCTGGTCATCATCATCTCCACAAAAAAGCATGTAGAACTCGGAAGCTGATTTTTTCCCAAAAGAATAAGGGAAGCCCTTGCTGTCACGTGGGCGGTATCTCTTACAAAATTCCTCTACTATGTAGAGCAAGGTCGTTTTTCCAACACCCACATTTCCATTTAGCCACAGACCTTTGTTTGGGTCGAGATTGCCGAATCTATCCATTACGCACCAATGAAAGATGTCTTTATAGATGTCTTTCAATTCCTCACGGACTTGGAATTTGGGGCAGATGGCTTTCGCTACGCTGCCGAACTCAAACATTCCAAGCCATTCAGCTGCTTCCACAGACCAATCTATTTCTTGACAAAATATCGGTCGTGAGAAATATCCGTGAGTATCGCCTTGAAGCAAGGCTTCGGCTTTTAGATACTCATACAATTCTTTTGGTGAGTTTACTTCAAACCATTCGTTAAGACCATCGTCAGTGAAGTCTTTAAATAGTTCATCTTTGGTTCTTACCAAGTCATAGACTTTAGAGTAATCTTTACTCGATAAGTCCGAAGCCTGGTTCTGTTGTGCGTTTCTTGTTTGCATAAGAAACTGCTTGTTGTTGAGAAAGTCCATTGCTTAGTGATGAATTGTTTGTTTGTGATGTATTGTCGCGGTAGTGCCATTGGCGAACCGAGGCTTTCCAGTCTTTCATTTTGTTTCTGCCTACTTGCCAGCCATTGGAAGTGTAGTAGTCAAAAAACATTTCCGCTGATACTTGATACTGATTTTCTGATATGTACTTTTTCAGTTCTTCAAGGGTAGGTGGAGAAAAACACTTGGTGTTTTTTCTCCCCTCACTTTTGACGTTAGGAAAAAGTGAGTTATTACCACTATCATTTTCAATACCATTAGCAATATCATTTACAATACCATTGACATTTGTCACGCTTTTTTGACTTTTCGTGATTTTGTCGGCATTTGTCGACATTTGTTGACAATTGTCAACATTTGTCGCTTTTTGTTCCTCGGTATCAGATATTCCGAACCTCGCATTTCTGCGTTTCTTGGATACCTCTTTGCGGTGAGCCTTTGCTTGGTCTATCAGTTTCTTGCAGTCGTTGAAGATAGCCATCATTACGCCAAGGGGGTCTATCTCTGAAAAGTCAGGTATCAATCCCTCAATACCATAATCCGCTATTGCATCATATAGCATTATCTTGGCTTTCTCATTGGGAATCCCTTTTATCAACGACCGAAAAGACGGATAGAAAACAAATGAATCCAATGTGTTGTCACTCTTATCCATTGCATAGGACTTTAGGCTTCATCGGATAATTGGGATTGATGTAATACCACTTGTAGCGAGTGGTATGGTCAGCGGAATCCCGCCATTCGTCATTTACCGCTATTCCATTGTTGCGGAGGGTTCTTATTACGCTTCTCGCATCACAATAACAAGCCTTGGATATTTCGATGGCTGAATGTGGTTCTTGCGTGATGTAATCGAAAACACGCTGCTGCTTGGGTGTTTCAATTGGGATTCTCATTTCACACGGCTTTTAAGGTGTTTAGCGAGTGTTGATTGCTGGGCTTCATCGGTGGTGTTCACTCGATTTTGAAGCATCCATTCCTCGACCTCTTTGCGGTCGAAGAACATCAGCTTCCCATTAGGCTTGTAGTGGGGAATCTGTTTCTTACTCGTTAGCGAGTAGAGATAACTCTTGCTCAATCCAGTGAGCAGTGCCACGTCCTCAATGGTCAGCACGTTCTTGGCGGCAAGAAGCGTGTTAGCCTTGATTTCGTTCAACATTAAAATAATTTCATCTTGCATAATAGTGATGATTTTGGGGGTTAATAAAATTGTGGTGTCAACTGATAAATAGAAATAAATCAATTCTCAATTGACTCCACAAAATTAATATGAATCTGAATCAAGAAAAAAAATAAATATTTATTTGAATATTTACCCAAATAAATAAACTGATAAATAATCTAGATAAAGTCATTCTATCCCCTCAAATAACTTATCAATATCCTCTCTCCAAGATTGTTTTCTCTTTACGCCATCCACTTGATAGATAGTTTGACTTAGTGATGTAACACCAAACAAATCATTTAAAGATTGCTCTGGTACATCTTCAATTCCCTTTGGACGATAGATTTTATGAAGCATATAACCAAGTCGGACTTTCCCTCTCTTGCCGCCAAACAACCATTTAAAACGACCATCCTTTGTTATTACCATATACTTATTTTCTAAGGCTTTATCAAAGACCATTCTTGCTCTTGGCGTATCAATTTCCTTTCGTAGAATATAGCATTCTTTTTTTTCTTCCGAAATGACAGTTTCCGTAGGCTCTGAATCCTCAGCTTTAGACCAGGCAGTATTAGATTTTAGACGTTCACGAATATCAAGCCGCATTATAAGTGTCTGTGACAAATAATAATCCACTTCTGTTGATGGTCGATAGTGAGTGATGTTGAAACACCCATGTAGTATTCCGTGGTCAAGATTCAGAAAGGACTTTATTATCTCTGAATCCTTATCATTTGCATAAATGTAATTTTGTACAAGTGAGGTATTCTCATACAATCTTTTAGCTTCAATTTCATTCAAGGATAGCGGAATGTCATTTTCAATACAAAAGACTTTCCCTTTGATAATATCCTCGATTATACGGATTGCAGCTTCCGCTTCGTTTTTCTGTACCATAATACTTGATTTCGATATTAGACGATTGTGGAAGCCTCGCCGCAATTAGCAAGGCTTCCGATTGAGTTTAGAATATTCCGTTAACGAGGTCAACGGCTTGGTCTTTCTTCTTATCTATGATGTCGGCATAGATTTGGGTAGTTTTCAAATCTTGGTGTCCTAACATCTTGCTGACCGTGTAAAGGTCTGCACCCAAAGTCAACATCAGCGTAGCAAATGTGTGGCGGCTTGTATGGAAAGTGACTTTCTTTTCAATGCCAGCCTTGGCTGCCCATATCTTTACAAATCTCTCGATTGATGTAATGGCAGGGGGCAAGATGAAAACCTTTTCATCATTGGACTTGCCATTACGCTCGGGAATCCACTTACGAGCCTCATCTGATAATGAAACTACGATTTTGTGACCAGTTTTCTTCATTACGACATCGGCTCTCCATCTTTCCTTTCCGTCAACCGAATCCTTACGAATATCTCCCCATGTTAGTTTTTCGATGTCGCTCAATCTCAATCCACAAAAACACCCAAACAAGAATGCTTGTTTTACTGAATGACTCTTGATGTCTGTATCAATCATCAGTTTTAGTTCCTCGGCACTTAAATAAGGGCGGTCAGTTTTAGGAGCAGCGATTTTGTCCTTTCGGTCGATTTCGTCATAAGGATTGGTGAGACGCACTTTGTTTCTCACTGCATCTTTCATTATGGTGATGAAAGTCGAGTTATACAACCAAGTGGTCGATTTCTCAAATTTTCTACCATATGCCGATTTGGCACTTTTTAGAAAGTCCATAAAACCAAGGCAATATTCCTTATCCACATTAGCCAGCAGTATCTTCTCGCCCTTATAAGAGATAAGCAGTTTCTTGACTGCTTGGTAAAGTTGGATTCGTTTTTGAATTTTAGCCTTATTCTCCACCTCGGCTTTCTCCATCTCTTTTTCTTTCTTTTCAATAAGAACGCCCACCCAATCAATAAGCAGTAGGTTCTTATATTCATCAGCGGGATTAGGAGCAATGCCGTTCTTAGCGTTCTTCAACGCTTCAATCATCTTGTTTTTTTCGGCGACCGCTTCTTCAAGCGTGTTTTGGTTCTTCACCTTGGAAGCAGAATCAATCTCTGGGATAAGATACAAGTCGAGAAACTTGTATTCTCTTATCTTTTCTCCCTCTTTACATTTCTTGCCTCGGTAGATGTCGAGGTAAATGGCTTGGTTGCCATTTGCAAGAGCCTTGAATCTGATTTTGACTGGCTCTTTGGCTTTCAGTACTTTCTTTGGTCGTGCCATTGTTATTATTTTAAGTTACCGCTACAAAATTACAAAAATTTTCTTAGGTAACAAAATAATAACAAAAAAATCTCAAAAATAAGTATATAAAAACAAAATATAGATTTCTATATTCCCTTAACTATTTGATTTTATTTTGTTTTAATATGCTTATTCTTGTGGTTGTTTTACGGCAATACATTTAGGGTGTAAAGGTAGCAATTTTTTTTGACTTTTCGGCTCTTTTTGCCAAAATCAAATTTTTTAATAAAAAAATGTTGTAAATTTAGGATAATTTATGAACATTTTGGCCATTATGTTTGTTTTACTCACAAAATTGTCGTAAATTGCAGTCTGAAATCATAAAGCTTACCGGATTTATGTATTGGGCTCGCAATCCAACCATAAAAAAACTGTAACACCTAACACTAACAATAACCAACCACCTTATTCTGCCATTGGTATGAACTACTCTTATCTGTTTCTCGCCGACGGTTTCGAGGAAATCGAGGCACTTAGCGTAATCGACATCATGCGTCGAGCTGGCTTGCAAGTCAGCACTGTTTCAATCAACGACACTCCCGTTGTGACTGGCGCTCACGGCATCCCTGTAGCTGCCGACTGCATTTGGACCGAAGTGCTTAACTTCAACAATGCCGACTGGCTGATATGCCCGGGAGGAATGCCCGGAAGCACAAATTTAGCCCAGTTTGCTCCCCTTTGCGAGCTTCTTAAGGCCCACGCTGCCGACGGTGGCAACATCGCCGCCATCTGCGCTGCCCCGGCCGTAGTGCTCGCTCCCCTTGGCATACTCCAAGGCAAGGAGGCCACCCGCTATCCCGGCTTCGAGGCTCAGGCTCGCCAGCATGGCGCCAAGATGCACGATGCACCCGTGATTGTGGATGGCAATATCGTAACCGCCAACGGCCCCGCCTCGGCCATGCGCTTCGCGCTGACCATCGTGCAGCAAGCCTGCGGCACCGAAAAGTCACAAGAGATTGGCTCAGGCCTTCTCTACTACCCCAAACAAATGAATTTCTACTTCTAACAAACAACCCCAACACTTAACAATAAAAGGCAGTGACTTGTGAAAGTGACTGCCTTTGCTTTAAGACCAATCCTCCCTAAACTATTGATTAATCGATACATCCCTAATAATTTCCCTAATGGGGATACAACATTACAAAAAATTCACTATCTTTTAGATATTCCCAACGGAGAGGTGCGCAGCGCCCTTGTGGAGCAACTTATGCCCATGTACATGGGCATAAGTGAATCAGCCTTCGTTCAAAGATACTGGGAATTGAAGAAGTATTTATATTCTGGTGAAGTGAACATCATCCTTTCCCTGAGTGAACAGGGAGGTGGGAGGTGGGGAGGTGAACAGGGGAGAGGTCAGCGTTTGTCAACGCAATCCAAACTATCCTCGAATATCCGCTGACGGTTGATGCCGCGCATCATTGCATGGTAGATGCCTGTGATGGATATGTCTCTTGCTTTTCTTGGCATTTTCTGTTAGTTTTTCATTCCGCCACAAAGTTACAACTTTTATTCCAAATCCACAACCCTCTGCTCACAATTCTTTTGGTGTGAACAATGACCTGCCCCCTGTTCACCTAGGAGTAGGATTGCCATTAAAACTGTGAGCAGATTGTGGCGTAATATTTTCATGGGTATTGCAGCTTTAAATTAGTATTTTTTCAAATAATCCTGCCATGAGTCGGGATATTTCTTCTGAATCCAACTGATGACTGGCTCAGGAATTGGCACTGTGTCGTAGTCAAGACCCCTGGTTTTCAAATATTCAATTACTTTCCTTTTGTACTGAAACGTCTCAGAATCCAAAGGAGGGGTCGATTCTCTCAAAGATTCGAGCAATGTGACTAGTTTCCTGGTGCCGTTAGAATCACGATAAACGACCGAGGGGAACGAATCCTCCAAGCTGGCTCCATTCTCAAGGAAAAAGAGAAGCTGCTTGTAATGGCCTACTGCTTTGCTTGCCATTGCGGGTGTCTCGCCAGTAATGGGAGTGGGTTGGTTTACGTCAGCGCCGGCCCTCAACAATAGTTCAAGGCATCTGGTATCAGAAGAGTCAAAAAATGTCAGGGCTGCAGCTATCAGGGGGGTGTAGTCATTGGCCCATTTGCCTGTCCTGCATGCGGGGGCTTCAGGGTCTCCTCCGTATTTGAGCAGCAAATCCAAAGCTTCCGGATAGTTAACCTCGCAAGACACCAGCACGGCATTCTGTCCCATTTCAGAATAGGAAAAGATATTAGGATCCGCTCCCAATTCAAGCAAAGTTCTTATTGTAGGTGTCTTTATGCCTCTGAAAATTGTATGCTTGTTGGCAATGGCAGTCATAAGCAGGGTTTGCCCATAATGGGGCTCTTGGAAATTAACGTCCACGCCTTCTTGTGACGCAATCTCTCGCATCTTAGCAGTGTCGTTTGAGCGAACAGCCTTTGCCAGCTCCCACACAGGGGTATTGCGATACCAGCTGTAGCTGTTTGGCGCACCACTATCAGAACACCCTGTGACAGGCATCCAAAAAAACACAAGCAACATAATCCTTATAAGTCTCAATTTTTTCATAATCTTTTGTTATTGGAAAACAAATATGTTTGTGATCCAGTCCAAGAAGTTCTTTCCATAGCTTTTGACCCTTTCCCCCATTGATGAACCATAGAAATTATCTATTCCATGCCAATCAATAGGGTTGCGTGGTCTTACAAAATGTAAGTTGCCATCTGGAATAGGAAGGAAGCAGCTCGTCAGTTGCGATATGGTAAGGGGATCTGTTATGGTTACGTAAGCATCTATTTGGGCATTTAAGTTGGGCAATTTGGTCCAAATAGAAACTCCCGCAGGATTGAATGTCATAGCTTGGCCACCTGAAGCAAAGGCACAAGCTGCGCTCAATCCGCCCCCCAAAGAATGCCCAACAAATGTTAGCTCTCCCTCTAAATTCAATGCTTCTTTCCCGATTGTCATTCCTTCTTGATATTGAGCCGATAGTCCATATAGTTGAAGGCAGTCATTAATCGCATCAACTGGAGTATCCCATTCTGTTCCTGCGAAAGCAAGAGCATACTCCACCTTTCCCTCTCCAATATCCTGTTGGAACAGCATTGTTTTAAGTCCAGTTTTTGACACCAAATTATATTTGGTGTTTTCAGAAGGTATCCATTTCCCTATCAAAATCACATCTTTTTTCCCATAAACATAATCCGCCATAGCGGCAGCTTCTTCCATTGAAGGCTTCAATCCGCTTAGGTCAGTGTAACCGATTGGG
>JAJBUG010000093.1 GCA_020860515.1 Bacteroidales bacterium | reverse complement strand
TTTACAAATAGAAAATATTTGATTAATTTTGCCCTACCATTTTACAATTAATCTTTATTCGTTGCAGTGCTGGCAATGGGCATCTGTGCGGTGGCGCAGAATCGCACTATTCACGGTACTGTAGTCGATGCGAACACTGACGAGCCGCTCGTTGGTGCCTCGGTTACGCCAGCTGGCACGACCATGGGTACCACGACCGACATCGATGGTAACTTTTCGCTTGTCATCGGCCCTAACGTGCACGAGATTACCGTAAGTTATGTGGGTTATACACCTCGTACCGTTGCTGTAAAGGACAAGATGACTATCAGCCTTTCTCCTTCTTCTGAAATGCTCAACACCGTGGTGGTAACTGGTTACGGTAGTGGCAAGAAACTTGGTGCCATGACTGGCTCGGTAGCTGTTGTGGGATCTGCTGCTTTGGCCAACGTCACCACTCCTTCGTTTGTTGATGCTCTCCAAGGCAAGGTGTCGGGTCTGTCAGTCATGTCAAATTCTGGTGACCCTTCTTCAGTTGAGAATAGTATCCGTCTGCGCGGTGTAAACTCGCTTAATTCAAGCAACACCCCTCTTTTCATCCTCGACGGTGCGCCTGTTACCCAGACAGTATTTAGCACTCTTAACCCTAACGATATCGAAAGTATCACCGTGCTCAAGGATGCTGCCTCAGTGGCCATCTATGGTAGCCGTGCTGCCAACGGCGTAATCGTGATTACTTCAAAGCGTGGTAAATATGCTGAGAAAGCTAATATCAATATTCGCGCTAAGTATGGTTGGTCGCAGATGACCACCGATAAGACCGAGATGATGAACTCAGAGCAGTACATTAAGTATCGCGACCTTATCGGTCAGCCTGTGTCGGATGATATGCGTGCTGCATGGGAGGTTTACGGCATCAACACCAACTGGCGTAATCAGTTGTTCAACAAGTCGGCGCCCACTTATTCGCTTGATGCTTCAGTAAGCGGCGGTACCGATGCTCTTAACTACTACCTCTCAGTCAACTACATGGACCAGGATGGTATTATCGACCAGTCAGCCATGCGCCGTGAGACCCTGCGTTTCAGCCTTAGCACCCGCGCTACCAAATGGCTCCAAATCGGTATTCAGAGCAACCTTGGCTACACCAAGTTTGAGCAGAACAACGAATCAAACGCTATCTATTCGGGCGGCGGCGTTTATACTGCTAACCCTATGGTGCAGGCTCGCATGGCACTTCCAATGGACTCGCCTCGCTACTATAGTATTGGCGAAGATGGTCAGATTATATGGGGAGAAGAAGCACTTTACCTCCACTACAGCCAGTTGCCTTTGGCAAAGTACTTCCAGCAGAACCGCTCGGTATGGCGCAACCGCGTGACATTCAACGGCAACCTCTGGGAAAGCATTACTCCTATCAATGGTCTTACAATACGTGCTCAACAGGCTATTGACGCTTATGATTATAGAGTTGACAACATCGGTTTTGCCCATGATGTGCTTGTAACTCCGATGGGCGACGTTTATGATGACGGTTCTACTGATGGCGAACTTGTGACTGGTTACAATGGCCAAACATTCAGCCGTTACTATCAATGGACTATCACCAACACTGCTGAGTACCGCTTCAAGATTGCCGATTTGCATACCATCGCAGCCCTTATTGGTCAGGAATCAATATATGCCAAGACTCACTCGTTCAATGGTTGGAGCGAAGGCCAGACCGATCGCCGTCTCTTCCTGTTGGGCCAAGGTACTTCTGATTCATTCGATTTAGGTGAGTCAATCAGTGAGATGTCGATGAATTCATATTTCGCTAACCTCAGCTACAACTACGACAACAAGTACTTCCTCGACCTTAATCTCCGTCGAGACGGTAGCTCATACTTCGCTCCCGGCCATCGCTGGGCTACCTTCTACTCAGCTGGTGTGATGTGGGATGCCAAGCAAGAGAAATTCCTCCGCGATTACACTTGGCTCGACGACCTGCGCGTACACGTCAGCTATGGTACCACTGGTAACTCATCATTTGCCAACTATGCATATTTTGGTCTTGTAGGTACTGGCTCCAACTATAATGGCGGCACATCGCTCGGTATCGCCCAGGCTCCTAACTACGACCTTACTTGGGAAACCGTAGCTGGCCTTGATGTAGGCGTAGAATTCGGTCTTTTTGATGCAGTCAACGTAAAGGCCGCTTTCTACAACAAGAATACCAGCGACATGCTCGTAGAGGTACCCTACAGCTACACCACAGGTGTATCCTCGGGCTGGGGCAATATCGCCAAGATGCGCAACACTGGTGTTGATATCGACGTATCTTACGCTCCTATCAAGACTAAGGATTGGTACTTCGAGATTCATGGCAACGTGAACTACAACAAGAATAAGATCACCAAGCTTTTTGATGACCTGGACGAGCTGCCTTTCCCCAACTCAAACATTATCTATAAGGTAGGGCATGTGGCTAACGAGTTCTACATGGTGCGCTATGCTGGCGTTGACCCACGTGATGGTCAGCAGATGTGGTACACCAAGGAGGGCAATCTTACTAAGACCTTCAACGAAGAGCGTGACGCAGTCTGCATCAACAAGAGCCAGTACGCCCCCTGGGCTGGCGGCTTTGGACTTAGCGCAAGCTGGAAGGGCCTGAGTCTGTTGGTTGATTTCACTTGGGCTGCCAAAAAGTATATGGTCAACAACGACCTCTGGTTCTGCCAGAACAACAACTTCGCACAGTCGTTCAACCAGACCACCAAGATGCTTAATGTATGGACTACACCTGGCCAGGTTACCGATATTCCTGCCGTAGGTCAGACATTGCAATTCGATACTCGTTGGCTTGAGGATGCCTCGTTCACTCGCCTCAAGAACTTGACCTTGCAGTATCAGCTACCCACCAAGTGGGTCAACAAACTTTATATGACTGATGTTAAGGTTCATTTCACTGGCCGCAACCTTTTAACAATTACTGGTTACAGCGGTTATGACCCAGAGCCTGAAACCAACATCATCGCCTTCTTCTATCCCAACACCCGCCAATATGAATTTGGCATAGATGTATCATTCTAAACTAAGGAGACACAATGAAAAAGAAACTATTATATGCAGTAGCGCTGGCTTCGCTCATGCTTACATCTTCATGCGACATGGACTTGGCTCCTATCGGCTCGCTTGATGAAGAGAGTGCTTTGGAGTCAGTGAAAGATGCTACGAGCGTGCGCAACTACTTCTATGTGGTGGCTCGCAGCGTGACTACAAGCCAATTCTTCACCTACGCAGATATCCAGTGCGATATGTTCAATGGATTGACCATTAATGGCAACCGCATGGGTACGATTGCCAATGGCACCATTTCGTCGGGTGACAGCGATATCACAGACTGGTGGGGTACAATGTATGCTGCCATTGCTAATATCAATTATTTCCTGGAATATGCTGAGCCAATGCTTGAAAAGTATCAAGAGGAGAATAATGTGACCGCAGTGGCTAAGCTGAAACGCTACATTGGTGAAGCTCATTTCTTCCGTGGATTCTACTACAGCCTTCTTTTCGACCGCTGGTGCGTGCTTTATACCACTGACAAAGGGGATACTCCAGGTCTTGGTATTCCATTGGTAACTGAGTACGATCCTACCTCGGATCGCTCAAAATATCCTGGCCGTAGCACCATGAATGAGACCATTGACTTTATCAACAATGAATTCTCACAGGCTCTTACAGCCCTAATCGAGTATGAGGCAAATCCTTATGATGCAGATGATGCCGATCCCGAAGAGACCTTGGTGCCTATGGCAAGTTATATTTCAAGTTATGCAGTGAAGGCAATGCTGGCTCGCTTGAATCTTTGGATTAGCAATTATGCAATGGCTCAGGCTTATGCTCAGGAGGTAATCGACAGCGGCATTTATACTCTTGCTTCAGTGGGCAACTATTCGAATATGTGGACCAAGGATACCAGCACAGAGATCATTTTCATGCCTTATGAGACAGCACAGGAACTTGGCAATGCAATTGGCACAGCTTGGCTTGGCATCAATGAAACTCAGGCTGACTATATTCCCACCTCTACTCTAATCTCAGATTTGCAAGAAGCTGGATATAATAAGCTGACAGGATACCAAGATGTACGTTATAGCGCTTTCATAGGCGAGCGTAGCTTGGTATCGAATGGTAATTCCTACGATACTCCTTGCTTCTACAAATTCCCGGGCAATTCCACACTTCAGGTATCTGGCGTTAACTTGATGAACAAGTCAAAGACATTCCGCTTGAGTGAGATGTATCTGATAGTGGCTGAGGCTGCCGCTGCTCAGGGGCAGACCGCAGTGGCCAATGATGCTCTTAATACTTACATGAAAGCACGTGTTCGCGGTTGGACTACCACTAATTATAGTGCAAGCGAGTTAACATCAGTGATTCGCAAGCAGCGCGGAATTGAGTTGGCTGGCGAAGGCTTCCGCTTGAGTGACCTCCGTCGCTGGAAGCAGGGATTTGACCGTCGCCAAGGCATCAGCTATGAGAACAGCGAGGTTCAAACTATCCTTACTCCTGCAGGCCTTGAAGTGTCATACACCAATGATGATTATCGTTTCACATGGCCTATCCCATCTGATGAAATCACCAGCAACCCGCAAATCCGCGACCAGCAGAATCCTGGTTATTGATGATGTGCATTTCCTAACTATTAGATAATACGTGTTACAATGAAATATCTAAAAATATTCACCATGATGCTGGGCCTTCTCACCCTTGCTGCTTGCAGCAATGATGACGATAAGCGGAGCATCAATAACAAAGGCGATGTGTATGTGAGCATGGCTCAAGCCGACATCACCTACAAAGAGAACAAGGGTGTGGTAACTATCCCCGTGACCGTGACTGGTGAGCGCAATGGCGACATTACCGTAACTTGCACAGTGGAGGAGTATTTGGCTCAGGGCTATGAGCCTGCTATGGAGGATGTGCATTATTTGCTTTCATCTGAGACCATTACTATCTGGCCTGAGGATAATTCAGGCAACTTTGAGGTGCGCCTCGTAGATGACCGCATCATGAATGATGCTCGCCTCTTTGTAATCAAGCTGGTTTCGGCTAATGGTGCACAGTTGGGTTCGCTTCTTGAAACCATTGTTACTATTAAGGATAATGACCAAGAGCCTTACGACCGCATCGGTGGCACTTGGACTGCATTGACCGCAAGCGGAGCAACAGTAGGCAATGTAACCTTCGAAGGTGCTGATGATGAATCGGAAGATGGGTACAATAGCTTCTACTATCTCATTCTTCCTAACAATTCGATGGCAAATGATCCTACGATTCTGGTTAAGTTCAATTATGTGACTGGCAACGAGACAGGCACCTTGTCAATCAACTTTGAAAATCAAGAGTTGGGCGAATGTTCTGACGGATCTACCACTACATCAAACGTTTTGATAGGTTATGTAGATTCCGAGGGCTATATCCAGACTGGTGGTGAGGTAGTGCTTGAATGGACTGAGGACTTCTCAGAAATTTATGTTAAGGATTCGCCTCAGGGTGATGGCACAGCAGCTATCGCTACCTTCGCTAACTTCGATGGTTGGTACTACTGGGCTTACATTGGCTCATTCTCACGCCTTGTGCAGATGTAAAAACCAATTTAAATCCCCTTATTATAAAAGTATCCGGGCTCCCTTAAATGAGCTCGGATATTTTTTGTTAGGAAAATGAAATTTTTCTTTTCTTTTGTGAACCATTTTTCGGTGCCAATGTTATAATAGTGTAATTGCTATATTTGCACTGTGTTTTTCATGGTATTAGATTTAAGGTAAAAGAAATTGAAGGCTGTCGTGAGACAGCCTATTTCTTTTTGGTGAATTGGTGGGTTGGTGAGTTAGTGGTTTGGTGAATTGGTGGGGTATCCTCGGTTTTTGAAACAAATTTGTTTGTTTCGGGTAAAATGATTAACTTTGCCAATGTCAAACTTCTTAAATTTTAATTGATGAAGAAAATACCTTACGGCATATTTGATTTTCAGACACTTATCCTCGACAATTATTACTATGTGGATAAGACAAATTACATACCTCTGATTGAGGAAAGGCCTAATTATCTGTTTTTGCTGCGTCCTCGACGCTTTGGTAAGAGCGTATTCATCAATATGATGGCCGCATATTATGATGTATCCATGAAAGACCAGTTTAAAACTCTTTTCGGCAATCTATGGATTGGGAGCCATCCTACCAAATGTGCTAATGCCTATCAGGTGTTGCGCTTTGACTTTTCAAGGGCAGGCGGATCAATAGATAATCTTGAATCTAAATTCAACAGCTATTGTTGTAACGTGTTGAATCGGTTTATCAATAAATACGCTTCTTTTTATGATGAATTTACAGTAAAATCAGTTTTGGAAAGTACAAGCGCAGAAGACAAACTCAACATTATTCATCTTTATGCCGAAGAGAAGCGTTACCGCTTGTACTTGATAATTGATGAGTACGACAATTTCACCAACGATGTGCTGTCAAGCCAGGGCAAAGAGGTGATGACTGATTTGACCCATGCAGATGGCTTTTACCGACGTTTCTTTAAACTCTTTAAGGGCGCTTTTGATCGCATCTTTATGATTGGCATATCACCTGTGACGATGGATGATATTACCAGCGGCTACAACATTGATTGGAACGTATCTCCTGACCCTAAATTCAATGCTATGTTGGGATTTGAGGAAGATGAAGTTAGGACAATGTTAGAGTACTATAAGGAACATTGTGGATTCCCTCAGTCAGTTGACCGATTGATAGAAATGATGAAGCCTTGGTACGACAACTATTGCTTTGCTGAAGAATGCTACGGACGGCAGACTGTGTACAATTGTGACATGGTGTTGTATTTTGTCGGTCATCTTCAGCAGTTTGGCGCTGCACCAAAGGAAATGGTTGACAAGAATGTACGCACCGACTATTCTAAACTAAAGGCTTTGATAAGCCTGGATAAAGGTATCCAACAAAATGAACGAATTAGCGTTATCGAGGAGGTAGCAACCAAGGGCAGCGTAAATGTATGGCTTCAGAGATCATTTCCAGCAATGGAACTGACTGAGATGGATAATTTTCGGTCGCTATTATTCTATTACGGGATGTTGACCATCGGCGGCGAGGACCATGGCATCACCAAGATGGTCATACCAAACGAATGTGTCAGAATGCAATATTGGAGTTTTCTGTTTAAAATGTATCAAAAGATTTATGACGTAAACTTTGATATGCTTCGCGACGAGTTCTTGGCTATGATTATCAAGGGGAATTGGCGCCCAGCACTTGAAAAGATAGGTGAGGCATATTATGCTACATCTTCAGTGAGGGATGCTATTGAGGGAGAGCATAATGTACAGGGCTTTTTCAAAGCCTATCTTGGGCAATGCAATTATAGCCTTCTTTGTCCTGAGATGGAGCTTAATTATGGATATAGTGATTTCCTCATGTACCCATGGCGACACGGCTATCCCGATGCAAAGCATGCTTATATCATAGAGATAAAGTATGTGAAAAAGGATAATAAAGGAGAGAAGGCTGATGCTCAAATAGAAAAGGCTTACAAGGAGGCAAAAACTCAAATTGAAAATTACTCCAATAGTCCAAGATTGCGAAAAGCTTTGTTGGATTGCACTCTCCACGGTATTATTGTGATTTTCCATGGGCCGAAAATGGCAGTTTGCAAGGAAGTCCAATCCCTAAAATTGTGAAAGTAATAGGGATTTTGAGTGGGGAAAAGGGGGATTTAACTTTTATTCCAAAGAAAAGGCAGATTTTATTTGATTTTTTGAAAAAAAGCGTTTACTTTGCAAATGATTAATGACCCATTTACAAATGGTTGCTATCAAAACTAACAAAAGAATAACTAACATTAACAAACCAAAAGGCTTATGAAAAAAATCTACGCTTTGATCGCATGCGCAGCCCTCGCTGGCGGTATGACCCTCTCTGCTCAGGTGGCCCCTAACTTCACAAAGAAGACTCCGGACCCCAGCAAGCTAATGCAAGTGAACGCACAACTGATGGAAACTTCTAAGGCTCAGGCCAAGACTTTGACTGGCATGAATGCAAAGAAAGTCAGCCGTGCTGATGAGGGCTATGTTGATGTAACCAAATTTACTCAGAACCTATTCTACAACTACTTCTACAATTGGTACGACCAAGTAGGCTCTTCAAGCACACAGCGTGATAGTTTCCTTAATCTGATGTCTGCTCAGAATACCATACTTACTCCTAATGAAGATGGTACTATCACAATCGGTAATTTCTGTGGTTGGAATCCAGAGTACTACAGTATTGATGTGACATGTCCAGTTATGAAAGTCACCGATGATGGCCGCTTAGTGATGGAGCTGGGTCAAGTATTGGCAAAGTCAGGTGGCTACACATACTTTGTATGCGCTGTTGATGAACAAGGCTATGAAGTTACCTCTGGCGAAATTGAGTTCGAAGTTTATAGTAATTGTGTTTTCTACGGTGACATGATTGGTGTAGGAGCAAAGTCAACTACTACTGGCCAATTTGCTGGTTGGGATACCCTTGATGTCTATTATTATCTCTTCGCTCCTAACTCAACACTGAGCTACACTTACTCATTTGATGGCTGGGCAACAACTTACGAGTGTGATAAGGAACTCTACTGTGAATATTGGGAAGCTGATCCAGACGATCCGGAAGACTATGACAGAATCGTGGCATACAATGTCATTGATCCAGGCATGCTCGATGAGGGTACAATGGTAGAATTTGGCGTTGCTGGAAACTATGCTGTTGCTGCTTACCAAACAGCTGTTCCATCAATCTATTGGGATAGTTCTGTACAATATACAGGTGATTGGTCTTTCTGCAAGATGGAAGGGGACGAGATCACCGATTTCATCGTTGAAGGTAATTGGGACGAGGATTCTAAGACTCTTGAATGGGAAACTTGGGTTGCTTATTGCATGGATTCAAGCCTCTGGCTGGGTGCATGCTCAGTTTCAACTCTCAAATATGACTGTTTGTCAGATGGTATCTCATCAGTTGTAGCTGACAGCAGCAATCTTGACGCAGCTACAGTATATTACAATCTCCAGGGCATGCAAGTTGCTAATCCTGAAGCTGGCAAGATCTATATCGTAAAGCAGGGCAACAAGACCACCAAGCAGATCTTCCGTTAATTCTGAATTGACACTTTCACTCCGAAAGGATGAAATCATAAAGGGTGCACCCGTCGGGCGCACCCTTTTGTGTTAATAATCAATGAGGTGCGGCAACTTTAGCATTTTTTGTTTGTGTAAGTAATGAAAATTCCTTAAATTTGCCAAATAAAAGATTTAAACATTTGTTTATAAAAGAAAAAAGCTATGACACAATTAATGGTAACTATAGAAGACTCATCTAAAGTGTCCACAATAAAAAAACTGCTTCAGATGATAGAAGGTGTACATGTCTCTCTACCACCTAAAAAAAAGAGAAAAACTGGCATTGACTTAGCCTATGAAGATGTAGCTGCGGGTAGAGTTACTCGTTATAATTCATTTTCAGATTTTATGAAAGAAATAAAATCAGAATTATGAAATATAGAGTTGACCTTACCAATAGATTTAAAAAGGATGTTAAGAGATGCATTAAAAGAGGTCTCCCAATAGAAGATTTAGAAGAAATAGTATCTAAATTGGAGAATGGGGAAGCATTGCCTGAAAAATGTAAACAACATAAATTAGAGGGGGATTATCCTAAGGCGTGGGAATGTCATATACATCCAGATTGGTTGTTGGTTTGGGAGCAGAATGAAGAGGAACTTCTACTTTTGATGCTTAGGACTGGAACCCATTCTGATTTATTTTAAAATAAATAATTAGTTGCTAATCTATAATAAACCAAAACTGACATGAAATTACGCTCATTAGCGCTTGCCGTACTTGGCACAGCGGTGCTGGCTGGCCAAGCAGTGCCTGTGAAGCGAGTTGCCCAGCAGATGGAGCAGCCCGATGGGTCGGTGGTGACCCTTACGCCAGTCGGCGATGAATATCTGCATTATTTCCTTACAACAGACAATCAAATGGTGCTACCAGCAGATGGCGCTTTCTACTATGCTGAGGTAGGGGAGGATGGCACATTGATGGCTTCAACCGTATTGGCAGCTGACCCTGAAAATCTCAATGCCAATCAGGCTGCCTACGTGGCTAATATTAACTCGCAATTGATGCGTGAGGCCAGCATAAAGACCCGCGACGCATCACCGATATATGCAGCCATGCTAAAGAGCAATAAAGAATACGAATCCCAAGCTACAGAAGAACGCCAGTCGCGTGCCTCTTCTGACCGCCCCTGGGAGGGAGTAGGGCTAATGACCAACCGAAACTTTCCAAAGACTGGTTCGCCCAAGAGCCCTGTAATCTTGGTTGAATATCAAGATGTAGCATTCACGAAAAGCGATGAAGAAATCTATGACTACTTCTACCGCATGCTTACTGAGGAAGGCTTCAGCGCAGAGAGTGCCACTGGCAGCGCTTTGGATTATTTCCGCGACGCATCGAATGGCCTTTTCACCCCAGAATTTGATGTATATGGCCCAGTGACCTTGCCAAATAATCGAGCTTATTATGGTGGCAACGACAGTTATGGCAATGATAAGCGCGCGTATGAAATGATACGCGATGCCGTGGATATCCTGGCTGAGCAGGGGGTTGATTTTTCAGAATATGACACCGATGGGGATAAGAAGGTTGACAATGTGTTTGTGTACTATGCAGGCGTAGGCGAAGCCCAAGTTTATTCCTATGACCCCACTCCAGATGCTATCTGGCCACACAACTCCGAATTGCGATATGCAAGCTTTGCCAATTATTTGTTTGGTTATAAAGCGGGGTCAGTATATATCAACAATTATGCGTGCAGCAGCGAACTCAAAGATACCTCTATGCTCGATGGCATAGGCACATTTTGCCATGAGTTCTCTCATGTGCTTGGACTCCCCGACCTCTATGACTCTACCTATGGCATAGACACCAAGTACCTTCCTAATGACTATTCTATCCTTGACTCTGGCTCATATCTCAACAACAGCCGCACTCCACCCACATATTCCGCTTTTGAGCGCAATGCACTGGGCTGGATTGACCTTGTGAAGCTGGACGAAACTATGGATCTGACCATAGAGAATCTGATCGACAGCAATGTGGCTTATGTGGCTACTACCGATAATGACAACGAATATTATGTATTTGAGAATCGCCAGCGCATCGATGGCACATGGGATGAATACCTGCCGTTCCGAGGAATGTTGATTTGGCATATCGATTATAATAAGACTATCTGGAACAACAACAAGGTAAATTCCGTAGCCGACCATCAGCGAGTTGACCTGGTAGAGTCATTTTCATCGAATACTTACAGTCAGTATAATATACCTTGGCCTGGCAAGAAGAATGTCAAGGAGTTTGGTCCGGAGACCTCCCCAGCCTTCGTCAGCTGGAGTGGCGAAAGCTGCGGCTTGGCGCTGAGTGAGATTGCCAACGAGGCGGGTGAGCCAGTGACCTTGAAGGTGACTAACACTGCTGGCATTGCCGATGCCATCATCGACGCAGATGCACCAGCAGCCTACTACAACCTGCAAGGCATGCCAGTGGCAAATCCCACCTCGGGTCAAATCTACATCCTCCGTCAAGGCTCCCGCACTGCCAAACAAATATATCAATAACCTTTTTCCCTACAATTTTTGTAAAATTGTAGGGAAAAATAGTTGGTTTGTCGAAAAAAAGTGCTATCTTTGCGTAATTATAGGCTTTGAGCCTTGCTCGCCTATGTATTACTCATTTTATTAACTAATTATAATTGCTATCACACAACCGATTTACATTTTTTACAATGGCTATGAAAAAATCGACAAAAATGCTGATGCTGCTGGCTCTTGCTGGCTCTGCAACAGCGATGGCTACCCCGGTATCGCAGGAGCGTGCCGCTCAGGTGGCTCAAATGTATGTGTCGCAACAATACACTGCCCCTGCGGGACTTTCCGTGAAGAGTGTTGAGACTTTCAACGATCAGCTTTATCTTGTCAACTTTGCACCTACTGGTTGGGCTTTGGTGAGCAGCGACGATGCTGCTGAGCCTATCATCGGATACTCTACCGAGAGCAATATCACACCCAAGCAGATGCCAGAGAATATGACATATATGCTGGGAGAAGTTACAAAATCAGTGAAGTTGGCTGTAAACCAAGGTCAGGTTGACAAAACATGGGCTCGCATTGAATCAGGTTCATCGATGCTTTCACGTGCTTCTGAGCCAGTAGAACCTCTGATTACTGTCAAATGGAACCAAGGTTCGCCCTACAATGCATATTGCCCAGGTACAGGCAATAACAAGGCTGTAGTAGGCTGCGTGGCTGTGGCAATGAGCCAGGCAATGAGCGTGCAGCAATATCCTCAGAGCCCTTCGGGTTTCTATGAATATACATGTGATTATGGGTATATTAGCATTGATTATGACAAGGAAGAGCCTTATAATTGGTCCGACATCCTGTCAGGCGCAAACAATTATGATGAGGTAGCTCGTCTGCTTTATCATGCTGGCGTATCGGTATCGATGAGTTACGGTACTGATGGCTCGGGCATCCCGTCGAATCAGGTTTATCGCATTACGAATGCGTTGAAGGACACATTCGGATATGCTGATGATGTGAATTATTACTGGCGTGATTCTTACTCAGGCAATTGGCAACAGCTTCTTCTCAACGAACTTTACGCTGGTCGCGCACTTATATACAATGCTATTGACTCGCAAGGTGGTTATGGTCACTCATTCAATATCGACGGTTATGATGGAAGTCTCTATCACCTCAACTGGGGCTGGGGAGGCACTGGCAACTCATATTTCAGCATCAACGCTCTGTCGGATGCTGCTATGGGTATGAACTATGACAGCAAGCATGTGGTAGTGACTGGCGTTGGTGCTCCCAACTCGGCTCTCCGTGGCGTAGCGCTTTCTGACCAATATGTAGAGACTGACCATGCTGCAGGCTCAGCATTCTGTGCTCTGCTTGTAAATGGCGAATTGGCTTCGCTTGGTGATTTCACTGTAACCATTACTGGAGAGTATGACGATATGACGGGTGAATACAAAGAAGTGCCCTTCGAGTACAATAATGGCCTTCTCTATACTACACGTGCATTGACTACAGCCGACAATGATACTTATGTGCGCTGCGTGGTAGTGGATAATGCCTCGGGCACAAAGATTACCCAAGGATTTACAATCACTGTGGAGGCACCTCAGTTGCTCGAGCACCGCGTGGCTTTGACCTATGATCGCAACACCAGCGTGTTTACCTTGAAACTGAAGTTCGGTACTAAATACACTGTGAAGAATGCTCAGGGTACAACCATCGTAAGTGGAGAGGTTTCTTCAGATCCTTATGTTGAGTTCAACCGTTCACAACTTACATCGGGCGACAACACAATCGAGCTGTCGAATGGCAGCCAATCAAAGACAGTGAAGATCAAACTGTAAAATCCTCAAAGTTAGCTTAGAAAAATGAAAAAGATATATTATTTCTTAGCCTTTACTATGGCGATGGGTATGGCTGCTTGCTCAGATGACGATGTAGTGGCTCCCAATATCCCAAATCACGCTTACACTGGCGACGACATAGAGGTAAGCATCTCTACCACTGACATTGAGTTCAAGAGCTCGGTTACAACTGAGTTCTCTTCCTCAACTAAAATGAACATTTTCGCCAAGACTTACGGTCAGGTTTCGGCACCCGATATCGTATCTGGCATTTGTGCCACCTATGATGGTGCCAACTTGACCATGGAACCCAAGATTCTGATGAACAATGATCAGAAGAATGCATTCATATTTGCTGTGGCTCCTTACGATGCTTCGTACACCGATGCAGCCAAGATTCCAGTGGATATGAACAAGCAAATCGACCTTATGTATTCGGGAGCTTATGTGCCTGCTTCACTGACATCTCCCAGTGTCAAACTGACTATGAAGCATGCATTGTCGCTGCTGACTTTCAACATTGTGCCTGTTAACTATAGCGGCAGCGCTACTCTTAAGAATATTAAGATTGAGGGTGAAAATGTGTATGCAACCGGTACAATGGATGTAAGCACAGGCAAAATTACTCTTGGTGAAGTAGGCGCAGTAAGCGCAAGCCAAGATAAGGCTGTGGCAGATGGTGGATGGAAGAGCGACCTGCCTGGCATTTGGGCTCTCCCCTTCAACACCAAGGCTGGCGATGTGAAGATTACATTCACAATCGATAGTAAGACATATCAGCTCACTCTTCCTGAGACTGAAATGAAATATGGCTATCAATACATATACCGCATGGCTCTCACCAACAATGGTCTTGAGTTCGATCCATCGATGACCGAGATGCGTTCGCTCAATGTTGACACTGATGAAACTCCTGAGTTCGTGGGTTATGGCAAGATTCAGATTCTTACATCTGGAAGCTGGATCAACACCCCGTACTTCACTGGCGACGCTGTATTTGGCACCATTACCACTCCAAGCCAGAATATCAGCTATGAGTCTGCAATCAAGCTTGATGGCTTGAGCAGCGGCAACACCGTGATTGTAGAGTCATGGAATAGCGAAGGATTTGAGATTGAAACACTCGATGGCATCGATACCATCGACCTCACCCAATACGAATAGCGGAATACCAAAGATATTCGCTATCTCAAATCTTATTTAACCTGATAATGAGTAATAGATAGCAACTATAATCATTATTGAGATTAAGGGCTTTCGGGAGAAAGCCCTTAGTTTTACGTTTTACGTTTTGCGTTTTACGTTTTACGTTTTGCGTTTTACGTTTTACGTTTTGCGTTTTACGTTTTACGAAAT
Organism: Bacteroidales bacterium; assembly: GCA_020860515.1. Classification (GTDB taxonomy): domain Bacteria; phylum Bacteroidota; class Bacteroidia; order Bacteroidales; family Muribaculaceae; genus CAG-873. The sequence continues at coordinate 4,314 of JAJBUG010000093.1, read as the reverse complement.
ACATTGGTTTAGAAAAATTGTTTATTATTGAAAACCTCAGAGAATAAAGGCGTTTCTTAAAACGAAAAACGAAAAACGAAAAACGTAAAACTTAAAAATTGCTGCAAAATTTGTCGATTTAATACAAAAAATTTCGCCGCGTAATGAAAATTTTGTATTTTTGCATTGATGAATCTTAGCCAACAACTCTAACCGACATTATACCATACACGCAATTATGGCATTCAGAATATTGGTAATCGACGACGAAGAGCCTCTGTGCGACATTCTCAAGTATAATCTTGAGAAGGAAGGTTACATTGTGGACTGCAGCTACAGCGCAGTGGAGGCTCTCGAGCGCAACCTTGCCGATTACGACCTGTTTATTGTTGATATTATGATGGAGCGCCTTAGCGGCTACGACTTCGTGCAGAGGCTGCGCAGCACTATTGGCGTGGAGCAACTCCCAGTGATTTTCTGCAGTGCACTGGGCGACGAGGACGATAAAGTGACGGGCCTCAATATCGGAGGCGATGACTATATCACCAAGCCCTTTGTTATCAGCGAGGTGCTTGCTCGCGTGCACGCAGTGCTGCGCCGCAGCCAGGCCAGCCTCCGGGCTCGTGCCAATCAGCAAGCTGCTGCTCATGCTGCTAAGCCTCAGGTGGAATATCTTCCCGATGTTACATTCCGTGGCTTGCGCATTGACCAGAATAGCAAGACCTGCTATGTGGATGAACACGAAGTGCCTCTGACGCGCACTGAGTACGATCTGCTCAATTTCTTCCTCAGTCATCGCAACCGCATCTACTCGCGCGACGAAATTATACGCAATGTTTGGCCCGACGACGTATTTGTGTCACAGCGCGCCATCGACACCAACCTTACCCGCCTGCGCAAAAAATTAGGCTCTTACGGCAATCATATCACCACTCGCCAGGGTTTCGGGTATGGCTTCAAAGAAAGCGATTAGTTATCAATGGCGCCTGTTCCTGCCAGTACTGCTCTGCTTTTGGGTGATTCTGATATCAATGGCAGTGTGGCAGCTTTACCGTGTGCATGAGGTAAAGCAGGACATGGTAGATGACCAGCTTGAGCTGGTGGGCGAGCGAATAGCCGCCTTTTACGAGAATCCCAATCTGCCCGACGATCCCGAGGATTTCATGCGGTTCATCAACAAATTCTACACAGATTCGCGCCGTTACGACCCTATGACTGTGCTGGTGCGCGATAACGAAGGTCACACAGTAATCAGCTTTGGCGTAAAAATCCCAGAAGATATTGAAATCCCAGTCCCTGAGGAAGAGGATGCCGGTCATGGCAAGTTCAAATACAGTGGCAAGGATTTGGACGATTCGAGCGATGATATCACCTTTCTTTACTATGTAAGAAACATTAGCAATGGATATACTGCCTATGTGCTGCTGCCTTACACCAAGGTGGTGGAATTGTCGGTAAGCGCCAGCACCACTCGATTCTGGCTTATTTTCTTTACAATTGCGGTGTTTATCACCGTGATGGCTTATATTTCATCACAGTATTTCAGCAAGAACATACGCATCTTGCGTGACTTTGCCAACAAAGCTGCAGATGACCCTGACTTTGTAGCCACCGGTATGGATTTCCCCCATGATGAGATGGGCGACATTTCGCGCAAGATCATCAGCATCTACAACCAGCGCATCAAGGAAATGGAGCGCCGAGAGAAAGAGCATAAAGTAGCATTGAATGCCATCGAAGACAAAGAGCGCATGAAGCGTGAGCTGACTGGCAACATCAATCATGAGCTCAAGACTCCAGTGGGTGTGATTCAGGGTTATCTTGACACCATCGTTGATGATCCAGATATGACCCCGGAGACACGCGAACGCTTCCTAAAGAAGGCTCAGCAGAATGTGCATCGCCTTACGGCCCTGATTGCCGATATCACAGCTATCACTAAGCTTGACAGTGGTGGAAAACTGGTGAATGTGGAGGAGACGGATTTCCACGACTTGGTGTTCAAGCTCGATAATTACGTCACAGAGAACAAGCTGCTGGGCAAGATGAAGTTCTTTTACGACATTCCGCTGCGCTGCAAGGTGGTTGGCAATGATTCGTTGCTTACATCGGTTATTCTCAATTTCATCAAGAACTCGGTGGCTTACAGCCAAGGCAAGGAGTGTCACCTCAACTGCATTGGCGAGGATGATAAGATGTATTATTTCACATTCTACGATGATGGCATTGGCGTGCCTCCTGAGCATTTGCCCCACATGTTTGAGCGTTTTTATCGGGTGAATGCGGGACGCAGCCGCGAAACTGGCGGCACAGGTCTGGGCCTCTCAATCGTAGAGGTGACAATTACCACCTTAGGTGGTACTATAGATGTTCAAAACCGTCTCCCCCGAGGCCTCGAATACCACTTTTCTTTGCCAAAATGGGGCCCAAAAGGCCCCAAGAAGGTAACAGATTCAGAGACTTGTTAAGTCCTATTTCTGGAGGTTCATGCCAATCATCATGCCATTGTAATTCTCAAGCACGCTGTTGACGGTTGACAATGTTGAAGAACCTTGCCCCGTGAAGGTGCTGATCATCTTTACGATTGAGAGCAGCTTGTCGGCATCAAAGAGCAGGCTAAGTGTAGTATAGCTGTAATATACCTGCGCATTGAGTTTGATCAAGCCAGTCTTGCTTTTCATCGACAGTTCGCGAGTATCGCTATCCAAGGTGAAAGTGCCATTGATAGTCTTTCCGCCAAGCACCATCACACAAGTATTGTCTTCGTTGAAAGTAAAGCTGGTGTTGCCGCTCTTTATGTTGATGTTGCTGTAGATGGTAGTTAACTTCTGCTCCACAGTGTTAGCAGCTACTGCGCCGCCAGCTTGAGCCAAAGCACTTTCGCTGGTGAATCGGCACTCAGGCGATGAATAATTCCATGTGCCCACAATCTTATCCACGGTTACGGTGGTGTTGTTGCCAACCAAGCCTGAGAGCAAGCTGCCAAGCAGAGATTGAGAGTTGCTGTCATCATCGCTTGTGGTAGTAGTCGAGCTCGACGAGCTTGACGATTTGCCACCAAGCAGGTTGCCAAGAGCAGACTTGAGGTCGGTCTGCTCAGATGATGACGAGCTGGAAGAACTGCTCGACGACTTAGAAGCCATGCAACTGTGCGATGCCATTGCCATCACCACGATGGCCAGAAACAAAGTAAATTTCTTCATATTAGCGTATAGTTTATTGCGTTTCTGTAGTTTATAACGTAGAAACGCACAAATTTATCAAATGAAACGACAAAATCGGAATTAATGGCGATAAAAACCTAAAAAAGACATATAAACCCCATCGTTTCTGTAAGTCATCTTTCTATTTATCCACCTTTTCATCGGTAAGCAGCGCCACGGCCATTGCAGCTATTCCTTCGCCACGGCCAGTAAAGCCAAGATGCTCGGTGGTAGTGGCTTTCACGCTGGCGGCATGGATGCCGATGCCAAGGTCAGCGGCTATGTTTTTGCGCATCTGCAGTATGTGAGGCAGCATCTTGGGGGCTTGCGCCATAATAGTTACATCCACGTTGACAGTGTGCCATCCCTGACCTTCGACCAATTCTGCCACAGCCCGCAGCAATGCGCGGCTATCAGCGCCTTCCCATTTGGGATCTGTGTCGGGAAAATGCTTGCCAATGTCGCCCAAGGCAAGTGCGCCAAGCAAAGCATCGGCCAATGCATGCAATGCCACATCGGCGTCGCTATGACCCAAGAGGCCTTTCTCGTACGGAATATCCACTCCACAAATAATGCACTTGCGACCTTCTACCAGCTTGTGCACATCAAATCCTTGTCCAATCCGTATCATACTTAGTGTTTTAGTGTTTTAGTGTTTTGGTGTTTTGGTGATTTGGTGATTTGGTGATTTAGTGATTTAGTAGTTTGCGGAAAGCTTTTATCTTTTTTCTAAGTTCAATTATTTTTTCTAAGATCCGATTCCTGTCATCTATAGAACACATACTTAATAAATAAATTATTTCAATTTGTGTTTCCACTTCCGCCAAAGAACCTAAAGAAATTCTTATGAAATGCAAAAATTCATTATCATTCTCTCTTCCGTAACCTTCGGCTATATTTGATGGCACTGACACAACTGCCCTTTGAATTTGAGAAGAGAGTCCGAATTTTTCTTCACTTGGCAATTTTTTTGTTATATCATAGATATCTTTAGCCAAATATAGGCCTTTATTCCAAATTTCTAAATCTCTAAAACTTGTATATTTCATTGAAAATTTTTAAACCTATCAACTACTCACTATTACACTAATCCACTGAATTACTAAATCACCAACTATTACACTAATCCACT
>JAJBUG010000038.1 GCA_020860515.1 Bacteroidales bacterium | reverse complement strand
TAAAAGTCTGAATAAAAAACTCTTGAAAGTTTTCGTCTGCAAAGGTACGACAGGTTCCACCGAGCACCCTAGCAAATTCCAGGGCATGGCCTCCGTCTTCATGGCGAGCCCATCGAAAATGTAAGCAAAATCCAACTCAGCTAACCTTCCATGGAGCTCCATGGGAGGCTCTTTTATAGGTTATGTTGATTTATGAAATCTTTGGCATAATCTAATATATCGGGATTGGGATTGTCCAGGTCGAGAATCTTTTTGTACCATGAGATAGCTTCTGGAATATTGTCATTCAACACATAGCATCGAGCTATGTTGGAGATTACCACATCGTCCTTCGAATCCAAATCATAAATTTTCTTAAGCAACAAGATTGCTTTGTCATTGTCATTGCCTATGTATTGAATTGCTAAGAAATTAAGTACTGGGATATAGTCTGGTTTGTGAATTAGAATTTCCTGACAGATAGTATTTATGCAATCCCAATTGTCTGTATAGTAGAGATTGGATAGATAATCAAGCAAAGAATTGAGCATAACATCCTCACCATTCTCAAGAGGTTCATTCTCCACCCAGAGCCATTGGTGATTGTGATCGTAACCATATATTATAGCTTCTTTGACGGTTTGAGCCAGATTCTGATAGTCTTTCATCATCCTAAAGGCTTCTGCTTTTCCCCATCTCATGTCAAGACGCTCAGGAAATTCCTTAATGCCTTGATTGATGAACATAAATGCCGAATCGGTGTTCTCATTGGCAATCAGCATGTTAGTTTGACAGAAATATATTTTATTCCCATTTATATCTACCGCTTCCATCCATTCTTCCCCTTGTGGTTCTTGTGATATCAATAGGTCCGGCTTGTAACCCTTGTTTAGTTGTTCATTGAAATTATCAATGTAATATTCTGCAGATTGCCCCTTTCCTACAGGCTGAAAAGCACAACATGCAATCATCAAGGCCAATGAGAATGTTAAGTATAGAATGTTTCTGTTCATGGTTTCTTAATTATTATTTGTTATTTGCAAAAATACCCATTAATGGGTACTCTTCAAAATTTTCTATGTCTTATCTTCCACAATAATCCAATCCTTAATTGTATGGTTTTTTGTGGTGAAAGAGATGCCTATTTTTATGATAGGAAGTTGATAAAGTAAGAAACGTGAAGAATATTCCTTTAGGTTGATCTGCTCAATGGCAGTTGTGGCCGAGCCGTTGAGCTTAACCTCCCATAAATATAGCTTGCCACCATAAATCATGGCAAAATCCACGCGACCGTCGTTGGTGTGGACCTCGACATCGCCATAAGCTCCGAAAATCGAGAAAATAACATAAAGCATCTGTTGCCAATGACCCTCAGTCTTGGTGCCACGGCAATATGGCACTGTCTTTAAAAAGACTTTGAGCTTTTCAAGAGCTTCGGTTAAATGTCCCTTTGCTATAAGACTAATCATCTCTCCCACGGTATTGCGAGCCAGCATAGGTTCCTCGATATAATTAGGGATAAGAGAATTCATCAAACCAAGGCGCACCTCCTTGTTTGGAATCTCCAAGGTATATAACTCTGAGATTTCGTCGTAATCTGTAATGGTCAGATACCCCGACTGATACAAGAGCGGCACAAGCTTTGCTTGGTTCTCTATGGGCGCGTCAAAGTCTTGGGCATTGGCTACCATCTTCTCTAACTTTGAAGGTTGCACCTTGTTCTTTTTTAGGGTTTCAACCACATAGGTAGGTGTGCCCGAATTAAACCAAAATGGTTGTATCTTCCCCCAATCAAAGCAATTGATAAGACTGAAGGGATTGAATATGCCAGGTGATGGCCAGGTGAATTTGTAACCATCATAGTATTCACGCAGTTTCTCCATGGCTCCATCATTAGATGTCTCGTACCTCTGTGCCAATGCTTCAACACTGTTGTACATTTCTCTCTTAATCTCATCAGCGGTAATACCACATACTGCGGCGTATTTGTCACGCATGCTGATGTTGGATATATTGTTGAGAGTACTGAAAATACTGAGTTGTGAGAACTTTGTTATACCCGTGATCATCACAAACTTCAGATGGTCTTCCAAATCTTTCAGAGGCGCATAAACACTTTGCATAAAGTCTCGGATTGCCTGCCTTGCCGATTTGTTATGTAGAGCATTAAGCATTGGCGTATCATACTCGTCAATAAGCACAACTACTTTTTGTCCATATTTATCATAAAGACAATGAACTAAATTGATGAATCGAGAACCTAATGTTGTACTTATTAATGTAATATCATTTTCATCTTCTATTCTTTCAAATTGACTTAGAATATATTCTTTCAATGCAGAAATGTGTGTGCCTTTGTAACCTGCCAAACTAATAGATACTACCGGGTATTTTTCCCAGTCTTTTTCTAACTTTTCTATGGCCAACCCTTCAAATAATTCTTTACGCCCCTCAAAATATGCTTGTAGGGTGCTTAACAACATGCTTTTACCAAATCTTCGCGGACGACTTAGGAAATTGTAGGTTGCACCATTTTTGACAAGTTCATAGACATACTGAGTCTTATCAACATACACGAAATTCTCTTTCCTAATCCTTGGAAAGGAACGGATATCAACTGGATATTTTCTATTTTCAATCATTAGGTAACAAATTAAAGATGGTTTTATTCGCAAAAATAATCATAATTGTTGAGACCACAAAATTTTTTGAGGGAGGATTTTGTGGATTGGGGAATTTGTAGTATTTTTGCGGTAGCGAATTAAAAACTAAGCAAATATGAAGGTACTAAGATTTTTGACCCTGCTGTCTGCGGCTGCACTCGTCGTAGCAGCCACATCGTGCAGTAACGATGACGAACCCGAAGCCTCAAACAAGGCTGACAATGAAAATAAGATAGAGAAAGAGTACGAAGAGAATGGTGATCTCACACGTTGCGACCTCGACGACTTTCGTGCAGCTACCTACACTTTCGACGACGAGGGATATTGCAACGAAGCAACTTCCTGCGGCATGACCGCCACCGATTTCCACAACAAGGTAGTTGGCCATCTGTGGAAAGAAGACAACTCTTGGGAAATTCTCGATGATGGCAAGCCTGACCCATTGTCAATCTGGGAAGAAGGCATCTGCGGTTATGGCACCCAAAGCTATAATTTTATAGATGATGCTTCTTTCAAGATACTTTTTTATGCCGATGCTTACCCTGCAGATTGCTTCTGGTTGCGTGAGTACACATATAATGCCGAGCATCGAGCAGTGGAATGTGAATCAAGCAGTCCTATTTATATCGGTCTGGAGTTTCACCCATTGTCAGTTAGTGAAGTTGATGGTGTGACCTACATGTACACAGTGCGATTCGCTGGCATACGTGGCGGTGGCTCAAGCGGCTATCAAAATGTATATTGGTTGACCTCATTCAAGATGATACCCGACGAGGATATCGAATCCTACGAAGCAAAGTTCCCAACCGATTTCACTACTTTATAAAAAAGTTTCCCCTTGGTTACCAAAGCGCCAAGGGGAAATTTTATACCTAATCAGTCTCTCGGTCTTTCTGGACAATCGGCCGAATGGTTACAAAAAAGATTCTCGACCTTGACAATCCCAATCCCGATATATTAGATTATGCCAAAGATTTCCTCAATCAACATAACTTATAGAGCTTTGATTTCTTGTGCTTGAGATGCAGTGAAAGATTGATGTGCAGTGGGTGAGGATTCTTGGTGGGAGAGTTTTAAGTATGTACTGGGGGTCATGCCATGCTCACGCTTAAAGGCTTGGATGAAGGTTGAGGCAGAAGTAAAGCCACATTCCTGATAGATGCCTTGGAGTGTTACATTGTTATAATTCTGATGGTCACTCATGCGCCGCACAGCCTCCCGCACTCGCTGACGATTGAGCACTGAACGGAAGTTTTGTCCGTACACCTCATTAATTACCTTTGATACATAATTACTGTTGGAACTCACGGTCTCTGCCAAAACTTCAAGGCTAAAGTCAGCCTTACAGAACACGGCTGGATTGTTGAAGGCAGCATCTATCTTCTCAAATAAATCCCGAGTTTGGGCATCATCTAATGTGTGGACGCGCATCGAGGGTGCTTTATCGGAGTTAGCCACCATGATTTCTTGTTGTTTTTCTATTAATGCAGCGTAGGCAGTGTGCAAATCACGGTTTCTTATCCATAAGCGCCACAATAAATAAGCTATCACTCCCACCAATACTACAAATGCCAAGATTACTCCCCATAATCTGCGACTATTGTTCACAAGATAAGCAATGCGCTGCTGGGCATGTTGATTTTCACTGTCAAAGAGACGATTTGAAGCCAGGTAAATCTGCTTTTGATTAAAAACCGAATCTGACAAAGCCTCATAAATTGAGGTATGTAAAGCGGCAGAGTCACTTATTCCTCGCAAGGAATAAACATCGGCAATTACTTGGTGCAATTCTGCCTGATGTTGCAGGCCTATTGAATCTGTACTCATCTGGTTGGCCTGGCTCAACATTTCTATGGCTTTGGCAAGATTATCTTTTTTAATTTCCATTCTGGCCAGTTGCACCAATTCATTATAACGCAGTACTGGAGGAAGTTCTCGTTGGTCAGCGAAGGCAAGAGCTTTTTGTCCATAATGTAAAGCCATGTCAACATCACCTTCGGCATGGCTTATCACAGACTGGTTGTGGAGCAAATAATACTGCTTGAGGTTATTATTAAACGATGGCAATTGGCTTTGAACACGATAAAACGCCTTAGCATCTTGTATCATGCCCAAAAAGGAATATGCTGCCACTAAATTTGTGGCGAATTTAAATTGGAGCTCGCTTTCACCCAACTTTTCAGCACGTGAATATCCATCAAGATAATAATTAATGGCACGCTGATAGTCGCCAATTGAAGCATACACATTTCCAATGCTTCCTGCAAGTCTTACCTGCATAGACTCGTCTTTGTCAGTTCGGGCTATATCAAGAGCTATGCGATAGTTGTCAAGAGCTTCAGGAAAGGCACCAGCCGAGAAATAGCCGTCGCCTCGCATTTTCAATGTATCGCTTGCGAGCAACTGCTTATCGAACCCCAAGGTGACTAACGAGATTAAGAGAATATATAAAGTAAATAGATATCTTAGTTTTAACATTCCAATTGCAAAAACGAATGAAGGGTTGGATATGCAAAGTTAAGAAAAATTTACCATTTTATCTACATTTCAAGAATAAAAAAGACGAACACACACATTTTTTATTGATTTCAAGAATCAAAAAGCATAATTTTTGTCTATTTCCTAATAATTTTGTTATTTTGACCCTTGAAATTTGAAAAATGCAAATTAACAACCATTAAAAAATAGGATAATGAAACTAATTCTACTGCTCACAGCCTTTGCCTTTGCCACTACCTCAGTGGCTCAGGAAAAGCCCACAGCTCCCTTGCAACCAATGCAATCAGCAGCCGACGGGGCACTAATAGCATCAGGTGCGAAACCCCTCCCTACCTCCATATCCTCAAAGGCAACAAGCGGTGCTTCGCGTTTACAAGCATCTCGAAGCACTACTTATCCCTATGCTGGATATAATGCAGCCTTCGAACTCAGTGATGACAGTTACTCGCCAGGATGGGTGCAATTCAAACTTGAGCCTTTCGCCTTCGACCAGTCGTCGATCACCCTATGCGAAGAGGCTACTCCCTATTCATATCTTCAAGGTGACAAATTGTATTCATTTGCTCCGGTAGCGGTGTATAATAGCGCCACTTATGATTATGAATACCCCCAGATTATACGCACTACTTTCGATGCCAACACACTTGAGCTGCTCGACCAACAAACCTTTGAAAACCCCACAGGAGAAATGGCTTATGTACCTTACATTATGACCTATGACACGCAGCGAGATGTGGTGTGGGCGATTTCAATGGAAAATGGATATGATGAAAATTGGTATTCCTACTCCAAATACTATCTCAATCTATTTGAGCCAGAGACATGCCAACTCAAGCGCATGGGCTACTTGGGGACCTGGAGCAGCGCAAACAATTCGGGCAACTATAATCCAAAAGCCCTAACTGCGTTTAACACTGGCGGCACACTCTATGTGCAACTATATGATGAAACCTTGGATATAGCTACTATTGAACCTCTTACTTGCACTACCGAAGTAATAGGGTCCACAAGTATGCCTACCGAATATGTGTATGGCCTGCAACCAATGATTTATGATGCAGAATCAGGCTATCTTTTGATTGACCATTATGATTTTAATCAAGGCACATCTTTCTGGAAAGTTGCGCCATGGATTGCCTGGGGTGCCACCGACAATGTGTGTGAATCAACTTTGCTGGAATATGCTGACACAGGTTACACCAACTTTTATCGTCGCCCCGAAACTGTGAATAACTATTATACGTATACGCTCGATTCGGTCACGGATGCCAAAGCAGAAGATCTTGGTGATGGCAAAGTAGAATTCACTTACACAGTACCTAATACCTGTGATGGAGGAAATGCAATCGAAATACCAAGTTGGAGCTACAATACGGTAAGAGCATACTATTATATGGACAACAATTATGTGTCAGCAGATGCCAACCCAGAAATCCCTAAATTGGGAGAAGAAGTGACAGTGACTTTCAGCGATGTTCCCGGAGGAGTGCATGTGTTCACTGTTATACTCTATCCAAATTACAACGAACTTAAAGGCAACAATACAGGCGTGGTGTTACTATCAGGTTACGATGCCCCAGCTGAGGTAACTAATGCCACTCTGACATTTGAAGGCCAAGTGGCTCACATTTCATGGAGCGCCCCTACCACAGGCCTTCACGCTGACTTTGGTAATGCCTTCGACAGCTCAGATATCACCTACACTGTGGTTCGTGATTTTGACGGAAAAGTCATTGCGCAAGACATCACTGAAACCGCAACCCAGGACAATGACATTTCTGATATCATACGCACCTACACCTACACCATTTATGCCACAAGCCACGGCTCCTCAAATAATGGCGCCACTACCAACAAGGTGTCAGCTGGCAAATATATTGAATTGCCATACTCCAACAGTTTTGATGATATAAATAGCGTGGACAGCTGGACAATCCTCAATGTGGCAGGCGATGAGGCTTACATAGGCTGGCAATACAATAACTATTATGGCTATATGTATGCCACAAGCAATACTAATGCTGAGGCAGATGATTGGCTAATCGCTCCCGCTGTGGATCTGAAGGCTGATAAACTGTATCAAGTAGGATTTGTAAGCCATACATGGGAAGGCTATCCTGTATCGTTCAATGTTGATCTGTTATCAAAAGCCGAAAGAAATGCCACTGTGCAAAACATTTCAGCTTACACTAATTGGGATTCAGAAGGTGAAGATTATAATCTGAACTTCTATTTTAACCCAGAAGAAGATGGCAATTATAATGTAGGCGTACAATTCTACGGATACACTGAGGCTATGCTATCGCTCGACAATTTCATTCTCAAAGAAATTGCTCCTGTAAGCGCACCCGACAGTGTGACGGGGCTGAAAGTGCAAGCAATGGCCGAAGGTCTATTGGGATTTGATATTTCGTGCCGACTGCCAGAGACCTCAATTGACGGCAATAAGCTTACATCCCTATCAGCTGTGAATATCTACGACGCAGATGGCAATCTGTTGCAATCCGCCACAGATGTAGAGCCAGGTCAAGAATTTGCCACCACAGTTTATGTGGACAAAGGCAAACATTCATTTACCATTGTTGCAGCCAATGAAAATGGTGAGGGATGGCCAACCGCTGGCTCGGTATATGTAGGCTATGATGTGCCTTCGGCTGTCAATGACTTTACTCTGAGTTGGAGCGATGTGCCTGTAGATGCTGGATATGCAGTTACTCTGAGCTGGACTGCCCCGACCCAAGGCAAGAATGGAGGCTTTGTAGAGACCGAGGATTTGGTCTATACAATCTACAAGTACGACGATGAGGAATATGATTACATTGCATTAGGCGAGGTAATCGGAGAAACATCTGTTGATGTCACCATCCTTGACGCTGCAGACGAACAAGATCAATACCTATTTGCCATTACTGCAACCAATGAATTAGGTGAAAGCGATTATACCAAGGGAAGCATAGTGTTAGGAAAGCCTTACGAATTGCCTATCAATGAACCATTCAGCATGGCTTATGATGCTCTGCTTTACCATCCTTACATCCTTATCTCGGGCATAAGTGATCAAAACTGGGCCTTGGATTTCGGCTATTACAACGACTGTATCCAACCATATCAAAATGATGGCATTGACTTGGTATTAGCCCACCATGCCACTGGCGAAGGCTCGGGATTCTTCCAACTGCCGATTGTTGATTTCAGCTCGGCCGCTTATCCCTTGTTATCAGTTTATCTACATCATAGCGATGCAATGCCCGAAGATGCCACTGTGAGCATTTACGCTACTCTCGATGGTTCTAAGGTTGCCAATGTAGAAATCGCTCCAGCGCAAAGCTTAAGCGGCAATAATGGTTGGCAGCAACACATATTTGACCTCTCAGAGGTTGCAGGGCATAAGGCTCAGATCTCCCTCTATGGTTATATGCCAAATCAGAATGTGAGAATTTTTGCCGATAATTTCAGTATCTTTGAAGCTGAAGGATCCGATTTGGCCCTATTAGGCTTGCAGGTACCTTATTTGCCCACAACTGGTGAAATTGAAATAGCAGCAAAAGTAGCCAACCTCGGAAAGGAGGATATGAATGGTTACGTGGTTAAGTTTATGCTCGAAGATGAAGAAATTTCATCAGTGACTGGTAACAAGTTGGCTTCGGGTGAAACTGCTTCACTTGTTTGCACATTGAATGTAAGCCAGGCCCAACCTGAGATGAAGTTAAGTGCTGTGCTGGAATGTGAAGAGGATCAAAACCTTGCCAATAATACCACAGAGGCAGAGCTAAAGCTTGCATCGAGCCAACTACCAGCACCCACTGACTTAAGTTTCGTAGAAAACTCATGCCAGCTCAGCTGGATGGCTCCTGACTTTACCAGCGGATGGATTAAGAGTCTTGATTGTGAAGAACTGCCAGCTTTCCAGCTCGACAATTTTGACGGATGGACCACTGTAGATGGCGATGGTCACCTCACCTTGACCTTTACCCAATATTCTGGCAATTATTGGCCTAATGCTGGGCAGCAATTAGCGTGGATGGTATGGAGTGCTCGCGAAGCCGGAGCTCCCACTGCTGAGATTTGGCAGCCTTATGAAGGAGAGAAATGTTTGATCCATTTTGGCAATTATGGCATTGATGCTGATGGCCGCAGCAACGAAGGGGAAGCTGAGGATGACTGGCTGATATCACCTCAGATAGCTGGTGGATCGACATTTAGCTTCTGGGCAAGTACTTGCTCAACCGAGAATGTGGATATTGAAGTCCTCACCTCTTCGGCTGGCAACAGTCCTGAAGACTTTACCAACAAGGTTGGCAATCTTACATTTAATGATTATTATGAATGGACCTATCAGGAATTCTCACTTCCGGAGGATGCCAAATATGTGGCAATTCATGTGGTAGCAGATGATTTTGGCACTATGATTGACAATATCAAATATACCTCGGCTGAAGTGCCACAATTGCAAGGCTACAATGTGTACAGATACAACTCTTTGGTAGGTACTGCAACCGACACCTCCTACATGGCTGCCGATACTCAGAGCCATAGGGTAACAGCTGTGTATGACTTAGGTGAAAGCGCATGCAGCAATGAGGCTGGAACAAGCGGCATTAATTCGGCCCAAATCACTAAGTCGATGGCCAGGGCTATTGGCGGCAAAGGCGTAATAGAAATTTACAATGCCGGAGGCAACCTGGTAGAGCTCTATGCTGCAAATGGAATGTTATTGCGAAAGGAACCCGTAAATGACAATGCTACCTGGAATGTAACTACTGGACTATATATTATAAGAATTTCTAATGCAACATTTAAACTTAGTGTAGAATAGTACCTTGGTTGGTATATTATTTCCGTGAGACAAAGAGGGAGATGTCGACCGACATCTCCCTCTTTGTTTTGTTAACTAAGTTGATAATAGTTATGAGAGTTGGATTTTGGTTACGTTTTCGACGGGCTGGCCCATGAAGACGGAGGCCATGTCCTGAAATTTGCTGGGATGCTCGGTGGTGAGATAGGTGATGTCGGGTGAACAGGGGACAGGTCCCTGTTCACATGTAATCTGAGGTGAACAGGGGCCTGCCCCCTGTTCACATTGTTCACTTCTTTGGAGGCGGTGCTCCATTTCGGGGTGGCGCCGGAGGTAGTCAGCGAGGCTCTCTGCCACGATTTCGCCTTGGCTGATTACTTGGGCCGTAGGCGGCACGAAGCGGCGGATGCTGTCGTAGAGCAATGGATAGTGAGTGCAGCCAAGCACCACAGTGTCAATTTCAGGCTGCTTGCCGAAAAGTTGATTCACATACTTTTCCACGAAATAATCGGCACCAGGGGTGTTCATCTCCATATTCTCCACGATTGGCACCCACATGGGACATGGCTGCCCATACACGTGGAAGTCGGGCCACAGCTTGGCAATTTCTATGTCGTAGCTCTCGCTGGCAATGGTGCCAGGTGTACCGAAGATGCCTATCTGACCATTCTTGGAAATCTCCCCTACCTTTTCAGCTGTGGGTCGAATCACACCCAAAACACGCCTTGTGGGGTCGTCCATATCTGGCAGATCGCGCTGTTGAATAGTGCGCAGGGCCTTAGCGCTGGCAGTATTGCAAGCGAGAATCACAAGAGGACAGCCTTGGTCAAAGAGATAGCGCACGGCTTGGAGCGTGAACTCATACACGCAGTCGAACGACCGCGTGCCATAAGGCGCTCGCGCATTGTCACCTAAATATAAATATGAGTATTGCGGGAGACGCTTTGCAATCTCCCGCAACACCGATAGTCCTCCGTATCCGGAATCAAATACTCCAATCATTAGAGCTTGGCGCGGATGGCTTTGGTTTCTTCTTCGTAGCCAGGCTTTGCCAGAAGGGCAAACATGTTGCGCTTGTAAGCCTCGACACCAGGCTGGTTGAACGGATTCACGCCGAGCATGTAGCCGCTGATGCCGCATGAAATTTCGAAGAAGTAGATGAGCTGGCCAAGATAAAGCTCTTTGATGGCAGGGATGGTAACGCGCATTACTGGCACGCCGCCGTCAACGTGAGCCAGGCGAGTGCCGAGCTCAGCCATCTTGTTGACTTCATCGATGCGCTTGTCAGCGATGTAGTTGAGGCCGTCGAGGTTGTCCTTATCCTGTGGGATGCGCTTTTCGTTGTCAGAATTCTCGACTGAGAGCACAGTCTCGAAGATCGTGCGTTCGCCATCCTGAATCCACTGGCCCATCGAGTGAAGGTCGGTAGTGAAGTCAACGGCTGCTGGGAAAATGCCCTTGTGGTCCTTGCCCTCGCTCTCGCCATAGAGCTGCTTCCACCACTCAGCGAAATAGTGGAGCTTAGGATTGTAGTTGACAAGAATTTCAGTCTTTTTGCCAGCGCGATAGAGAGCGTTGCGAGTGGCAGCATAGAGCATGGCCATGTTGCCTGGAGCTGGCTTGGTGAGTTCGGCTTCCATCTGGCGCGCACCCTCGATGAGAGCGTTGATGTCGTAGCCAGCAACAGCGATTGGCAGCAAGCCGACGGGGCTAAGCACTGAGAAGCGACCTCCAACCGAATCCTCGATGATAAATGTCTTGTATCCCTCTTCATCGGCAAGCTTGCGCAGAGCGCCGCGCTTAGCATCGGTGATAGCCACAATGCGCTTGGCGGCCTCAGCCTTGCCGATCTTAGCCTCAAGCTGCTCCTTGAGCAAGCGGAACGCGATGGCCGGCTCGGTAGTTGTGCCCGACTTAGAGATTACGATGATGCCGAAGCTCTTATCCTGGAGGTAATCTTGGAGTTCGAAGAGATAATCCTCGCCAATGTTCTGGCCAGCGAAAAGCATAACGGGGCCATTCTGACGATGGCCGTAAGCAGCAAACGAATCGTTGAGGGCCTCGATTACAGCCTTGGCTCCAAGGTAGCTGCCGCCGATGCCAATCGAAACTACTACGTCGCAATTCTTACGAAGCTCCTGAGCAGAAGCGTTGATGTCGGCCAGGAGAGCAACGTCGGTGCGTGTGGGGAGATCCACCCAGCCCAGGAAGTCGTTGCCTGCGGCATCCTTGTTAAGCACGTGGTTGAGGGCCTCTTTGGCCTCGGGCTCCAATGCGGCGATGGCCTCAGCCGAGACGGCATTGTGGACGTTTTTCACGTCGAGAAGAATTTGCTTGTCCATATCAATAGGCTATATTTATAATAAATGTATATTTTTCCAATTGCAAATTTAAGAAATAATCCTTAACCTTGGTAATATTCGAGGCATTTTTAGCGTATATTTTTGGTTAAAAACGGATAAAAAGAGGCAAAAGTGCAATTTTTTAAAGTTTTTTTTCGGAAAATTGTCGATAATTGAAAAATAATGCTTAAATTTGGAGGCTAAATTCATTTTTAGTCACTTATCGCAATCCACGCTCTCGCCCCCTTAGGGGCAGCGTCAACGTCAACTTTAATAAACTGCAATCATTATGGAAATGTGCGACCCCACCTCCGAGCAGGTACAAAAGACCGAGCAGGAGCAGACTCTCAACCCACAAGCCGAGGCCCCCGAGGCTGAAGCCAAGGCTACTGATGCCAATGATGTGAAACCCGCCGACAACCCCATGGCTGTGGCTGAGGAAGAGATGACCGAAGCCATCGAGACTCAGCAAGCCGAGGAGGCAGAGGCTGAAGCCCCAACCGAGGCCCTGACCAAAGAGGCCTTGCTGGAGCGTGCCCGCGCCTTGCTCGAAAAGGACGCTGCCGACATCCAGCGCGACCAACTCACGCGTCTGCGTCTTCACTTCGCCACACTCCGCAAGATTGAAGTTGACAACGCCCGCACCGCATTTGCCGAGGCTGGCAACCAGCCTGAGGCGTTCGAACCTGCCGAAGATCCCGTGGAAAACGAGTTCAACGAAGTTGTGAACCAAATCCGAGACAAGAAGAACACATGGGCAGCCCAGCAGGAGGAGAAGCGCCAAGCCAATCTGAAGGAAAAGAACGAAATAATCGACCGCATAAATGCCCTGGCCGCTGACACTGACAATGTGAACCGCACATTCCCAGAATACCGTGAGCTGCAGGACCGCTTCAATGCCATCGGCGAGGTGCCACCGACTGAAGAGACCAACCTCTGGAAGCGTTTCCAGGAGGCTCGCGAGCATTACGGCGACAACCTCAAAATAAACAAGGAGCTGCGCGACTACGATTTCAAGAAGAATCTTGATGCCAAGAACCTGCTTATCGCTGAAGCAGTGGGCCTTGACAATGAAGCCGATGTAATCACGGCCTTCCGCCGCCTGCAGGACCTCCACGACAAGTGGCGCCAGATTGGCCCCGTGGCCAAGGAGCTGCGCGAGGAAATCTGGCAGAAATTCAAGGACGCATCTGCCGCTATCAATAAGAAATATCAGGCATTCTTTGAGGAGCGCAAAGCCCGCGAAGCTGAGGCAGAGGCAGCCAAGACTGCCTTGTGCCAGCAGATTGAAGAGCTTGACTTTTCATCGCTCACCAGCTTTGCCGCATGGGATGCCATGACCGAGCGCATCATCGCCCTGCAAGCCCAATGGAAAGGCTTGGGATTTGCTCCGCGCAAGGTAAACAATACTCTGTTCTCTCGCTTCCGCCAGCGTTGCGACGAGTTCTTCACATCAAAAGCAGCCTACTTCAAGCAGGTAAAAGAAGAATACGCAGCCAACCTGGCCAAGAAGCAAGCCTTAGCTCAACGCGCCGAGGAGCTAAAGGACAGCACCGAATGGCGCAAAGCCACCGACGAGTTTGTGGCTATGCAAAAAGAATGGAAGACCATCGGCGCAGGACCCAAGAAGCATAGCGACAGCGTGTGGAAACGCTTCCAGAGCGCCTGCGACCATTTCTTCGAGCAAAAGAAGGCAGCCAACAATGGTCAGCGTTCAATTGAGCAGGCTAATCTGAAAGCGAAGCGCCAAGTAATTGCCGACCTTGAGGCCCTGGCTAAGGAAGCAGCTACAGCACCCGATGCTGGCGAGCGCCTGCGCAAGCTGCAGGACCGCTGGCAGGAAGTGGGCCATGTGCCTTTCCGCGACAAAGACCAGGTGAACGATGCCTACCGCGCTGCAGTGAACTCGCTGCGCCGCATCCTCAAGAATAACGACAATCAAGCCAGCTATGAGCGCTTCGAGACCAACATCAGCTCAATCGAGGGCGACCAAGGCAAATTGCTGCGCGAACGCGACCGATTGGCACGCGCCCTGGAGGCTCGCCGCAATGAAATCCGCACCTACGAGAACAATCTCGGCTTCCTGACACTGAAGTCGAAGTCGGGCAACAAGATAGTGGAGGAACTGCAGGAGAAGATTGAGCGCCTGCGCCAGGACATCGTATCCATCCAGGAGAAAATTACATTGATTGACAGCAAGCTACAATAACAAGGTGAAAATTAAGAAACGCTCTTTCGGAAAATATCTGACAGGGCTGTTCTCAATCTCAGATCTTGTCCTTGTCAACCTTCTATTCGGCATCACATGTCTGATATGCCCTGAAATAGGCCATGCCCTCAGGGTGAAAACCCTGTGGGTATTGGTCAATACGGCGTATCTGCCCGTGATGCTGTGGATGAGCGGGAAGCCTCACCAGCAGCGAGTCCTGCTCATGGACCATGTAGTGAAGAACGCCTTCGTGGTAGTGGGCATCCATGCCCTGTTCTTCTTCTCCCTCTTAGCTTTTCTTGAGATTGATGGGCTGCCACTCCACGGATATCTGATTTTCTACTGCTTGATGGCAGTGGGCATACCCCTGTGGTGGATAATTTCGCGCCGCATCATCAAGGGTCTGCGCAGACATGGCTACAACTTTCTGCGAGTGGCTATCGTTGGCACTGGCCCGACGGCCATGCGCCTGCTCGAAGAGCTGCAAAGTGATGCGGGTTTTGGTTACAAAGTGCTTGGATTCTTCAGCGACAACCCTACCCCTACATTCAATGGCACCCTGCTGGGCAACATCGACCAAATGCACCAAATGGTGGCCGACTTGCAAATCGACCAAATTTTCTACACCCTTTCGGGCAGCAACGAAGAGACCCTGGCCAAGGCCGTAAAGGCTACCGACGACAATGTGATAAAATTCTATTATGTGCCACAGGTGTCGAGAAGGGTGGCGCGATCTTTCGAGCTCCACAATGTGGGTGTGATGCCAGTGTTGTCGATTCGCCGAAATCCGCTCAATAGCACTATCAATCGAGCCTTGAAGCGCACATTCGACTTGCTTTTCTCATCAGTAGTATTGGTATTCTTCTGGCCATTTGTATATGTGCCAGTGGCCATATTGATCAAGAGGTCGAGCCCGGGGCCAGTCTTTTTCAAGCAAGAGCGCACTGGCTACAAAGGACGCACATTCAAGTGCTGGAAATTCCGCACCATGAAGGTCAATGCCGATGCCGACAAGCAGCAGGCCACAAAGGGCGATTCGCGCACCACGCGAATTGGCGAATTTCTGCGCAAGACCAGCATTGATGAACTACCACAATTCATTAATGTGTGGAAAGGCGACATGTCGGTTGTGGGTCCTCGGCCCCACATGCTGCGACACACCGAGGACTACACCAAGCTGATCGACCTCTACATGGTGCGTCATGCCGTAAAGCCTGGCATAACTGGCTGGGCGCAAGTCAACGGCTATCGCGGCATTACTGACGAACTATGGAAAATGGAGCGGCGCGTTGAGCACGACGTATGGTATATCGAGAACTGGAATTTCTTGCTCGACCTCAAAATTGTGGTACGCACTGTAATCAATGCCGTCCACGGTGAAGAAAACGCCTTCTAAATGACTAATTACAAATTACAAATGACAAATAAAAGAAACTATTTGTAATTTGTAATTTGTAATTTGTAATTTGCAACTTGTAATTTGTAATTATATGTATACTATTACCATTGGACGCCAATTTGGCAGCGGCGGACGCGAGCTGGGCCACAGACTGGCTGAAAAGCTCGGCATCCCATTTTATGACAAAGAACTGATGCTGCAAGCAGCTCAGGAAAGCGGCATCAGTCGTGAGTTTTTCGAGAAAAACGATGAGAAGATGCCTACGCTCGTAAGCGGGCTCTTTCCTTATGGCTTAGGCGTAAACACTATCCCATGGTACAGCAGTCCGTCATCGCTGAGCGACGATGGGCTCTATAAGACGCAGGCCGACTTCATCCATGAAATAGCCCAGCGAGGCCCGTGTGTAATCGTGGGCCGCACTGCCGACTATGTGCTGCGCGATATGGCGAATGTAATCAATATCTTCGTGCATGCCGACATCGACGACTGTGTGGAGCGAGTGATGAGGTGCAATGAAGAACTTAACCCCTCAAAGGCGCGCAAATTGGTGGAGCGGACCAATAAGCTCAGAGCCAATTTCTACAACTTCTACACCGACAAGCGCTGGGGCGATGCCGCAAGCTACGACATCTGCATAAGTTCGAGCCGCCTGCCAATCGACGATTGCGTGGAGCTGGTGCTCGAATACATGCGTCGGAGGCTTGGCGACGACAAAATAGGCCGATGACAAAATTTGTCGATAAAAGATAGACAATCGTCCACAAACGTTTGTCTATCTTTTTTCAACCGATTAATTTTGTAATATGTCAAGTGCCCTACATAAGATAGATCGCAAGAAATGGGTTACATTCTTCACCCACCTGCTTGTGATTGTAATGCTGTTCATCCTGCCAGATGTGCTGCTGGGCTATTCACGTCCGCCATGGGGCCACGACAAGCCCGTGGGAGCTGCCCTTTATATCAAATCGGCCCTCTTCGTACTGGTATTCTATGTAAATTATTATGTGCTGCTGAAGCGGTCGCTTCTCACTTCCCCTAAGCGCGTATGGGCTTTTGTGGGATGGAATCTATTGCTTGTGCTCTTTGTGGTAGTAGTGCTATATCTTACTCAATATATCAACAATATGGAAGTAGGAGAACCCCTAAAGGAGGGAGCTCGCATGGGGGGGCATCATCACCGTCCGCCCGAGATGCCCGAGCCTGACTTCTTCGATTCGCGCCTAAAACTCCTGCGTTCTGCCTCATTCTGGATTCGCGACATCGGCATGGTGGTGATGACCATCGGCCTTAGCGTGGCTCTGAAATTAGGCGAAAATTGGAGCGATATGGAGCAGCGTCACCAAGAAATGCTGGCCACCCAAAAGGCCGAGGAGCTCAACAACCTAAAGAGCCAACTCAATCCTCATTTCCTTTTCAATACCTTAAATACCATCTATGCCCTGATTGCCGTAAGCCCCGAGGAAGCCCAACAAGCAGTACACCAGTTGTCGGGATTGCTTCGCTATGTGCTCTACGAGAATCCAGCCACAGTGGCTCTAAGCAAAGAGATAGAATTTGCACGCAGTTACATCTCTCTGATGGAGATGCGACTGCCCAAGGGAGCGGTTAAAGCCCAATTCTTCGAGCAAGCGCCCACCGAAGCCCAAGTGCCACCCCTGCTTTTCATCGCCCTGATTGAAAATGCCTTTAAGCATGGCAATACGGGCAACTCAAACCAGCCAATCAACATCACCATTGCCAGCCTGCCCGACGGCACAGTGGTATGCAACATATCGAATTATTTCAATCGTCCGCAAGATGCTGATCCTCCCCGAGCAGGAGGCATCGGAATGGCCAACCTGCGCCGACGCCTACAGCTGATTTATGGCGACCGCGCCACGCTCGAGGTCCATGTTGAAGGCGACCAATATATAGCAATGCTAACCATTAAACCCTCACAAAAGATATGACCCCTCTTCGCTGCTGCGTCATCGATGACGAGCCCTTGGCATCCAAGCTTATTGCCAGCTATGTGGAAAAGACCCCCTCGCTCCAATTGGTAGGTTGCTTCCAAAGCGCCTCAGAAGCTGTGCGCACCATAATCGACGGTGGTGCCGACTTGGTGTTTCTTGACATCGAGATGCCCCAGATCAATGGCATGGAATTCGCTAAAATCATTCCTCCGAGCTGCCGCATCATATTCACCACTGCCTACGACCAATATGCCATACAGGGATTCAAAGTCAACGCTGTGGATTATTTGCTCAAGCCCATAAGCTATGAGGAATTTCTTGATGCCGTAAACCACGCCATCAAGGTAATCCAAGGAGGTGACAACTCGGCCGGAAGCAATGCGCGTGAGTTCCTGTTGGTAAAGAGCGAATACAAGCTGATTCAAATCCGCATTTCCGACATTCTGCTTATCGAAGGCTTGAAGGACTATATTAAGATATATGTTGCAGGCCAGCCGAAAGCCATCTTGACCTTGATGTCGATGAAAGCTATTGAGCAGGCATTGCCTGCCCGACAGTTCATGCGAGTGCATCGCAGCTATATAGTCAACACCAGCAAGATTAGCATCATTGAGCGTAATCACATCATCATCGGCGACCATGTGGTGCCTGTGTCGGAGAGCTACCGCCAGCAATTCAGCGACTATGTGGCCAGCCTCAACCCCGCCGAAACAAACGAGTAAACATTAAGCCCCGCCTTGCAGGCGGGGCTTAATGTTTACATTTGGGCGTAGCTTAGGATGGTGGGTGACTGGATATCTACGCCATATTCCTGGGCGCGAGCCAAAATGGCGCGAGCCAATTTCGGTTTCAAGTCTTCAGGGCAATAACGGAAATAAGCCTCGGCAGCGCGCACGTGGGCTGCATCGGGCATTGGATATTCGCGGCGTTCGGGCAGACCGAATACGCTGTCAGGAAGTTCCTCTTTTTCGCGATACGAAAGTCTATCGTCTCCCATAGTTGTATGAATTTTGGTTATACATTAATTGAATACTGAATATCAGGCTTTTTATTAAGCCATTATCTACATTAAAACACCCTCGCCCCCTTAATGGTTTAATCCCCAAATGTAAATCCACTTAACACTTAATACTTAACACTTGATACTAAAAAGGACCGAGCTTCACAGCTCAGTCCTCTCCCATTAATATACTGATTTTTGTAGCCGGAGCAGGCTATAGTCCCAGATGCACTGCTCCTGGATAGAGCGTTGAACCAATAACCGCAGCCCAACGCCTATGATGTTATAAGTGTCCCTTCTGATACTATATATGACTAATGTCAATTTTTATGTCAGCAAAGTTAGAAACTTTAGATTAATTGTAAAATGGTAGGGCAAAATTAATCAAATATTTTCTATTTGT
>JAJBUG010000002.1 GCA_020860515.1 Bacteroidales bacterium | reverse complement strand
ATGCTCTCAAAAACCACAAAATCGGTGCCAAAGGCACCGATTTTGTGTGTAAAAAATGGGAATATTGATAACTATTGGAAAGAATCCCTCCGGGATTCCGTGACGAGATTGCAATTTGACACACCCTCTAATTGGTAGCCCCGTGGGGTACTTTGAAAAGGATTAATTATTACATTTCCCATTTTAATCTTACTTGTCACCTATTGTACAAGTGTCCGAAGCGGACACTTGGGGGCGGACAGTTGTCCGAAATTATTTGAGCTTGAATTTGCAGGTGGAGCGTATATCGTCGGC
This sequence comes from Bacteroidales bacterium, assembly GCA_020860515.1. Taxonomy (GTDB): domain Bacteria; phylum Bacteroidota; class Bacteroidia; order Bacteroidales; family Muribaculaceae; genus CAG-873. The sequence continues at coordinate 19,019 of JAJBUG010000002.1, read as the reverse complement.
TGATGCGGCAGCTGAGGCAGTGAATGTGCCAGGCTCAGCTACCCACTGGTGCTTGTCGGGATCAAAGAAGCTGAGAGCATCCTTGCCGATGGTGATGGTCACATCCTTAGTCTCGCCTGGGGCAAGATTCACCTTGGCGAAGCCCTTGAGTTCCTTGGCAGGACGGTCAACCGAAGCCTTGTCGTCGCTGATATAGAGCTGCACTATTTCGCTGCCAGCAACCGAACCAGTGTTGGTGACTGGGATGGTGAAGGTAACAGTATCGTCGGCATTCACCTCGCTCTTGTCGGCAGTTAGCTTGCCATATTCAAATGTAGTGTAGCTGAGGCCGTGGCCGAAGGGGAAGAGGGGCTTGATTTTCTGCTTGTCGTTCCACTTATAACCTACGTAAAGCCCTTCGAGATATTCTTGGTCAACGATTTTGCTGCCATCGTTGCGAGGAATGCCTGGGTAGGAAAGTTCGCCAAAGCTGTGGGCTGCCACATCGCTTAGCTTCACGGGGAAGGTCATGGGCAGCTTGCCGCTGGGGCAAACCCGGCCATAGAGCACGTCGGCAATCGAATTGCCAGCCTCGCTGCCAAGATACCAGGCCTGCACTATAGCAGGCACCTGAGCTACCCAAGGCATAGCCACGGGATTGCCCGAGATATTCACTACCACGAGATTGGGATTGGCTGCTGCAAGGGCTGAGATAACCTCATCCTGGCCGTAAGGCAGCTCCAAGCCAGCTCGGTCGCTGTCCTCGCAATCCTGATGCGAAGCCTTGTTAAGGCCGCCAACGAAGATTACATAGTCGGCATCCTTGGCCTTGGCCACTGCGTCAGCAATCAGTTCGGCTGGTGTGCGATCGTCGGCAAGATTCTGGCCAGAGGTCACGCCATTGTATTCGCCTCCGATATCACCCACGTAGCCGCGGGCATAAACCACTTCGCAGCCCTCGGGAGCGGCATCAATCAGGCCTTGCAGGGGAGAAACCTCGCGCTGCACCTTGAGCGAAGAGGAGCCACCGCCAACGGTCATCATCTTCACGGCATTTTCACCAACTACAAGAATCTTCTTGGGCGAACCTTTGATAGGCAGGAGGCCACCATTGTTTTGCAGTAGCACGATACCCTCATCGCCAATCTGGCGAGCAGCAGCATAATGCTCAGGCGAGAGCATTGAGCCCCATGGACGGTCGGGGTTCATGGCTGTGCGGAAAATCAGCTTCAGCACTCGGCGAGCCTTGTCGTCGAGTTCCTTGGTGCCCACGCGGCCATCCTTGATGGCTTGCAGATAAGGCTGAGCTAAGTAATAGTTGTCGTAAGCATTGCTGGCACCCTTACTAAGGCCATTGGTCCAAGAGCCGAATTCCATATCAAGGCCGTTGGTGATGGCTTGGTCGGTATCGTGGGTGCCTCCCCAGTCGCTGACCAGAGCGCCATCGAAACCCCATTCGCCTTTGAGAATGCCATTGAGTGTGTACTCGTTGTGGCAGTTGTGTTGGTCTTTGTAGAGATTGTAGGCTCCCATCACGGTCCATGCGCCACCGTCAACGGCTGCCTTGAAAGCCGGGAGGTAAAGCTCGTAGAGAGTGCGATCGTCAACCTTTACGTTGGTGGTATGGCGGTTGACCTCTTGGTTATTAAGGCAATAGTGCTTTACGCAGGCTGCCACGCCATTGCTCTGAAGGCCTTGGATGTAAGGCACGCACATTACGCCAGCAAGGTAGGGGTCTTCGCCCATGTATTCGAAGTTGCGGCCGCAGAGAGGAGTGCGGAGAATGTTTACGCCTGGGCCAAGGAGCACATGCTTGTTGCGGTAACGAGCTTCCTCGCCGATGTTTTTGCCATAGAGATAGGCCACGTCGGGATTCCACGAGGCAGCCAAGCAAGTGAGGGCTGGGAAGGCCACGCACGAGTCGTTGGTCCAGCCAGCTTGTTCCCATTCGTCCCAATAGACCTCAGGGCGAACGCCATGGGGACCGTCGTCGGTCCAAACTTCCGGAATACCCAGACGTTTCACACCAGGAGAACCGAATTTCGATTGGGCATGGATGATGGCGACTTTTTCCTCAGTCGTCATGCGACTGAGGGCATCTTCTACACGCTCGTCGAGGGGCTTATTTTTGTCCAGGTATGCCGGAATTTGCTGGGCATTAGCAATGCCGGCTGATAGGGCCAGCACTGCCAGTGTGGTTAAAGTCTTTTTCATAAGAAACGTTTATTTCTTTGTAAACGAAATTATTGCGCTTTTTATTACTTTTTCGTGAATGAAATCTTGGCATTGTCCTTGCCAGCGGTGAAATCGAGGGTCTTGACATCCATCTTAGGATTGCCAGGAGCCATGTCGTCATCGTCGCTGCAAGCAGTCATGGCTTGATGTATGAGAGTGGGGATATTGCAGATATTTTTGGAGATTTGGAGAAATATTTGTAAGTTTGCAGTGGATAAGAGCATTTGTGTTACTATTTCTCACGAAATAGTGCATTAGTGAAACTATTAACCAAAAACTGAAAACTGAAAATCAAAAAAATTAACCCATTATGAAAAGATCAGTAGTTTCTGCCCTGTTGATTGCCTTGGGATTCTTGGCGCTTGGATTGTGCATTCGCAGCGGCTTTGGCAAGTTTGCCGACCGCGACCGAGTGGTGACTGTGCGAGGCTTGGCTGAGAAGGAGGTGCAGGCCAACAAGGTGACATGGCCCATCGTGTACCAAGTGCTGGGCAACGATCTTGTGACCATCTATAACACTATCGAGAACTCGAATAAGGTGATTGGGGAGTTCTTGTCGAGCAATGGCATCTCTGCCGAGGAGATTTCAATCAATGCGCCAGCGGTTGACGACCGCCAGGCTAATGCCTATGCTGGAAATAATTCGCAATACCGCTATGCCTCAACCGAGGTGATCACTGTGACTTCGACTAAGGTTGACCTCGTGCGCCGTCTGATCACTGAGCAAGGGCAGCTGATGAAGCAGGGAATAGCCATCCAGGTTGACAATTACCAGTACAATACCATCTATGAATATGCGGCCCTCAACGAAATCAAACCCGACATGATAGCCGAGGCTACGCATAATGCTCGCGAGGCAGCGCAGAAATTTGCCGATGATAGCGGCAGCAAAATTGGCAAAATCCAGAGCGCCCAGCAGGGTCAGTTCTCGATTACCGATCGCGACCCCTACACCCCCTACATCAAAAATGTGCGCGTAGTCACCTCGCTCACCTACAGCCTGGAGGACTAAGATAAAAAAATCGTCATCTCATTTCGAGGTGGCGATTTTCATTGTTATACCTTTTTAAATTTCATCCAGTATTCGCCTCGGACGGTGTCGCCCTCGGCGGTGATGCCCATGCCATAGGTGATCCAAAGGGTTGAATCTGTTAGCTCTTCTACGTGGTGTGTTTGGTAGGTGTTTATGATGTCGCTGTTGGCGGCATCTACTGTATAATTGTAATCGATGCGGGTGGTGCTGTCGGGGTCAACCCAATAGCATGATACCGCTCCCTCGGGCTTATACTCGATAATGCAGCTTCCAGCCACATCTCCGCTGTCGGCCACCAATATCCCATCAATCCTCTCGCCCCCGCTCACGCTCACCCATCGCCCGATGAGCAGTTCCTCAATTGAGGGATTGCTCTCCTGTTGAGCCGACTGTGGCTTTGTGCAGGCTGTAAGCCCTATTACTATTGCAAATAATACTATACCTAAGTTTTTCATTTAATATTTTTTAGGAAACAACTTAAAATGTTGAATATCAAAATTTAAAATAATTTCTGACAATATAATTGGCGGATTTTTGACAATACAGTTGACGGATTTGTGACAATACAGTTGGCAGATTTATGACAATACAGTCGGCGGATTTCTGATTGGGAAGTTGGAGGATTTCTGGCTACCATTCTTGGTCTTTTGAATAGGCGATGGCGCGGTTGATGAAGTTGAGGAAGGGAGTGGTGAGGGCGAAGTCGGCGAGGACGCGCTCAAGGAGGCGAGGCGATTCCATGTATTTGATGCCTGTATCCTTCATTAGGCAGAATTGGCGCAGACGCAGGTATTGGCTATATTCTTGGTCGGCAGGGTAGCCTGATGGCACACGTTTGTAGGCACCCTCGAAGTCCACGTAGAAGTCCTTGGCATGCTCAATGGCATTCAAAAACTGGCGTTCATCATCGTTGACAATGTCTTCGCGCAGGATTTGAAGCACACGTGGTTCGCAGATATAATCGCCTACGGCCAGCATATTGCCGCCGGGAAAGCCCTTTTCGTTGGCTCCGATTTGGAAATAGTAGCCTGAATAGCCTGACTTCTTTCCACCAGGCACTATATAAGCTCCGAAATGCACCTTGTAGGGCGTCTTGTCGTTGCTGAATCTTGTGTCTCGATAAATGCGATAGGTGCAATCCTTTGGAGTAAGGGCTCCGATATGAGAGTCAAATTCTCGAATCCCAGCAATCAGTTGCTCAGTAAATTCATCAAATCGCTCTTTGCACTCCAAATACCATCCCTTATTGGCATTGAACCACTCGCGCTCATTATTCATAGCCAACTCGCACAAAAACCTGCGTATCTCTTTCATCCGATTCTATTTCACTCAGTTATCTCCACAATATTCCCATCGATGGCTCGAATTTGACTTTCATAATACCCATCTCCTGTTGTTCGAGGCCCATCTATAACTTCATAGCCATCTGCATTTATTTGAGCAGTGATGGTGTCAACGGCTTCTTTACTGCCTACTTTTATAGAAATATGACAATTCCCTAAAGAATTGTTGCCTTCAATACCTTTACGTGTCATAATTTCAATTCGAGCTCCTTCCCCAATAGTGAGAAAGTATGATTTGAAACCCTTAGAGGGGTTTTCATACAATTCTCCTGAAATTGCATCAAAGTATTTTTGATAGAAATCCTTAGTTGCTTCAAGATCAGGTACATAAATGCCCACATGGTGAACCATCATTACATTCTTCCCTTCGGCTTCTAACATGGCATGTAGGGATTCTTCAAAATGTTTTTGAAGCTCATAGGATGCCACTCCCAATGGCTTGTGAATGTCACTAAGCGACCAATCCACAACAGTCTTGTTTTTAGATTTGCATATCAACAATCCAATTGTGGGATTGTCATCTTCACCCCTGAGAAGTTCGTCAACTGCCTTAACGTAGAAGTTAAGTTTGCCTGCATATTCAGGAATGAATTTTGAGGCCTTAAGTTCACAGACCACAAAATTTTTAGTATGATAGTTATAGAAAAGAAGGTCAGGGAAGAAAGAAGTCCCATTGTCCATTTTCAACTCAACTTGTCTTCCAACAAAAGCGAACCCATGGCCAAGTTCCAATAAGAATCGAGTAATGTTTCTTACTAATCCATCTTCCAGTTCTTGTTCACTATGCTCAGGTGACAAATTTAGGAAAGAAAAATAATAAGGATCCTTTACAATCTCATTGGCTTTAGGCACAAAATCAGCTGGAAGCTCACGCTCAAAGTTGGTAATAGCCTTATTTTTTGTGGTATAGAGATTATTATCTAACTGAGACTCCAGAATGGAGCGACTCCAACCTCCTTTTATATCTTCTTCAATGTAAAAGAAGGCTTCGTTTAGGGATTGAGCTTTAGCCACAATCTCGGTGTGATGCCTAAATGGTACTTTTCCGAATATTTCTGGCATTTCCAATTCGCCCCCAACTTGGGGGCGAAATAGGCTTTCTAAATCGCCCCCAACTTGGGGTCGATTTGTAATCTCTTGGAAATAAAAGCGATACCACTGAACTATTCGCTTTATATTGGTGTATGAAAAACCAGTACTATTAGGGAAAGCTGCTCTTAAGTCAAGGCTTAATTGACGTAGTATTCCTGTGCCCCATTTGCTTTCCGCTTTTAAGCAAATAGTGTCACGACCCAAGCTCCAATAGAAGCGGAGCATCTCAGTGTTGACACTAACAGCTGCTTTAGCTTGTGCCGAGTGATAACGAGTTTTCAAATCTTCGATCCAAGCAAAATATTGAGGGTCAGAAATCATTTCGCCCTTATTTATAAACATTGGTTTTTCTTCCATTTATACAACTAAATTTTTATCATTCTGAGATCCATTGAATACATTTGGTCAGCCTGAGCAAAGAATTTGTTGGCCTTTTCCATCACAAAAGAGCATAGAATGTTGCGTTCTTCGTAAGTTAGTTCCATAATAAGATCGCATCTTTTTGAATGCTTTTATAGAAGGGGTATAAGAATATTCCAGTCTGAGTCAGACCGAGCCGTACCTCTGGCCCTTGACACATAAAGATAGGCCAAGTCAGTGGCTTTAAGTTTCCCTTTCAGAGAATCTTTTATGGCTTGTAAAATATCCATTATTCCATCAATTTATTTTATAACAAACAAAAGCCTTATTAGAATGTCTTTTGCAAAGTTACAAAAAGAATACTTATTTTACAAGAATACAATGAATTTAAACATTCCAAGCTCAGTTTAGCTCGGTTCTTCAGCTGCGAGGAAAGGCTCGTCTGGGCCCATTAAGAGGTCATCAGGATAAAAGTAGTAAGCATCAGGACGATACTTAGCATAATTCTCATTGACCAACTTTGTTGGGTCTGGAATTAGATAGATTTCACCTTGATGATTACCAAAGAAATGATGTTCTCTCAAAGTATTTGAGGATACGGGTATTTGCATCATGCCCTCAATTTCCATAAGCCTTTCTATCGCTTTTAGGGTATGGGGTTCCATTTCATAATCCACGCAGTCTGGATCCTTTTGCTTTGTTTCTTTTGAGTAAAGCACCCATCCGTAGTAGATTCGGCCTACATTATAAAGTTTTTCACTATCAGTTACCATATGAGTTAATTATCGTTTGAGTTTGAATCGGAGTTGGAGAGCCAATTTGAGGTAGTATTTGCCATTTTCCTTGTAGATTGACATATCTCCATGACGGCTATGAGATGGAGCTTCCATTATCATCTTTGATAAGAGGAAATCTTTGAATTCATCAGCTATAGTAGAATGGAAAGCCACCACATCACCATCTCTCTTTACAACGATGTACCCTCCATTCACTTCAGTTTTGCCATTCCATTGGGAACCCAATTTTAAGCCAGTAAAAGCATAGTACAAAAAATTAGAAATTTTGCTGTGATATAAGGCTTTTAAGTCTTCAAATCCATAACCTACAGGATCTTCTACAGAAAGAGCATCAACACATTCCTCTACAGTGGTTCTGCCTCCATAATTATTCCAATAAAAATGTTTAAGCATACCAGCAACAATTAATGGCATTTCTATGCCACCACACATTATTAGATTATGGCGAGTGACATCTTTTACTGGATTGACAAATTGTAATTTGCAACCAAGATCTTTTAAGTATTGAATCCTATCAGCAGTTGCAACATGAGATTTTTCCTCACCCTTAACTATTTGTTTGGTACAAATGGCATTAAAGGTATTCATCTTGTCATCATCCATTGGACCTAAAACTTCATAAACGAAGTTAGTATTGTCCTGGCTCGCATTTAATAAAGTTGCAGATGCTTTAAGGTCTGATTTTATAGAGAAACCAAGGGTGCGCACGATACCGCTTCTGTCTTGTGTCTCAAGCACGATATCAACTGTGCCACCACTGAATTTAGTTATCAAGCGCCCAGGAGATTTTGGCTTATAGACAAATATCGAGTTTAAGAAATCCTCAACTTCTTGGCTTGAAAAGGTGGTTTCTGTTTTGGTTTCAATTAGTTTCCATAGAAAATCTTTGAAATAATCAAATTTTTCAGTTGGTACTTTTCCTATAAGTTGATGATTTAGGAGAATCGTAACTTCCTTGCCAGTGCGATAGCAGTAGATCTTATTCTCTTCTTCTTCACGTAAAACCCCAAGGACATCAAGATAGATATCCTTGATAGGATTATAGTCCACATCGGCGGTATATAATCTTCTATCGGCAATCACCTTAAAGAAAACATATACCTCAGCCCATTCTCCCTTGTTTCCAGAAAACAATGCCATTATGATCTATGATTTTGGTTTAACCACATTCTTGGCTATAATTATATCTACTTTTCCTGGGGAGATATATGAATATTCCTTTAACATAAGAATAAACTTGTCAATAGAGTTAGTGTTACAAAGAATTACGTCATCTAATCCAAGAATTTCTCCTTTTTCGATTTTGTCTTTATTATTTTCCGCTTCCTCAATATCTAAGGTGAGAAGGTAACACTTTGCTCTGCGATGGACATATTTAAGCACCACAGCCTCTAAGTCGGCTTGTTTATATCTTTCCCTTAAACTTGTTTTTATAGAAAGAGATATTGGATAATTGTCAGATGTGTAGAGCAAACAATCATAATCCACATTGGGAACGAAAGCGACGTTAGCTTGTAAATATAGAGGAAGTAAATTTTCCTTAACCAATAAGGTGGAAATTATCAACTCAAACATTTTACCGTTAAGAGAATTCCAATCAGGTTTTTTGTCTTTGCCATCTTTGTCTTTTGGAGTTGGTTGGTTCTTTTTCCAATCCTCATACGCTTCCCAAAAGGTAGTTATTAAATTTGAAGGTAAAATTTCGTTATCATACCAAGATGGGTCGAATATTGTTTCAAAAATCTGCACACTCTTACTTTTGGATTTTGATATGTTATGATCTTTAAGGAATCCCATAATTTATATCTTTTTGATTCGGGTTAAGAGTTCTTTTGCGGTGGCTTGGATGGCGGGGACTGCGACAGAGTTACCAAACTGTTTATAAGCAGAGGCATCCGCTACAACGATTTGGAAGTTATCTGGGAAACCTTGAAGGCGAGCCCATTCACGAGGAGTCATTTTGCGCCAACCTTGACGATTTACTTCACCTTTAATGTTGGTGATAGGGGTAAAATCTTCAAGACGGTTATCAATTACAAGATTTCGTTCACGCCCCATGCCACCTACAACGATGGCACTGGCTATTCCATCATCTGGTACAATTGCATAACCAAAGCCATGCCCTTTCGATTCATGACGCTCTTTATGTGCTTTCAGGGCATGAATATACTGGGTGGAGAGATAATATTTTACTGAAACAGGGTTTTCCTCACGAATATCAATGAAGCGTTTTGAAGTGTCAGTAGGCTGAGGGTATTTGAATTCATTTACATTCTGATCTTTTCTAAATCCTACAATATAAATGCGTTCACGATGTTGTGGTACACCAAAATTCATAGCATTTACAATTTCAGGATCAGGAACATAATAATTCAAATCTTCTCTTAGGACATTCAGGATAGTTTGCAAAGTCTTACCTTTGTCATGAATAGTCAATCCCTTAACATTCTCCAAGAAGAAAGCTTTAGGTTGCTTACGGCTAATAATATCAGCAACATCAAAGAAAAGTGTGCCACGAGTTTCTTCAAATCCAAGCTTTTTCCCTGCCATTGAGAATGCTTGGCATGGGAATCCGGCACATAGAACATCAAAATTATCAGGTATATATTGTTTTGTCTGTTCTAATGTTATATCACCAAATGGCACCTCTCCATAATTTGCGAGGTAGGTCTTTTGAGCCTGGGAATCCCATTCTGAAGAAAACACGCATTGCCCTCCCAAGTTTTGCATGGCCATTCTAAATCCACCAATGCCAGCGAATAAATCGATAAAAGTAAATTTAGGTTCCCTTGGACCTGGGAAGGGAACATCTAAGATGTCATGGAAAAGACTTTGTTGAAAAACATTATAGTCTTCAACAACGGAAGAATTCAAACTCTTCTTAATGCCAGGCTCTTCAGTCCAAAGACCTATAAATTTGGGAGCCAATTCTCTGTAAGGTTTATCATGCCTTTCACCTTGTAAAGCGATATAGTGAGTGACTATGGCTAACTGGGTGTCAAAGGGGATAATATTACCTTCTTTGTCAATAGAATTATGATCAAAGAGTTGAATTTTACCAGCTTTTTTTAGGCCTAAATCCAATAGTGTGAATATGGCCTTCTTTTCATTCATTGTTCTCAATTCGATATAATTCATCCAGAACTTGGCAGGAAATTCTGTAAATTTCGTCTTCTCCCAATTGTTCACATACCTCAAAACAACGATTATTGAGGAGATTGTAAAGTTTTATTTCATTGTAAGAAAAAGAAGGCTCACCTGTACTATAGCAGATGTAATCTTCAAAATCTGTATCGGGATGATAATTTACCTCTTTTACCATCATAATGTAACGCTGGAAGTTTCTCACATCTTCCAGGGTATTGATATCTGAAGGTTTATTATACATATAAGTTGGATTAGTCATAAATTTTTATTGTTGTTGCAAAGTTAAGGATTTATTTTCTAAATCCCAAACTTAGCATTAGTTAAACTTATTTTTTGCTTTTCTTTTAAGATATTGTTGAGTATTTTAATTTCATATTCATCTAAGACACAAGAATCCAGCCATCCTGTTGCATCATCTATGCCCTGGATATAAGCTTTGGCTTCTTCTTCTGTTTTGAAGGCCCTTATATGGAAATCATCTTCATTTAGGAGCATATTAAATTGGGTCTTGATTAATTGGTAATTGTCATTATTCTTCTCTGAGAAACAACGATTTCTGAATTCGAGAAACTCGGAGGCAACGCCTCCAAATAAAACACAAACAGTATCTTTAGAAGATATTATTGTTGGATATAATAGAGTTGGTATTATAGTAGGAATTTAGATATTATACAATGATTTTTGATGTAGTGAAACGTCGATCTTTTTTCAATGCAAAGATACAGCAACCTTAGTGCCAAAACTTGTTACACTAAAGTTAAAATTGTTAAAAATATAAGGTCGATCTCTATATAGAAAGCATCATTGAGATTGCATAGAGCGGGCAAATCTTTACATGGCGTAGAACACCCTCAGCTTTTGTATCCGTATAAGTGAATTTCCCAAAATTCTCAAGCGAACAACGCATCGCTTGATCCAAGCCCTTTTCACGCATAAAGATCCAAAGACTGGCCATGCTGCCGCTGACATTGGCTTTAACTTCGATTGGCAGCACTTTCATATCCTTGATTCCGATATAGTCCACTTCGGCCAAGGAATTTTTGGCTTGACGCTGCCAGTAATACATTTCATGGCGTAAGTTCGGCTCTTTGTTGTATTGAATTTCCAAGCCTGCCATCAATTCGGCCACTGGGCCTTTATTTACTAAGTTGGCTACGCTGGAATTAAGAATATGGGAGGTGATTTCTTGAATATTGCCAATATTCATTTTAAGCAGACGTAAGAAAATGCCACAATCCATAAGTAACATCTTACGATATTTGGGGTCGGCTTCGCTGCCAAGTGGGAGTCCATTAGCCGCAGTATGAGTGACTGGGATGATTAATCCAGCTTTGGCAAGAAGGTCAAGGGCTTTTTTCACTTCCTCAGCTTTGTAACCCGAAACCTCGGAATACATAAATTTGTTGGTCATCTGGCTTGCTACGCTAAGAAAAGTTTTTCTTAACAGTTCGGGATCTACCTTTTTCCGATATTTTGGAAAATCATCGCTATAACCTTGCAAGATATCATCTTGGATTTCTTGACAATGCAAGAAGTCACCATTTTTCACCCAAGCAGCTACTGCCTCGGGCATGCCACCTACGATCATATAAGTCCTTACCAATTCTACCAATTTGTTGTGAATAGTTTCTGGCAAAGGATTGTCAACTGAGGCTTGATTCCTTTCATTGAGAAGCCTCTCATGCCCATTGGCCAATAAGAACTCATCGAATGTCATAGGATACATAAACATTGAATGTATTCGGCCTACACCGAATGTGGGCAATTCATCAAGAGCTAATTCCAATAGCGAGCCAGCTGACACCACGTGAAGGTCGGGCATATTTTCTTTAAAAAATCGCAGTGACATTAATGCTTCAAGACATTCTTGTATTTCATCAAAGAAAAGCAGTGTCTTACCTGGAATGATAGGGATTCCAGAAATAGCGGCAAGGTGCGAGATGATGCGCTTTACATCGAGATCTTGCTGGAATACTGCCTTGTATTGAGGCATCATTTCAAAGTTGATCTCTAAAAAGTGGTCAAATTGCTCGCCAAGGTGTCTCACAGCCCATGACTTGCCAACTTGTCGAGCTCCTCGCAAAAGTAAAGGCTTTCTTGTACTTTTTAATGACCAATCAGATAGATATTTGTCGATTTTTCGTTGGAGATACATGATGGAAAATTTTATTTGATGCAAAGATAAAAATAATCTTTTAATTAACCAAATAAAAAATAATGACTTAGATAAAATCCAAAGTAAAAATCAGTCATTTTTAGATAAAATCCAAAGTAAAAATCACCCATTTTCTGACAAAATCCAAAGTTAGACATGGATGAGGGCGGAGAAGATGCGGCCGGATGCGATGCCGAGGCGGCGGGCAGAGAAGTAGGTGTCGGGGTTGCAGCGGGTGCAGCCCTGGGGTGGGGTGATATTGGTCCGTTGCAGGCCGCATTGAGTTAAGGTGGAAATCACATAGGCTGGGAGGTCAACATGGGGTTTGGCTCCCGAGCGGTCAATAAATTCTTCGGGGAATTGGTTGGCCACTTCTTCGCCGACCTCGAAGCATGACTGGCAGATGCATGGGCCAAGCCATGCTTTCATATCTGCCGGGGAGGCACCAAGGTCTGTCATAGTAGCTACGGTGTGCTGCACTATGCCGCCGACGGCACCTCGCCAGCCTGCATGAGATGCCGCAATGACACCAGCCTTTTCATCTGCCAAAAGCACCGGCACGCAGTCGGCTGTTGACACACCAATGGCCACGCTTTGCAATCGCGTGACTACGGCGTCAATATTTTCCAAATCCTCTACAGGAAGATGGTCAATTACCTTGACATTAATCGAGTGGGTTTGCCGAGGCACTATCAGAGCGTCAGCCTTAATCCCCAGTTCAGAGCAAAGCTGCTGGCGACTCCATGCCACATGCTCAGGGCTATCACCTACATAATGACAGATATTAATCCCTCCGTAAGAGTCTTCAGGTTGATGGTCATTTCTCCTGGTATTAAATACTAAAATTTTATTATCCTTGTATATAATGTCTAACTTCATTTTTATTTCTTTGCTATGTGGATAACATAAAAGCAAAACTACAAAAAGACATAATTCGAATTATGTCTTTTCGTAGTTTTGTGCACTCATTGACATGGTGTCAGCTCCGCAGAGCTGAGGTTATACTGAGATGCCGCTGAATCCCATAAAGGCCATGGCCAGGAGGCCAGCAACAATCAAGGCGATGGGCACGCCGCGCATTGGGCGAGGTACATCCACCAGTTCCAATTGTTCGCGGATGCCAGCCATCAGCACCAAGGCCAACGTGAAGCCAAGAGCCGTAGCCACGGCATACACTATGCTTTGGCCAAGAGGCATTGCCTTTTGAGCCACGATGATGGCCACGCCAAGCACGGCGCAATTGGTGGTGATAAGGGGTAAGAACACGCCCAAGGCAGCATAGAGGCTGGGCGAAATCTTCTTCATCACTATTTCGAGCATCTGCACCAAGATGGCAATGATGAGAATGAAGGCTATGGTTTGAAGATAACCGAGGTTGAAAGGCTCAAGCAGAAGCCATTGCACTGCCCAAGTGGCCAGCGTGGCAATCGCCATTACAAAAGTCACGGCCAAGCCCATGCCTACGGCAGAATCAAGCTTCTTGCTGACGCCAATAAAGGGACAGATGCCAAGGAACTGGGCAAACACGATATTGTTGACCAATATCGCAGTGATTATGATTGATAAATATATTAGCATTTGGAGTCTTTAGTCTTTAGTCTTTAGTCTTTAGTCTTTAGCCTTTAGTTTTTAGTCTTTAGTCTTTTGTCCATAAATTATTCTTCGCATCCTCTGATTTTGTTGAAGGCTGCGATCAAGAAACCAAGCACAATAAATGCGCCAGGAGCCAAGATGAATAGCAGCGAGCCATATTCCTCAGGGTAAATGCGGGCTCCGAAGATGGTGCCAGCCCCCAATGCTTCGCGAAGACAACCCAACAGGGTAAGGGCGAAAGTAAAGCCAAGGCCGATTCCCAAGCCATCGCAAAGCGAAGCGGGCACAGAATTTTTTGACGCGAACATTTCGGCGCGGCCCAGCAGGATGCAGTTGACCACAATCAGTGGAATGAAGATACCCAGAGCATCGTTGAGACTCGGAAGCCAAGCCTGCATCACCATCTGCAGCATGGTCACAAACGAAGCTATCACAATAATATAGGCGGGGATGCGCACTTGGCTTGGAACCAGGCTCTTGATGGCCGAGATGCTGGTGTTGCTGCACATCAGCACAAACATTGTGGCAAGGCCCATCGAAAGGCCTGTGATTGCGCTCGAGGTGGTGCCCAGGGTAGGGCACATGCCCAATACCAGCACGAATGTGGGATTCGAGCGCCAAATGCCATTGAATATTATCTCTAAATATTTCATTTTCTAATAGTTAATTATTAATTGCTAATTGTTAATCATTGTCTATTAATCATTAACAATTAATCATTAATCATTGAATATTGATTGTAGGCACGTCGGGCGCGGTTTACAGCGTCGAGGAAAGCGCGGCTGGTAATGGTGGCAGCGGTGATGCCATCGATTTGGCCTCCATCCTTGCTAACCTTCAGCTCGTCCTTGGTGCCGATGATGCTGCGCTTGTTCTTTGCTGTGGCTCCAGTTGAGGGCTCATCGTTGACCACTTCTGAGCGGAACCATTCGTCGGCCTTTGCGCCCAGTCCCGGAGTCTCGGCGCTTTGCAGCACCTTGAATCCGGAAATCTCGCCATTGGCATTGAAGCCAACCATCACTGTGATTTCGCCCGAGAATCCATCCATAGTCCAGGTCTCAACGGCAGCGCCGCATGGATTGCCATTGTCAAAGGCAGGATACAGCTGCACAGGGCGTGTGTCGCCCTCTACGGTGATCTCGATTGGATCCTTGGTCATGCCATTGTCCATCGGGGGTAGCACGGCCTCCAGGGCTTGAGCCTTGGCCAATTCCTGTGCCTTAGCTATCGGCTCGGCAGTAGCGTCATGCACCACGCCAAGCAGTGCGCCCATGCCACCAGCAATCAAGGTGAGCGATGCCACCATCGTAAGCATATTCGACTTCATGCTGCTACCCTCCTTTCTTTCTTATGCCCGAATACTCTCGGTCGGCAGTAGCGGTTGATCAGCGGCACAAAGCCATTCATAATCAGGATGGCAAACGACACGCCCTCGGGGTAAGCGCCCCAGCGACGGATGCACACTGTGATGATGCCGATGCATACACCGAAGATGATCATGCCCTTGGGGCTCATTGGCGATGTCACATAGTCGGTGGCCATGAAGATAGCACCGAGCAGCAGACCGCCAGCCATAATGTCGAAGCCCGGCTGCACTCCGATGCAGACGTCGAAAATGGCTACAGTAGCAATAATGGCTACGGGGATGTACCAGCGAATCACCTTCACAGCCAACAGGTAAATGAAGCCTAAGACAAGTGCGCCTGAGGCAACCTCGCCAAGCGAACCGGCTCTGTCGCCAACGAACTCTTTAAAATAGCTAATGTCGATAGTTTGGCCCTCAGCTATGGCGGTGAGCAGTGTGGCTGTGGTAGAGCCGTCGATCATGAAATCATCGGTAGGCAGGGTCCAGTGAGTCATTGCCACTGGGAAAGATATCAGCAGAAACACGCGGCCCACAAGCGCAGGATTGAAGATGTTGCAGCCTAAGCCGCCAAAACACATCTTGCCAACACCAATGGCCACTACGCTGCCAAGGGCAATAGCCCAGAGCGGTATGGATGGTGGCAAGTTCAAGGCCAGGAGCAGCCCTGTGAGCAGGGCTGCCACCAGCGAGGTGCGGTTGACCTTGCCCAGCATGTAGCGGCTCACGAGCCACTCAAACACGAAGCAGCAAGCCATGCTCATCAGCACCACGCAGATGGCAGGGAATCCGAAGTAGTAGATGGCGCAAAGCGTGGTTGGCGCCAGAGCAATCATCACATGCCACATGCAGAGCTCGCTGGTGCGATGGCGTCGGATGTGAGGCGAGATATGCTCGATATATTTTTGTGTAGGTTGATACATTGTTAGTCGTTACGTTTGTCCGTTTTCCGATTATTTCTTTTTGGCTTGAGCCAAAGCTCGTGCCTTGCCCTTGCCGTAGCGGATGAAATCCACCAATGGCCTTGCCGATGGGCAGCTGTAGCTGCAACTGCCACATTCGATGCAGTCCATCAGGTTATTGGCCAAGGCCTCTTCGATTTTGCCAAGGCGGCTAAGCGTGGATATCATAAATGGCTCCAGTCCCATCGGACAAGCCTCAGCGCATGCGGCGCAGCGTATGCAGGGATCAGGATTGAAGCTAAGGGGCGGAGTGATGACCGAGATGCCCGAAAGACCTTTCACCACAGGTGCGTCCATCGTAACTGTGGACTGCCCCATCATCGGACCGCCGGCCACCACGTCGGCCTCGGCTACTGTCACATAGCCCTCCACTGGCAGTTCGCTTAGCGTCATGCCCACTGGCACCAGGTAATTGCCGCAGCCGTCGATGGTGATTACGCGCTCGATCAGAGGCTGGCCTAAGGCTACGGCTTGGTACACAGCATAGGCAGTGCCTACGTTTTGCACCACGCAGCCTACCGAGATAGGCAGTTGGCCACTGGGTATTTCGCGCTTCAGCAGAGCATAGATGAGCTGCTTCTCACATCCTTGGGGATAGCGAGCCTTAAGCAACTGCACTTCTATTTCGGGATGGCCCTTTGAGGCATTGACCAATTTCTCAAAAGCCTCCATCTTGTTATTCTCGATTCCAATAATAGCTTTCGGCGCCCCGCTGGCAGCCATCATTATCAAGGTGCCCTCCACTATTTGGTCGGGGTAGGCGCGCATTGTAGCGTCGTCGCAAGTAAGGCGTGGTTCGCACTCGCACGCATTAATTATAAGGTATTCGGGAGTGCTGGGAGCATTGAGCTTTACAGCCGTGGGGAAGGTTGCGCCGCCAAGGCCCACCACTCCAGCATTGGCAATGGCGCTAAGCAGGTCGGTGCGACTAATTTCTTTCCAGGGCTTGGAATTGGGCTTGGCTTGGATTCGAGCCATGTCGTTGGCATGGTCTTGGTCGGTAGCAGTGATATGCACGGCATTGACGCTTCGGCCCTGAGCCAGGGTCACTGGGCCCACTGCCGACACTGTGCCTGAGATTGAGGCATGCACTGGGGCTGAAATCTTGCCTCCAGCCTCAGCTATCATCTGGCCGCGCTCCACATGGTCGCCTTTTGCCACAATTGGCTTGGCAGGAGCGCCAATATGCATCTGCATAGGCATTGCCACTTTCCGGGGCAGCACCACTGTGATGATGCGGTCAGCCGGAGCTGTCTTGTCTTGTGGGGGATGGATACCCCCGATTTTAAACGTTAGGGTTTTCATCCTTCTTAATTGTATTAGTTGGCTGTGGAGCCTTGGGGGCGGGAGCCTCTTTTGGCACTACTTTTACATTATGGCTGTGGATTGCTCCCATCGGACACACAGGGATGCACTTTCCGCAAGTCTTGCATTTGGCTGGATCGATGTATGCCAAGTTGTTGGTGATTGTAATGGCCTCGAAGGGACATGTCTTCACGCATATTCCGCATCCGATGCAGGCCACGGTGCATTGCTTGCGTGCGATGCCACCCTTCTGGCAGTTGCTGCAAGCTACCCACACACGGCGCTGCAGCTTGCCCACTGGCCGGAGCTCAATCAAATTGCGCGGACAAGCTTTCACGCATAGGCCGCACCCTGTGCAATTGTCAGCATTGACCACAGGAATGGTGCTTCCCTCGGGTATTGAAATAGCATTGAAGCGGCAGGCAGCCACGCAGTCGCCGCATCCAAGGCAACTGTTGAGACAGGCGTAATCGCCTACGGTCAGATTCATTATAGCGCAGTTGCGCGGCCCTTGGTATTGGGCATCAAGCTTGGTTTTGGTGTCGGGGGTGCCAGCGCAGTGCAAAACTGCGATCTTAGGGTCAGCGGCCACAGCGTCGAGCCCAAGGATAGCAGCAATGCGCTTCATGCCTTCGGCGCCCGCACCGGGACAGTAGAGGTCGGTAAGGTCGCCTCGCTGTACGCAAGTCACCGCAAAGTCGCGGCAACCCTTGCAGCCGCAACCTCCGCAGTTGGCCCCTGGCAGACGGGCCTCCACCTCGTCGATGCGCGGATCCTCCTCCACATGAAAGCGCTTGGCCACTTGATTCAAGGCCACAGCTCCCACAGCACCTATGCTGCCAAGCAGCACTATTGATGAAATTATCGCCATTCGATTAGATAAGTATGAAATTGTTGATTATAGTCAATTCTTGTCAGTCGATTTTTACCAGTGCCACCACCTCTTTTTGGTTGATCCAGCCTTTACATATATATAATATAAGGAACCAGGTTGCTACCGACCCAAGAGCCAGAGCCGCCAAAAGCCCTTCGCTGCAACCAAGCAACGAGCAAATCAAGGCAGATACTAAAAGCAAGATTATAGGGATGGCCAAAAACAGCACCACAGCTCTTCGCTGGCTCCCATTGCTAAATTCCAAGGTGGCTTTGCGTCCAATTAGGTCAGGGGTGGGGGAGGGGCACGCAACCTCCAAGGTCTGGGGCTTGGTGCATAGCGAGGCTAATGCGCAAGCGCCGCATTGTTCGTGGTCGGCCCCGATGCGCACTGTCACCGAGCGTGGCTTGGTGGCCACTATGATGCCTGTATGCGTGATTTTGTTTCCCATGTGGTGTTGTTGACCCTATTTGTGGCAAAAATGGTTTCAAGATGCAAAGATAACCATTTATTTCCAATTTTCAGCCATTTTCTGCATTTTCTCCGTAAATTTCCCCAAATATGCGTTGCTAAATGCTAAAAATGAAGATTTACAACAAATTTCTTCAAAAAAAGTTTGGTCAATTGAAAAAAAGGTCGTAACTTTGCACTCGCAAAACGGAAGCAACCCCTGCTCAACCGAGCAAGCCTCCGAAAAGCGTAACAGAACATTGAAAGCATTACAATAGATACGAAGTAGTACAAGAGAGAGCCGAGGATCGGAAGATCCTCAGGAAATCCA
>JAJBUG010000046.1 GCA_020860515.1 Bacteroidales bacterium | reverse complement strand
CAACCCCTACGGGGTTGGCAAATACAATATTATAATTTAATTCTAATCTGAATATTTTACTTATATAAGGATTATTCAGAAATCCCAAATAATGATTCGGATTAACAGATTACTTTTTAGATAGACATTTTCTTCATTCGCCAATGAATTTATAGGATGAGATATTGCGATCTTTAGAAGAGAAAACGATTCCAATTTTGAAAACTTTTCTGCCATCGCTGTGCCAAGGAAGGAGATATCCTTTATCATCAATTTGCTTAAGGGCCTCTTGGGGGGTGCCGTCAAGTTTGAATTCAATCACATAGACATATTTTTTGGTTGAAACCACCATATCTATGCGACCGCCAGCCACAGAGATTTCGCTTCGAGCCTCTACCTTTAGCAAATTGAAAATTAAGTGCACAATAATATGAAAGGTACGCTCGTAAGAAGCTATCGACTTATCTTTTGACTCCTGCTGTTTATCCTTTTCTTTGGAAAGTGAATCAACAGGACCGAACAATTGATAGGGAATAGTAGATATCAAACTTTTGACATCTTCAATCCAACCTACGACATCACCCATTTGCACCTTTTCTTGGAGGTCAGTCAAGCGAGTATTAAACAATTTCTGAGAAATTCCCATGAAGGCAGGCATTAACTGATCAACCAATGCGCTTTGCACTTCCCCATTAGGTATGCCCAGACGGTATAGTTTGGCATCACGCTCATCTTTAATGGTAAGATAACCGGTTTGGAAGAGCAATGGAATTGAGTCTTCTGGGGTGTATTTTCCCTCCATTTCCTCACGCTTAACCCACATATCTTCCAATTCCAATAAGTCAAACTCACTGCGTGTCAAATACTTTACAAACACTTTGCTGGTGCCTGATTTTATCCAAAAATTATCAAGAGCCCCCTCTACAAAAGCACTTAAAAGGCTAAACGGATTATAGACCTTTTTATACGCACGAGTAAACCGATAACTATCATATTTTTGCCTGAGATCTTCTACAGCCTCCTCGAAGCTTTCATTCTTCTCTGAGGCTATTTTCATAATCCCTTCTTTAAAATTGTCAACTAATTCTTGCTGGGTAATACCACAAATATCCGCATAATCAGGGTTCATGGATATGTCAAGATAATTGTTAGGTCCTGAAAACAATGTATAGCTTGCAAAGCGAGCGACTCCTGTGACCATACAAAATTTGACATATTTAGTCATGGCTTTAGGCTGTTTGTAGAAAGCTCTAAGCACGGTGCTCATTGCATCTTTTTCTTGTTCGCTTCCATCAAGTGTTTCAAGGATTCCATTGTCATATTCGTCAATAAGTATTACTACTTGCTGGCCAGTTTTCCTAAAGATACCTCTAATGAGTGCACTGAAGCGCGACCCTAAATCTTGCAAGTAACTCTTGTCGGGCAGATCATAATCTTCTTCGTATTCAGCAATTCGATCATTAAGATAGAGATTCATAGAAATGGCTTCACTGCCACTGGTTTCAGTCATGTCAAAATGTAAAACCGGATATTGAGTCCATTCTTGTTCATGCTGCCCTAACCAAGTGCCCTCAAACAATTCTTTCTCTCCAAGGAAATAGCTTTCCACAGTGGATAACATAAGACTTTTCCCAAACCGCCGAGGACGTGACAAGAAGATAAATTTTCCTTGTTCTATCAGCTCATGCACATACCGAGTTTTATCTACATAGATGTATCCTCCTTTGCGAAGTTCGGGAAAGCTATGTTCTCCCACTGGATATTTAACTTTTTTCTTTTCCATAAAATGCAGAGAATTTAACCACTTCATAATACATTGCAAAATTAACAATTTTCTCTCTACCAACCAACTTTTCTCTTTTTAATTTTATAATCCGAACACATCCGTATTAAAATTTTTGGTGGTTTAAGAAAATTCTTGTATTTTTGCATAGAAAGAAAATAAGAATCAAGAATATGTTTGAGTTTGATGACATAAAGGTCAACTATCCTTTGGGCGAGCATGATTTTAGAGAGCTTCGCCGCAAAGGCCAGCTTTACGTTGACAAGACGCAATATGTGGCTCGGTTAGTGACTTGTGAAAAGTTCGTGTTCTTAAGTCGTCCTCGCCGATTCGGGAAAAGCTTGCTTCTTTCTACCATAGAATACTATTTCCGGGGAGAAAAGGAGTTGTTTGAAGGCACATGGATTGGAGAGCGTGAAAAGGACTGGGAGAAATACCCAGTGCTTCATTTTGACATGACTCAGACCAAGGGGTTGGATGCCGAAAATATGAACACATTTATTCATCATTGCCTTGAAGAATATGAGAAATCCTATGGGGTAGAAATTAATAACAGACTTTCAGATGTAGGGTTGCGGTTTTCTACTCTAATTAAGGCTATTTACAGTAAGACTAATAAACAAGTTGTAATCCTTATAGACGAATACGATAAGGGCATCTTAGAGACATTGGATGCAAGCGAGTCAGCTCAAGAAGCTATGAGTGCAGAGTTGCGCGCATTCTATTCGCAGCCTAAAGCAACTACAAAGTATATAAAATTCTGCATGGTTACTGGTGTGGCTCGTTTCGGCAGCTATACATTGTTTTCGGGGCCTAACAACTATACTGATATTTCCATGAACACCAAGTATGCTGCTATTTGTGGTATCACTCAACAAGAACTGAACGATTATTTTAAAATCGGCATCGAAGATTTGGCCACCGAAATGGGGTGGAATATAGAAAACACCTTATCTGTACTTCGTCAGAAGTACGACAGTTATCGTTTCACTCATTATGACATTTTAGTTTACAATCCCTTTAGTCTTTTAAATGTATTTAATGAAAACAAGGTAGGCAATTATTGGATAAAGTCAGGTACAAGCAAGGTGTTTGTAAAATACCTCACACGGAGCGAATTCGACTTGATGGAACTTAAAGCCCTTTGGGTGGATCAGCAACGTATGGAGGGCAAATATACCAGGGAGGATTCAATACCACTGCTCTTCCAAACAGGCTACCTTACGATCAAGGAGGTAGATTGCGATGAGCGTGGCAACTTGCTTTACCGTCTGGACATTCCCAATGGCGAAGTGCGAAATGCCCTCGTCGACCAACTCATGCCTCTCTATATGGGTATCAGCGATACCGAGTTCACCATCAAAAGTCGAGAATTAAAGAGAAAATTCAACTCTGGT
Organism: Bacteroidales bacterium; assembly: GCA_020860515.1. Lineage (GTDB taxonomy): Bacteria > Bacteroidota > Bacteroidia > Bacteroidales > Muribaculaceae > CAG-873. Next base: position 16,197 of record JAJBUG010000046.1, on the reverse strand, counting down.
GATGTCCCAGGCTGGATATCCGAGCTGAAATCAATGATTTCTAAGATTCCTTATCGCCTATTTAATCCGGGTCGTCAAGAAACTGAGGAAGATAAAGCTAATTCCATCATTCGACTTGAAAAGACATATCACATCATTGTGATGATGATATTCCAAATGCTCAGCATTGATGCGCGCAGTGAGATGAGCGTAAGCGGAGGAAGCATTGATATGGTGGCACAAACCAATCGCTATGTCTATGTAATGGAGTTTAAGCTTGATGGCACTTCCGAAGAGGCCTTGGCTCAGATTGACACCAATGGCTATGCCCTGCCATGGTGCGCCGATGGGCGCACTGTTTATAAAATTGGCATTGTATTCTCCAGCGAGTACCGGACAATCTCTGATTACCAGTTTGTGAAGCAATGAATAGCGATATTTGCAAACATGTCTTTTCAATTCTTTCTTAGGGCACATTGTCCGACCAGGGATTTAGGCTCATCGGTATAACTTTACAAAAAATGTAATTACAAAAAATGTAATTACAAATTTTGTAATATCTTCGCGCCTTGATAGAAGACCCTGATTTACTTCTTAAAATGTGATATATCTCACGTTTTTACCACTTAAAATGTGAGAAAAATCGCATTTTCCCCACGTAAAATGTGAATGAGAGTTTGTGGTTTCAAAATTTTATAGTAATTTTGTGGAATAAAACAATTATTGTAATGAAAACAGAGTTGATTTTAAAACGTGATATCATAAATGATTTGGTGAATTGGAAAGAAAAGCCAGATAGAAAACCTTTGATATTAGAGGGAGCTCGTCAGGTGGGAAAGACTTATGTCATAAAGCAATTTGCAAAAAATCACTATGAGGATTTGGCTTATATAAACTTCGAACAGGAGAAAAGTCTTAGAGGCATATTTAAACCTGATTTTAACACCGAGAGACTGTTAAGAATAATACGTTCGTTCACTAACACCAAATGTATTCCTGGAAAAACTCTTATCTTTTTAGATGAAATTCAAGAGGCAGAGGGTGGCCTGACTGCTCTGAAATATTTTTGTGAAAATCAACCAGACCAACATATAGTTGTAGCAGGTTCGCTATTAGGCATACAATTACATAAAGGTGTTTCGTTTCCTGTAGGGAAAGTCAATATGCTTAAGATGTATCCCATGGCTTTTCTGGAATTTCTATGTGGAGTCGGAGAAAACGGATTAGCAGAGGCAATTAAGAACAAGGATTGGGCAACCTTGGAATTTGGCCATGAAAAACTCACAGATTGGTTACGACAATATCTTTTCGTAGGAGGAATGCCTGAGGCAGTATGCAAATTTGTAGAAAAAGGCACTTTGCAAGAAGTAAGGACAATCCAACAAGATATCATTTCAGGATATGAGAAAGATTTTTCTAAACACGCGCCGGCGTCATTGGTGCCTCGTATCGAGCAAGTATGGCATAGTTTGCCACGGCAGCTAAGTAGAGAAAATCGAAAATTTTTATTCGGATTAGTCAAAGAAGGTGCCAGAGCCAGAGAGTATGAATTAGCCCTAAAGTGGCTGCAAGATGCTGGGTTAATATACCAAATTTTCAATGTGGATGCGCCGAGATTGCCTCTAAAATCATATAAGGACGACAAAGCATTCAAAATTTTCACTCATGATGTGGGTTTGTTAGGAGCACTGAGTGATTTAGACCCCATGACAGTGCTCAATGGTTCGGATATCTTTGTAGAGTTCAAGGGTGCGCTCTCTGAGCAATATGCTCTCCAGGAGTTATTGCCAAATCATAATTTGTATTATTGGGCCAAGCCTAACTCTACACAAGAGATAGATTTCTTATTGCAACTTGATGGCAAAGTAATACCGCTTGAGATAAAGTCAGACGAAAATCTCAAGTCAAAAAGTTTAAAAACTTTTATGGCTGAGAATAACATAACACATGCTCTGCGGGGTTCTATGAAACCTTATTGCCAACAAGCTAATCTCACCAATTATCCGCTCTATGCTCTCTGCACAATTTAAAAGACAGCTTAGAAGCGGTAGGCTATGGTGACGAAGCCAGTGTGAGTGGGGTGGTCAGGGTCATCATAGCCATAATAACTGTAGGGATAGCCTGAATATAGTGAGAAATTGGAGTAACTATAGCCAAGCTGCAACACTATATTTTCATTGAATATAAATTCTATGCCACCTCGCAGTTGGTAGCACAGCCATTTGGCATCTCGGCTGCCAGTGGCACCAGGTGAAAGTACCAAGCCAGGATTGGCAAAAAGATGAAGAGAATTTTGCTCGGAGTTCCATAAGATTAAAGCTGGTGAGCGCAGCTCGATTGACGGTGAGAATTTGAATCGCCAAGCATATTTGTCGGTCCAATCTTCATATTCCCAATCGTCAAATTCCATCCTTTCACCAGCCATGCCAATTGAGGCTTTGACGCCAAAGCTTTCCACTGGATACCACGTGAAATCCAATCCCCACTCCCAGCCATCATTATTGACACCAAAAGTGAGGCCGCCCATCCAATGACGGATATCCTCCTGTGCCTTAACACAAAGCACCGCACTCAAAACAGCAAAAACTACAACTAATCTCTTCATAATTGGAAATGCAATAGATAATTAAATGATTATTAGATTTTTCATGTGATAAGTGCGAAAGGTGTGATTTTACTCGAAGCGCATGACGGTGGCGGGGGAGATGCGGGCGGCGGAGCGAGCTGGGATAAGGAGGACGAGCCAAGCCACGAGCATCACGGCAAGGTTGAGAACGAGCATCCATAGCCAATTGATTTCTACAGGCACGTAGGGGAGATAATACATCTCCGAATCCAGCGGCATAAATGGATGGTATTGCTCAATCAAAAGCAGGGGGAGGGCTACCACATTGCCGATAATCAACCCTAAAATCACAGCCTTCATGGCAAGATTGGTGAAAATAAGCCTTACCTGCTCGCGACTTGCACCAAGGGCGCGCAACACACCAATTGTGGCTACGCGGTCGAGAATCAATATAAACATGCTCGAAATCAATGTGAACGCTGCCACGCAGGCCATAAGGATGAAGATGACCACAACATTGGTATCGAGCAGCGACAGCCAATTGAAAAACACAGCTCCTGTGTGCCGAGCATTGTCCACTGGGTATAGCTTGTCAATCTCGCCATTATGGTAAAGATCGATGAAATGCTCCTGCAAAATTTGAGCCTGCTCCTCCAAGTTTCCAACTGGCGCCTGCAGATGCAGTGAAGTGCCAGATATTGAATCGATGTTGGCAATTTTCTGCAGCGTAGCGAGCTGCGCATAGGCAATGGCTTCATCATAATCATTGAAACCAGTGGCATAAGTGCCGCATATTTCAAAGCGGCGCTGGCGAATAGCATCGTCAACAAAGAAATAGGCATATACTTTGTCGCCAATGCCAATGCCTAAGGCATTAGCAGTAAGATCGGAAATTGCAATGTCATTTGGGCCCAGAGTGTCGCAGGGGAGGGTGCCACCAGTAAGGTGCATGCCCTCAAAATTATTGTCATAGTCGGGGCCGAAGGCTCGAAAATAGATTCCTGCGAAATCATTGTCAGTTTTTAAGATACCTGGCTGTGATAATGAAAGCGATGGATTTGATTTGGGCAAAGCCTCGCGAATAGTGGCCAGCAGCGCACTATCGGCTTGGATGGTGGCATCAGATGCACCGGTGGTATAGCTGTAGGCCGGAAGCACAGCAATTGGCGACTCAAAGCCAAGCACTCGCTCGGTGATTTGATTTTTAAAGCCCAGCACCACGCCAAGAGTGGCCTCCATGATGCCCAAGGCGATAGCCACGCCAGCCACAGCAATCACTATGCCGCTGGTGTTGGCTTTGTTTCCTCGGGTAACAACCCTGAGGCGCTGGGCTATCCAAAGAGTAAATTTCATAGATTATTGTTGATAACCAAAGCTGACGCTTTGGGCATGCTAACCTCCGAGGTGAGGGTAGCGTGCCTTTATTTTATAAAATTTTAATTGTTGATTTGCTTGAAGAAGGCGAAATAGGCCTTGCGAGAGCCAAGGCACACGATTACATCGCCATCCTTGACCATGGCATCGGCATCGTCGATTACATTGAGCGCAGGCTTGGATATGCCCAGAACATTCTTTACAGGCACCAACCTTGCCACCGAAATCAGCTTGAGATGATAGCTGCGCTGAAAGTCGATATCGCGGTATTTGATTCCCACCAATTGCTTTGGCACTGCAAACTTGAGCACATAATGCTCCTCATCGATTTGCAGGCTTTGCACCGTGGTGCCGAGGCCCATCTCGTAGGTGAGGTCGCGTGCTGCTCGCTGCTCAGGAGTGAGGATGCGCTCAATGTCGAAGCCTTGCAGTATCGACTCGTGCAGAGTGTCGATGGCACGCGCATATATGTGCTTTACTCGGAGCTTCTTGAGCATAGCCACCACCTTCACGCTTGCTCCAAAATTCTCACCGATGGTAACGATTACCAGGTCAACATTATTGAGCGGAAGCAGCGTAAGAGCAGTTTCCTCGGTGACATCAAGTTGATACACAGTGCTTATGTAGTCCTTGATGGCATCTACGTTGGCCTGATTGTTGTCAACTCCGATTACCTCATGACCCATATCAGTGAGATCACGAGCCAAGTTAGAGCCATAAATTCCAAGTCCAAGTATCAAATATCTCATATTTTGGTGTTTTGGTGTTTTGGTGTTTTGGTGATTTGGTGATTTGGTGATTTGGTGATTTGGTGATTTGGTGATTTGGTGTTTTGGTGATTTGGTGTTTTTGGTGATTTGGTGTTTTGGTGTTTTGGTGATTTGGTGATACTGAACCACTAAATTACCAAATCACTAAATCACTAAATCACTAAATCACCGAATCACTAATTAATGATTATGCTGTCTTTGGGCAGATGCTCGCTGATATCGCGGGTATGTGTTATGAAACCCGAGAGGAAGGATAAGAGGCCTACGCGGCCGAAGAACATGGCTGTGCACAATACCACCTTGCTTGCATCGCTAAGCATAGGGGTGGCGCCCAGCGAAGAACCCACGGTGAACAGAGCCGATACAACCTCGAAAATTATGCTTTTGGCCCCGATTTGAGGTTCCAAAATCATCTCCAAGGTGATATATGCCACCAGTGACACAGCAGCCAAGGTGATTACAGCATTGGCGCGACGGACCGACGGGATGTTGATCGACCGCCCGAAGGCTGTTATGCCCTTGTGCCCCTTGATGATTGAGCGGAGATTGAGCAAAATGGCCCCCAGGGTGTTGACCTTGATGCCGCCTGCCATCGACTGCGACGAACCGCCGATAATCATCTGCACCACCACCAAGAAAAGCGTGGCATCTAAAAACATGCAGGGATTTACCGAGGCAAAGCCTGCGCTGCGCGGTATCAGTGAGTTGAAAACTGACTGCACCACTTTCTTCGTAAACGACATGCCCGCCAACGTATTGTTATACTCGAGCCAGAAAAATGCCACGCTGCCCACTGCCAAGATGCTGATGGTAGTCACGAGCACAATCTTAGTGTTGAGGTCGAAGATATGGAGCGGTATTATCTCGCGCGGCAGTCCGCGAAGCTTGCGCCAGATTTTGCGGAGGTAGAAGCGAAGGATTTCTTTGAAATTGACCAGTATCGGAAAACCTATAGCTCCCGCAAAAATCAATATCGATGTCACCACATAAATCCACTGATTGCTATTCATCAGTATTGGGTTGCTCATGCCATCGGGAAGACAGCAGAATCCAGCGTTGCAGAACGATGACATGGCATGGAAGCCTGAGAACAACACCCTCTGGTGAGTATCCATTGGCAGCTCGGCAGGCAAGGCAAAGAACACCCCAAAGGCCCCGATTACCTCAATGGTGACGGTGAATCCAAGCACGTAAAGGAGAGTTGGCACCAAGGCATTCATGCTCTTTGAATATATGATATCGCGCAGCAGGAGTTGATTGTAAATCGATGTGGCACCCGTGAAATAGATGGCGAAAAAGCTGGTGAATGTGATTAATCCCAGGCTGCCAAGCTGCACCAGTACCGACAGCATAAACACCCCCAAGGGGGTGAAGGTAGTGTTGATTTCCACTGGTGTAAGCCCAGTGATGCAAACGGCACTTGATGCTACAAAAAGGGAGTCGAAATAAGAAATGCCATGATAAGTGCATCGCGGCAGCATCAGCACAAAGCTGCCTATTATAATAAAGAATAGGAAGCTGGCACCCATCAACAGTGAGGGGTTGGTGTGGCGGTTGGGAATTCGGGCTATTGACCAGCATACATTGACCAGAGAGAATGCTCCAAGCACCGAAAATATGTAGGCTGGACTGTAAAGAATATGGCTCAGCCAAGGCAACCAGGGATGGATGGGCTTGGGATAAATCCATGGCAGCAATGAGAATAGGAGGGCTATATCCACAATCCACTTGATGATGCGGCTTTGGCGCAGCATAGCCTTGAGCCGGAAGAATATCTCAAAGAAAACGGACGCTAAGAAAATGCCTTGGCAACAGCGCAGAATCACGAAGATTACATGCTGGTCGGCCAGCTTGAGATTATAGCCCACATATACTACCAAGCAAATGAGACAAGCCACCGAGCAAATGCTGGTGGCTATGTCGAATGTCTTGGCTATTGCACTGATTGAGGGCTCGAAATGCGAAAGCACAAGGCTGTGGCGATAGCGCAGCTTCCGAAATCGGTATTTCAAGCCCTTTAGCATATCATTATCTAAAACACCAAATCACTTTATTACGGCTAAGCCGCCTTGCGAAGTTTCTTTGTAAAGGCTGGGAATGTCGTGGCCAGTCTGCTTCATCACTTGCACCACGCGGTCGAAGCTTACTGCATGGCGACCATCGCTGAATGCAGCGTAGAGGTTAGCATCAAGAGCGCGGGCGGCAGCGTAGGCATTGCGCTCGATGCAGGGAATCTGCACAAGACCGCAAACTGGGTCGCACGTGAGGCCAAGGTGATGCTCCAGGCCCATCTCTGCCGAATATTCAATCTGGGCAGTAGAGCCACCGAACATCTGCGAAGCCGCTGCGGCAGCCATGGCGCATGCCACGCCCACTTCGCCTTGGCAGCCCACCTCTGCACCCGATACTGAGGCATTATATTTTACCACATTGCCAAAGAGGCCAGCTGTGGCCAAGGCTCGCAGTACGCGGTCCTCGTTGATGTTCTTGCTGGTGTGCAGATGATAGAGCACAGCAGGCACAATTCCGCAGCTTCCGCAGGTGGGAGCGGTTACGATTTCGCCGCCTCCGGCATTTTCCTCGCTCACCGCCAGTGCATAGGCATATACCAGGCCTCGACTTTTGAGGCTCCCTTGGTAGCCCTGGGCATGCATATAGTAACTAAGAGCTTTGCGGCGCACGCCAAGGCCTCCGGGAAGTACGCCCTCGGCCTCGATGCCGCGCAGCACGGCGCTCTTCATCACATTCCACACATTGCGCAGGAAGTCCCAAATTTCAGGCCCTTCGCACATATCCACATATTCCCAGAAGCTTGCGCCTGTCTCGGTGCACCATCCAAGGATATCCTTGATTGTGGTCATGTGATAAATTTCTTGGCCCGAGTTGCGCTCTTCGCCTTCCTCCACTATGTCGCCTCCACCGATTGAATAGGCCGTCATCGACTGTATTTCCTTTCCCTCGGTATCAAGGGCTTGGAATTTCATGCCGTTGGTGTGGTAGGGAAGCACAATGTCGGGCTTCCATATTATCTCAGTAGGAGCCACTGGGTTCAGGGTATCCAGGATGGCCTTGTCGGTAAGGTGGCCCTTGCCCGTGGCTGCCAATGAGCCGTAGAGCGTAACATCAAATTTTGCCGGGCGCCCCACGCGGGTGAGGAATCGCTCAGCGGCCTTGCGAGGGCCCATCGTGTGACTGCTCGATGGACCCAGGCCAATCTTATAGATATCCTTGATGGATTTCATGTAATTAGGATTTGGGATTTAGGATTTGGGGAAATTTTAAATCCATTAGGATTAGCGTGCCGGAGCTTGCACCTTGGCTGAGGCTTGCTGACTGCCGTAGGTCTCTTTCACATTCCATACTGCGCAAGCGCCCAGCGCAAGCAGCACGCCTGCTACCACAAGCATCCACACTGTCTGAGATGTGCCATTCTCGGCAAGCGGGAAGATTGAAAGGATGGCGCCGCCGCAGAGGGCTGCCACAATCTGGGGAATGCAGATTGTGCAGTTGAAGAGGCCAAGGTATGTGCCAATATGCTTGCCGCCAAGGGCGTTGGTAAGGATTGTGAACGGCATAGCCAGCATCGAAGCCCATGCGCAACCTACCAGCGCATAGCTGATCGACATTACGTAGGGATTAGTGAAGAAGTAAATGCTAATGAAGCCAAGAGCTCCAATCAGCAGACTGACTGAATAGCCGAGGCGACGGTTTTTGAACATTGCCAGCACGATGGCCCAGAGCACTGCGGCGATAGCCTGGATGGCCAGCAGCACGCCGTACCAGTCGCCAGCGTCCTGATATTCCTTGGATGCTGCGTTGAGCACTGTCTGGTAATGGAATTCGATATCTTGACTGGCAGCTACGGCAGGCAACTCGTGAGCCTGCACGAAGTTCCAAGTGCCCTCAAGCTCTGATGCGCTGTGAGCTACAGTCAATGGCATGGTCGGATCCATCTTAACAAGATTTTCCTCCTGCACACGGCCTTCGAGCACCAGTGGGGTTTGGCCTTGGAAGAGGTTCTTTTCGTGGAATGTCTCATTGCCCACGGTGATGGCATCTACCACTTGGGTAGCAGGAGCATGGAATGCGCGGCCAGCAATAGCGTCGGTCGAGTAAGTCCACATATATAAGAATGCTGCCCAACAGAAGAACTGCACCAGGCCCACAGTCCAGAACACTTTGGGGGCATTGGCCAAGATTTTGCCAAGGCCTTCCTTTTTGTCCTCAGGGCTGGGTTCCATCTTTTCCTCCAAACCGTGGTAAGCGGCATATTCCTTAGGGGGCATCTCCTTGACCTTGGCAAAGGTGTAGATCACGCAGAGCAGCAGCACAAGAGCGCCGATGTAGAACGACCAAATCACCGTGGCTGGCACCTCACCCTCAGGGGCAACATTCTTGATGCCGCACCATACCAGGAGGATAGGGCAGATATATCCAACAAGCGAACCGGCGTTGCAAAGGAAACTTTGGATTGAATAGGCCAAGCCTTTTTGCTTCTCGTTGACGAAGTCGCCCACAAGCATCTTGAATGGCTGCATGGCCATGTTGATGCTGGTGTCGAGAAACATAAGCATAATCAAGCCGAAGATGATTGCCGAAGAAACTGTCAGGCCCAGCGAACCAGCATTAGGCAGCAGGCGCATCACAATGATAGCCACCGTGGCGCCGATGAGCAGATAGGGGAGGCGGCGCCCAAGGCGCGTCCAGGTCTTGTCGCTCAATGTGCCGATTATAGGTTGCACAATAAGGCCCATCAATGGGGGCAAAATCCAGAAATAGCTGAGCTGATGTGGGTCAGCGCCGATAGTGGAGAAAATGCGGCTCACCTGGGCGCTCTGCAGCGCATAGGCGATTTGTACTCCGAAGAAGCCGAAACTTAGATTCCAAAGTTTCCAAAAGCCAAGGTCGGGTTTGTTGGTCATTTTTCGATTGATATTATATAGGTTAGTTTTAATCAGTTGCTAATTAAACCACAAAATTAACAAAAAAAGTTGATACCAACGCATTTTCACCTCAAAAAAATCTTAAAACCTCGAATTTATCCTCTCCAGGCTCGAAAATGTAGAGAAATTGAAAAGAAAAGGCAAGAAAATTTGGAAATGTTAAAATTAAATGTTAATTTTGCGGTCAAATGTTAAAATGCAAAATAGATATTTTTTAACTTACTAAACCATAGCAACATTTAATTGTTAACATAATAAAGGCAAAAATTTTGCTTTTAATTAAGATGTAATGAAGAAATCAACTATTTGGATATTAACTTTTTTGATGGCTGTAGCATTCGTTGGTCTGATTTGCATGCAGATGCTCTACCTGCACAACATGGTCAATATGCGCTACGAGCAGTTCTCCGAGGGTGTGCGGCAGAGCCTTTATGCTGTGTCGCAACGTCTTGTGCGCCAAGAGACTCGCTATTTCCTCGACGAAAGTGTAAGCCAGGTATCCTCCTCTTCAATCTATTCGAGCAACCTTAGCGGCACTGCAGCCACCCCCCAGCTCGATGGCCTGAAGTTCTCGTTCACTTCGAGCACAGGCCTTGAGGCCGACCTTACAATCAAGGGCGATCCCTCGCAAATCAACCGCATTCAGAGCAGCAACGGCCATGTGGGCCGTCAGCAATACCAATCGGTTCGCGACGAAGTGCGCGACCGCTATCGCCAACAAAAAGGCATTATAGATGAGGTAATCGTCAACATTATAGCACAGAGCAGCGTTCGCCCCATCAACGAACGCGCCGACTCGGCCACAGTTTCCTCATTCCTGCGTGAAGAACTCGACACTCTTGGCCTTAAGGTGCCTTTCGAGTTCGCTGTGGTCAACCGCTCAGGCACAGTGCTCTACCGCACTGCTGGCTATTCGGCCACAAGCGCTGAGCGCGACAATATGTTCGTGCAGGTTCTGTTCCCCAACGATCCACTCGACAAACAAACCTATCTAAAGGTTTACTTTCCGACGAAGAACGACTATGTGTTTTCATCCGTGTCGTTCATGTACCCCTCGATTGCGTTCACAGCAATCCTGCTGGTGGTATTCGTAATCACGATTGTGCTGGCGTTCCGACAGAAGAAACTCTCGGAGATGAAGAACGACTTCATCAACAACATGACCCATGAGTTTAAGACGCCAATTTCATCCATATCCCTGGCGGCGCAGATGCTCAACGACCAGAGCGTGCGCAAGTCGCCCACGATGCTGCAGCAAATTTCCACCGTTATCAACGACGAGACCAAGCGTCTGCGATTCCAGGTGGAAAAGGTGCTGCAGATGTCGATGTTCGACCGCCAGAAAGCTACCCTCAAGCTCGAGGAGGTGGATGCCAACCTGGCTATCTACAACATTGTAAACACATTCAAACTCAAGGTGGAGAAATACGGCGGCAAGATTACCGCTCAGCTCGATGCCATGGACGCCATAGTCAACGTGGACGAGATGCACTTCACCAACGTGATATTCAACCTGCTCGACAACGCTGTGAAATACCGCGACGACGAGCGGCCGCTCAACTTGCTTGTGACCTCGCGTGACCTCCCCGACGAGCGTCTCGAGATCACTGTGCAGGACAATGGCATTGGCATTCGCAAGGATGACTTGAAGAAGATTTTCGAGAAGTTTTACCGCGTGTCCACTGGCAACCTCCACGATGTCAAGGGCTTCGGCCTGGGCTTGGCTTATGTGCATAAGATGGTGCATGAGCTGGGAGGCGAAATCACAGTGGAGAGCGAACTGCATGTAGGAACAAAATTTATAATTATATTACCACTCTCAAAAAACTGAAACTATTATGGAAGACAGAATGCGCATCCTGCTTTGTGAGGACGATGAAAACCTGGGCATGCTCCTGCGAGAGTATCTGCAGGCCAAGGGTTTCAACGCTGACCTCTTCGCTGATGGCGAAAGTGGCTACAAAGCATTCTTAAAGGGCAAATACGACATCTGTGTCCTCGATGTCATGATGCCGAAAAAGGACGGCTTCACACTGGCCCAAGAAATACGCACCGTAAATTCGGAGGTACCCATCATCTTCCTCACCGCAAAATCGCTCAAGGAGGATATCTTAGAGGGGTTCAAGATTGGAGCTGACGATTACATCATCAAGCCTTTCTCGATGGAGGAGCTGGTGTTCCGCATTGAGGCTATTCTGCGCCGCGTAAAGGGCAAGAAGGGCAAGGAGATTACAATGTATAAGATTGGCCGTTTCACCTTCGACACCCAGAAGCAGGTGCTGATGGTCGATGACAAGATTACCAAGCTGACCACCAAGGAAAGCGAGCTGCTGAGTCTGCTCTGCGCTCACGTCAACGAAATTCTTGAACGCAACTTCGCACTGAAGACAATCTGGATCGACGATAATTACTTCAATGCACGTTCGATGGATGTGTATATCACTAAGCTGCGCAAGCACCTCAAGGACGATCCATCAATCGAAATTATCAATATCCACGGCAAGGGCTACAAGCTCATTGCTCCCGAGATCGAAGGCCACAAGTAAAAATTAAGCCCGCTCAGTTGAGCGGGCTTAATTTTTATCTTTTTCTTAAAATCAGTGTAAGTGGGGTGTACGTCAGGGGATAAGAGCCGTCGGCAGCTTTCGGGTAGGTTTCTATAAAATGGCGCAGAGCCGATACTGATGGTGCCGATAGGGCATTTACCCCCGTAAGGCGTAGGTGCTGCAGCGCGGCGCGAGGAGTGTCAAATCTCAGCTGATGCTGGTCGCGCTTGGCCTCCAACTTCTCGAATCCGTCAGGAATCATCTGCAGCCATTCGTCAAGGGCAGGGGTGGTGAGGGCGGAAGTGCCCAAGGCTCGCATTTCGGATAGATTGTCCTGATCGAAAGTGGTAAAAGCCAATATTCCACCTGGCCTCAGAGCTTTGAGGCAATCGCTAAGGAACCTGGCTGGCGAACTAAACCACTGCACAGCACAGTTGCTGAGAATGGCATCCACCGAAGCTGACCGTAGGTGACGCAGCTCCATCTCTGCATCACATTTGCGCACTGTTGCTCCCGAAGGCACACAATTGGCTGGCACATCGGCAATATCCCATAGCTCCCAATCGTGAGCCTTCACATCTTGGGCATAAAGGCGGGTAAAGGAGCATGTGCCACAGCCCAGCTCTAAGATTGTGTCGCGACATTCGTCGAAATTGATATGCCCCTTCAAGGTTGCCCACAGATTCTGGGCAATGGTTAGCTGCACGCTGGCATTGTCGGTGTAGGTGGTAAAGGCCTCGCTGAATCGCTTAGCCACCAGCAGTTTGTCGATGAGATATTGGTCGATAATTGTTTGGAACGAAGGCAGGTGCGGTCCCTCAACCTCGATTACAGTGTTCTGGGCCCATGCTTTGCGTTGGTTTTCAAGTGGGAATATGGCATCGCGGGTGCTGATAATGGCCATATCCCATTTGCGATGCGGATTAGGCACTTCCTTGCCAAGCGAGTCAAGGGCGCCGTGCCCGAGGATCTGGAGCTCGTCGATTAGCTCTTCGATGGGTCGCTTGGGCATCTGGGGTTCAACCTGGGCCATGCGCTCGGGAGTGCCGCAGATGCGACGGAAGAATTTTTGCCAATTGCGCTGGTCGAGATTGCTGAGAGTGCCTCGGAAGGTGGCTTCAGGTATGCCCACCGTGTCGTTGATGGGATTTACGGTGCCATTGACTGCAATGCAGCGGCTGAGGTTGGGAGCCAAAGCCTCCATCACTTGCTGGGCTGCGTAAACTCCGAACGACCAAGCCAAGATGCAAATCTCTTTATATTTCGGTGCGCGTGACAGTAGGTAGCCGAAAGGTCGAGTTTCGCCGCGCTCCTCGCTGTAGAGCTGACGATAGTCCCACACCACAAGGATGTCGTAGGCATCGTGGCGCAGGTTGTCGAATAGTCTGTAATCCATGCCCCAACCAGCGAACAGCACAAGCAGTCGCGCGTGATGCTTCCTATTTAAATATTTGTATTGCAAGGCTACTTGTATTAATCACAACGCAAAGTTACAAATTTCCCCTAAATCCCCCAAATCTAAATGATATTTTTGCGCCTTTGGCGCAAAAATATGGGATAAAAATTTGGTAGAAATAGAAAATATGTTTAAATTTGCACCGTGATTGTCGAGTAGGCATTCACAAAAATCAGATTATAGTTAATTAAAAACTTCTGAGAAAATGTCAAAATCAATGCTACATCCGCTTAATGAGGGCTCGCCGGGAGGGCGTGTCGCACAATAGCGTCGTAGCGCCACCTCCCCACTTCTGTTATTAAGCAAGTCGCCTTGAAGCCCGCAGCAGCCATAGCTATGCGCTGTAAGCTGCTCCAGAGCCACGGCATGGGAGCACTTTGACATTTTGGAACCAGGCCAATTGAACTGACTTTCTCTACAGAGGCACATAACTAAGTGTCGCTGAAATTCTCATTCTATTAACTATAATCTGAAACTGATATGACAAAAACAAATTACATCCAGGTGGTAAACATCCAAGTTTACCCCTACGAGTATTCAACCTATTTCCACCAAGATTTTCCAACTCTCGACAAGTTCACCAACTGCAAGCACTTCCTGCTGGATCCTGATCAGAATCGCATAGCCGTGGCAGTTGACCTACTCAATGTAGAGTGGATGAACCCCGACTTCGTACCCAATTCAGTGAATATGGCAGTTGAGCTTCGCCTCGACGATGAGGTGGTAGCCTCAAAGGACTTCGCTGTATGCTTCAGCCCAGGGGTTGAAGAAATGCACCCGCGAGTTTATCTTGACCTTACTGACTACGAACTGTCTACAGAATGTGAGTATGAAATATGGGTGCGTGCGCTCCGCAATCGCAATCCGATATGCACAAAGACCATTCGATTCTTCAAGAGCGGACCCATCAAGGACTTTATGAGTATCCGCTCAGGATATTTCTATACCTCCGGTCAAAAGCTTCGTTGCCTTGAGAGGGCAGAAACGGATTATGGCGACTGTTTCGCTCTCGACTTGGCAAACGACCAAAGATGCTGGAACGAAATTCCTGAGCTCGAAGGGTGGCTTTACGACAACAAAGGCAACCGCCAGAGATTGGAGGCGTTCTACGACGACTACGATGTAAAGGCCAAAACCTTCCGCGCCATCTTTCCGGTAAAGCTCAATCCCGACCTTCATTCGGGTCATGTGTATATAGAGTTTTCTATTTTGGGCCATGTCTTTGGGGGCTTAGTGGTGCAAACATCGATGGCCAATGAAGAGGGTGTGTTTGCCCCCGATGAGTTCGTAACTATCCCAGGTTACACCTTCGAGAAGGGGCTTGCCGTGCTGGATAAGCGCGGCGAACGCACCTCCAAAGGGAGCATAGCGCGCAAGCAGCTGGAAAATATGGTGGGGCTCTCCAATGTAAAGCGCAAGCTCAGCGATTGCGACCACCTGATGCGCTTCTTCCTGATGCGCAAGCGCCAAGGGCTGCCAGTGCAGCCATTCCCGCTTCATGCCCTTTTCTTAGGCTCCCCTGGCACAGGCAAAACCACCGTAGCTAAGCTGATGGGAGCACTACTAAAGGATGCTGGCGTGCTGAGCAAGGGCCATGTGGTGGTAAAGGAGCGGGCATCGCTAATCAACCAATACTATGGCAGCGGCGAACAACGCACCCATGACGCTATCGAAGAGGCACAAGGTGGAATTCTCTTTATCGATGAAGCCTATCAGCTTTATGCTCCCAATGAGCCCAAGGATCCGGGCAAAGATGTGATCCGTTCGCTGCTCACAGTGCTCGCTGATGAGCAGAATCGCGATATCATGGTGATTCTTGCTGGCTACACCGAGCCAGTGCTGAAGATGCTTGAGATGAATCCGGGGCTTAGCTCGCGCTTTCCGAGGTCAAATCATTATGTATTCGATGACTACACGCCTGATGAGCTGATTGAGATTGCTCGCCGATATTTCATGTCAAATTCATATCAGCTCACCCCAGATGCCGAAAAGGCTCTATGCTCGCTGCTTCGCAGCGACTATGAGCATCGCCAAAAGGATTTTGGCAACGCTCGCCATGTGATGAACATCATCCAGACTGGCATTCTGCCGTCGATGGCTCGCCGCATATCACACGCCACAGCTCCCGACCGCGATGCTCTGTCACTGATTCAAGCCAGCGACATCCCGGCTCCCCGTTTCCTCGAGCTTCCAGCCCCAAGCCACCGCCCCCTCGGCTTCGCCGCATAAATTTATAGTGTTCTATAATGGGCATTTTCAAAAGAATCAAGAAGTTCTTGATTGTATTTCCCTAAAATGAGCCTACCAGTGTTAATTGATTGTTGAAAGATGGCTCCTTCAGATTTTTTCCTTGATTTTTATGGAGAAATCTTCTGAAAGACGAGACATTTTTGACCAATTCTTATTTGCTCGATAATATAGTATTTTATCTTCCTTTATGTTATTATGTTCATTTACCCCCCCCCCTATAACGGGGGGGGTGGCGCGTCTCCGGGGCGGGGAGAGGGGGGGGGGGGGGGGTGGGGGGGGGGGGGTGGGGGGAGAGGAGGGGGGGGGGGGGGGG
>JAJBUG010000051.1:80995-194454 GCA_020860515.1 Bacteroidales bacterium | reverse complement strand
TCCTTTATCCTCCAAACGTACTTAGGCTTTTACGCACATATGATGGTGTTCTCAATTATGGAACATCTTCGAAGTTCTGGGATTTGGATTTATTGAGTATACAAACTTTCTTATGGGCTTGGATAAATCTTATCGAGCTTTTATGGACTGTGGCTATTCGTCGGGGTTGAGTTCGTCGCCCATGCGGTATTTGATGTCGTAGTTGATGATGAAGTCGAGTTCTTCCTCGGTAAAGCCGTAATGCTTCGCCAATACCTTGTCTATCTCATCTATGATAGGCTTAGATTTACCAACAAAAAATGTTTGGAGATAAACTAAACCAGTGGCCTTTTGATTTCTGGTTTTTATCAACGAATTTCTTTTCAAATCTTTTACCAATGTTTCTACCAGAATCTTTATATTTTTATCTTCGGAAACAGGAGAATATCTGAATTTAAAGATATCTTTAAAGCCACAATGAAACCCATCACCATGTATTCTCCAGTACCAATAGAAAAGATTGGAGTTTAAAAATGCAAGAATGGTGTTTACATCTTTATTTGAACATGTCAGTACCTTGAAATCCTCAGAATGGGTTATGGTACCATCTGATTTTTTGAAATATGGTTCAAAATTTACAGCCTTTACAAAATTATTTATAATTCGATGAATATATATGATTTGTTCCTTTGATATAAACAGATTTTCAATATTATTTTCTGTTTCCAACTTAGAAACGATTGATGATTGTACTCTATGATTAATTCTAGGAGTCCAAGCCGGCACATCAAAAGAAGTACTTTCTGTATATGAGATAACTGATGTCAATTGTTCTCTTTCAGATTGGTTCCATCTATAATACTTTGAGGTGAGTAATCTTTTCCCATAGAGAGAGAGAATGATTATGGCTACTCTTTGTGCAGCTCCTTCAAATATCTTTGAAGGAAAAATATCAAAGGTTGCAATATGTCTGTGGTAATGTTTTTTTAAAAAAGATTGGAGTGTGAGAGTTCTATCTGTACATATTACAGAAACAGGTACTATCCATCCATTGTAAGAGAAATGGTTAAGGATGTTTCTACCTCGCTCCAATACCTGTGCGTAAATATTGCCACACTCTAAAGTTTCATATCCATCAAGAGTATATAATTTCTTAGTTTTAGAATATTCTACATACGGTGGGTTGCCGATGATGACATCGAAGCCGTGGTTGTCGTTGATGATTTGGTAGTATTCGGCGAGCCAGTGGAAGGGCTGGTGCGAGGCGAGCCATGACTGGTATTCGCGTTCGGGACGGCCAGTCGAGGCAAAGAGACGACGGTTAAGCTTTTCGTTGAGCACCGAAAGCAGCAAGTCAAGCTTCTTCTTAGCCATTTTGAAATCGTCGAAGTTCTGCTCCTGCGTCAACTGCAGCATCTTGAAGATGCGATACTGGGCTGCAACCTTCTCCATGCTCTCCTTGATTTCAGCGCGGAATTGATCATTGGCTATGATCTGCAGAAAATCAGTAGGATGGTTGAGGTCGCGCTCAATCTCCTCCTGATTGGCATAGCCAACAAGTGTATTTCCACAACGGATATTGAAATCGATATCGGGCAGCGGGTCAAGACCCAAATTCTTGTCGAAAGGATCCACATCAACCACAGCCACCATCTTCAGGAACAAACGCAGCTTGGCTATCTCCGTAGCCTCCGCCATGATGTCAACGCCGTAGAGATTGCGCAGGATAATCGACTTGAAGATGAAATAATGGTCATTGCTGCGGTGTCGGCTTTCAATCTCGTCTAATGCCTCCTTCACCCAGCGGTTCTTGCGCTGAGGGTCGAGTTCGCGCATTCGAGTAATGCAGTCGTAATACAGCGGCTCCAAGATATTCATCGCTGCGAACAGGAACGCGCCCGAACCGCACGTAGGGTCGAGCACCGAGATATTGCGCAGCGCGTCGTAGAAGTTGTAAACGAACTGCACATTGTCAGCCTTGCAAATCAAGTCGCTGGCAAACTGGCGAATGTCAAGATTATAGGTGATGAAATCATTGATTTCAGCAATCTCACCATTGCGAATTTTGCAAAGGATATCCTCACAGCGCTGGAGCCGCTCCACAGTTTCGCGCCAAATCTCGGTCGGCAAAGCCCACGGCGCAGGAGTCTTGGTGTTCCACTCCTTGCGACGCTCCAGCAAGCCAGGCTTCGATGTGTCAAGACCCACGGAAATCTCAGTTGGAATCTTCGATCGCCAATCCTCGGTGTAACCCTGTTTAACCGCCGAGAATATGTACCTATTCCCGCTCTCTTGCAGCGATTTCCATACATATCCCTCAGGCTCGAACATCGTAGCCATCGGCTTTGAAGCGCTCTTCACCTTGTCGAAAAGGAATGGCATGATGGTGTTGCGGCCAATATATTCGGTGATGTCCTCCTTAGTGTAGTATGCACCCATCTGGGCGCGGTCGTTGATGTACTGCTCGAAGATGTAGCCAAGCACATCGGGATTAATATCCTTGCCAGATGCTGTGACGCGGGTATCGAGATGCCAGTTCCACTTGTCGAAGAAGGCGAACAATCGCTCAAATGCCTCATCAGCAATGTCGATATCTGCATACTGCTTTTCAATGTCGTGGCGGTCGAACATTCCTCCGTTCAGATACGGTATCCTGCCGTATTTCTCCCTAAACTCCTGGCTGTCGTGATGCTTGGGCGAATTAAGACCGTCCATAAACAGTTCGCGGAGGAATCCCTGGTAGAATGTTTTGAAGAAAGCGCCCTGCTCTTTCCGGGCCTGGCACTCGCTCAGCTTGTCGCGCAGATAATGCATATTGCC
This sequence comes from Bacteroidales bacterium, assembly GCA_020860515.1. GTDB lineage: Bacteria > Bacteroidota > Bacteroidia > Bacteroidales > Muribaculaceae > CAG-873. The sequence goes on along the minus strand of JAJBUG010000051.1, from coordinate 191,655 downwards.
ATCGAGAAAACCCTTCTTCTGGATGAAGTAGCAGAACATTAGTCGGTTGAGCATCACCGAGGCATACCACTGCTTGTTGCGGTTGTCCTTGGCCGGCACTCCATCGTCGATGCCAGTGACAAATTCGGCAAACGATTTGTGCTCCTTGCGGAAGCCTGTATAGAAATCCTTGGTAATCCTCTCGGAATTGACAGCGAAGGCTTTGTTGACACGCTCCTTCACTGCAACAATCGAGGGCGTTTCCTGCAAGCCGAACGACAAATCGCTCAGCTTAGTCCACAAGAAGTTGGCTTGGTCAAAACTGCCGTAAGAAATGCTCACAAGGTCGCGCTTGTCAACCAACTTCACAGGCACCACCCACAGGTGACTGAAGGGCGTCCCCTTCTCCACATAAACTGAGATGTAAAAATCATTGACTTGCCGGCGCAGCTGCGAGTCAATCCTTCGCACCACCGAGGGCTGGGGCAGCTTCTCCACCTCGCATACAACGGCTTGGAAGACGTTTTTGCGAGCGACAACCTTGAACTCGTATTCCACGCCCTCAACCTCAATAGGGTCGAGCCATTCACTGCCTTTTACCTTGTCCCAGCCAAGCCCCTCGATGAAGAGGTGCTTGAAGGCATTGTCAGCCAAATATTCCTTAAATTCTCTCTGATCCATAATCAATTCTCATGCTTTATGCCCATCGAGCAGATTATCACATTGTCGCGCTCGGCCGTCTCGTCCTCGCGTATCACACAGAGCTGGCCGTTCTTGCGCAACTCCAGCACATAGTCCACCACCTCGTCGTAGTCCATGCCGCGCTTGAGCATTCGTCCGAGATTGAACTTGGCATTGGTCTGTAGCTGGTTATTGTAGAGGTCGTTGATCGCCAATTCCACCTCGGCCTTGCGCTCGTCGGTATGGAACAGGTCCCTTTCCCGGCGGTTGAAATCCTCAAGCACATTGAGAATTCTGAACCGAGCGCCAAGGCGATTGCCAACCACAGTTGGCGCAGTACTTTCGGTCTGGCGCTTTATGATTTCCATTGATTTTGTCACTATCTCATGGTGACAGTCCATAGGCTCAATGCCCTCACAACCATAAGGACACTCAAGAGCCTTGAGGATTCGGTATTGCGACTGAGTTTGAAGTTCACCCTTTGCATCCATCCATGTCAGCACATCGTAATCATCGGCTGTGCGCGCATAAGTAATCACGCCATCCTTTTCTGTGGGAGCAGCCTCGCGAGTAGAATACACCATGTTCTGCAGGTCGGGAATTATGCGCTTCAGCTCGGGATGCTTCTTGGTGGCGTCACTCCATATCTGGAAGGCGTATGATGCCAAGTCAACGTCGTCGCCCTCGTCCTCGTCGAGGATTCCAGCCTCCTCGTTGTACATGTCACGCAGATTCTGCTCGTTGCCCTCGAAGAACACCTCGTCGCTGCCTATCGCCTGAGCATTCTGGTTGATGCGTTCGCTCAGTCGGCCGCGCAGATGTATTATCTCCTCCACCCCGTCGGCTGGGAAGAACGAATAGCACCAAATCTTTTCTGATTCCTGACCGATACGGTCAACACGTCCGCACCTCTGTATCAGTCGAATTATGGCCCAAGGCAAGTCGTAGTTTACCACGATGTGAGCATCTTGCAGATTCTGCCCTTCGCTCAACACATCTGTTGCAATCAGGATGCGCGTCTGCTCGGCTGCATCGAGCCTCTTGTCATTGCTCTTTGGCGAGAACTTCTCCACCTTGGCAGTGGGGTTCTCGCTGTTGCCAGTGGCATAGTCGATGGCTGTGAATCCGCGCTTGCGCAGTTGGTTGTAGATATATCGAGCGGTGTCGGCATACTGGGTAAAAACTACTACCTTGTCATTCTTATGCTCCCCATTGAGCATATCGCATAGCAGATTCAGCTTTTGGTCTTTCTCCTGTTCCCATGCGCCGCACAGCTTTATCATTTTGATCAGGTTTTCGCAGTCGGCATAAAGCTGTTTTTTCAGGCTGGGCTTGAAGTAAGAATATTTCACCCATTTTATATTCGGCTTGCCAGCTATGATATTAAGATAATCTTGTGCCCGGTCCATGTAGATTCTCAGATCAGTGGGTATATTTAGTGTGAGGCCATTCTCGTCATTTTCGGTGAATGGCCCGCTGGTGTCAGCATCTTGATCTTCGCGATAATCCTCGGGCAAAGCGTTTTTGTCGCTTAGGGGGAGGTCGAGCTTGTTTTCGATAGTATAGATGTAAACACAGTTGCGCAGAATATGACGGTAGATTGACAGCAAGATAGAGAAACCACTCGAGTCCATTCGCTTGAAGAATGTACTGCGGCAGAAACCCATCATTTGTGACCCGGCAGCTGACAAACCATCAAGCACCCTTTTAATGCCCTCGGGGGCCTTCTCTGCCTCTTTGGGATTGATATAATTGCTAAGGCCGTAGCGTGGCAGCTCCAGGGCATTCATCAAATCCATCATCTCGTCGGAATAAAGGCGCGAGAACTGGTCGCCGGCAGTGGTCTGAAACTTCAGCGACTTGGGGATGCGGTCGGGGAAATACGAACGGCGCCCATCGGGATATTGCAGATACTTGCGTCCGTTGGATTCATCTGTCTTGGCATAATGCTCTTTGATGAATGAGCGAGTGCGACGCACTAGGAACAGCTTCATCAGCTCGTTCCAGTCCTCCACATGGTCACTTTTCATAAACGCCCCGATGCTGCGGATCAGCACGTCGGGATACTGGCGCGCAAAGGCGCGTTCGCTGCCCATTTTCTCAATTAGCCTTTCAGGGCGCAGCCCTAAGTCTTGGTCATCGCTCAAGAAAAGGCGAAGCTGCATGGCCAAGTCGTTGTAATGCTTATTATAAGGAGTGGCAGTAAGCAGGAGCACGTGGCTCGACTGCCTCTCTACAAGATTCTTGATATTTGTATAACGCACGCCTCCGTTGCGCAGGTTGTGGCTCTCGTCAACGATTATCAGGCGGTAGTAGCGAGCGTTGTCAATGTCAATAGACTTTGCCACCGACATCACATCGGCCTTGAGGTCGTATTTCACCACATACTTGCGCCACATCTCCTGCAAATTTGCTGGGCAGACAATGAGAGTACTGCTCGAAAAAGTGGTTTCGTAAATCTTGGCCACCGCACAGGCGGTGATTGTCTTTCCAAGACCAACCACATCGCCGATCATGGCTCCGTGTCGCTTTTCGTTCTGCAGGTGGTGCACCACCATCTTCACTGCATTCTGCTGAAAGTCGAAGAGGTCGTGCTGGAACTCTGGCGTAAGCGCAAACTCCTTGATGCCGTTGCGGGCATCTTCGCTCAGATGGTAGGCTACTTTTAGATAAATATAGTAAGGCGGTCTGATTTTGTCAGCAGCCCAGCTATTGTCAATTACTTGGATAAGCTCATTGGTGATGTCGAGGCAGAATTTCTCGTTCCATCGGTCGTCGAACCACTTGGCAAGTTTGCCCACATGGTCGCTGTCGAGGAATTGGGCATTAAGTTCGCCCTGCTTGTTGAGGCCTGGATAGGTAAGATTGCTGCTGCCCATGATACCGACAATCTTGTTGAAATTGTCGTCGGGCCGATAGGCAAGATACAGCTTTGCGTGAAGATTGTCCTTGGCATAGAGCTTTACTGTCACTCGCCCATCCTTCATCTGCCCGGATAGACGTCGCAGAGCCATCTCATCGTCCTTTGATGGGTAACCAAGCAACAATTGTTCGCGAAATTCAAGTGCAAGCCTCAGCTTGGCGCGCTGCACCGTTTCGGTGTCGGCCAGCCAATCCTCGCCTGAATAAAAGAGTTTCAGCAAGTCGCGCGGCGTGGAAAGCATACCCACAAGCAGACGGCATTTGCGGTGCTTTTGTTCGGGCCGACGCGATTCTTCGTTTATTTCTGTGACAAATTCGCCCTCCAGGTCGTCAATCTCATTAACTATGCGTTTCCAACCGCGCAGGTTGAAATAACCCACACAGAAGTCAACTCGCTTCACGTTGGCACCAGTGATTATTTTGCGAAGACCATCTTCAAATTTGGTCTCTATGTTGTCGTAGATTTCAGCCATGCAGCAGATTCGGCAGTAGCCTCACTGATGCCCGGCGTGAGGTAGAATGGTATTGATGGGTGTTTTTCCCATACATAAAAAGCGCAGGCATCTGTTGCTTTTCAGCTTGTTGATTATCTGCCCATTAGAGGCTCGGCAAAGCCTACTCAAAACAGAATTCACAACACCAGAACCCACGCTAAGGTATATAGCAATACCGCACATTCCCATGTAGGAATATGCGGTAGGCATATTAGTATACCTACCGCAGACATCTATTGTTGCAATGTCTCTGATTTGAGTTTAAAAATTTGCCGATTTCTAATGGTCAGAAACAAAGCGTCAAGTAAATGCGCTTTAATATGTATGGTTGCGATGAGCCTGAAGCCTCTCTTGGCCCTTTTCTGGCTCATCACCCTACAACTTAGCGAAGCGATCTCGCTGTGTCGTAGATACAGCAAAATTACGGTAAAAATCTGGATTGACCAAATTTTTATCCGTTTTTTGTTGAATAAAAAGTGGTATCGAAAAGTTTAAACAACTTTCACGTTTTATTCTCCGAGATTAGGGAGTTCCTCGATGAGCCAGCGGGGATCGAGGTTGCGTGAGCGGGCATTGAAGTTGACGGCTATCAAGATTATCTTGCGTGGGTCGCATTGGTAGGGTATGGCATACCCATTATCGTGGATTTGTTCCATGGTCTTTTTGGCCGAGCCCTTGTACTTGAATTCCATGATATAGACATAATCTTGAGTTTCGATTACCAGGTCCATGCGGCCATTGCTGATGTGGGGCTCTACCTTTACTTGCAATCCTATTAACGAGAATACAATATAGAGCACATTCTGGTAATGTGCTTCTCGATCCAGGATAAGGTTGTAGTTGCATCCGGCAAATAATGCTTGTAGTCGCTTCAGCATTGCCACAGCATCTCCCTTACGAATTTCCTGCACAAAATTGCATATTTCGTTAGGAATACGGTCTCTTTTTATATTAGAGTAAAGGGGAAGCAAGAATTTAAGAAAGCCACTCTTTACCTCTTCATTGGGATACCCCAATATGTATTGGTTGGAGGCTTCATCGAAACCTTTGATAGTCAAGTAACCAGTCTGATAAATCAATGGCACAGGACTGATATCCATTGATTCCACGCTCATCAGCAAGGTGCCATCTATGACATACCCTTCAAGTTCGGGCAGCGGCGTGTTTTGGCTTTCCAAAAGATTGGCGAGCAAAGTGGGAGTGCCGCTTTGAATCCAATAGCTGCCAATTCGCATTTCATCCAGGGCATTTAGCAGGCTGAATGGATTATATACCCCCTTAAGACGTTCAGAGAAATGATATCCATCATAATTCTTTTCCAAAATTTCAACCATGGAATCGAAATCGCATTTACACTTTTGCGCAAATTCTTGGATCGGCTCGTGAAAAGTATGCAGCATCTCCTGCTTAGTGATACCACATATAACATCATATTCAGGCATCAGGGAGATATCTTTAAGTTGATTTAAATCACTGAAAAGGCTCAGCTTGGCAAACTTGGTCACTCCCGTGATAAAAACAAATTTCAACGCATAATCCATCTTCTTGAGGGTGCCGTAAAATGGTTTCAGCACAGTGCGATAAGCCTTCTGCTTTTCCCTATCCATGATTACATCTTGCATAGGCTTATCATACTCGTCAATTAGGACCACCACTCTCCGGCCCGTAGTGTCGTATAAATACCGAATTAGATCTTCAAAACGCGCATCAACTCCGTATTCCCGATTATGTGGCAATCCATATTTATTGTCTTGCACATCCATTTCCTTTTGAAGGAATGCTGTTACCTTATCAGGAGTGTCGAATGTGCTGTTGCTAAGATCAAGGTGAATCACAGGATATTCCAGCCACTCTGTTTCAAGCTCGGCAATAGCAAGGCCATCGAACAGGTGCCGTTTCCCCAAGAAATAGGCCTCCATCGTAGAAGTAAGCAAACTCTTCCCAAAACGTCGTGGTCGGCTTAGAAAACAACAAAACCGAGCATGGGTAATATGATATATATAAGCGGTCTTATCCACATATATACAATTTGTTTCTCTGAGCTTTTCAAAGCTCTGCACTCCGATTGGATATTTCATATTCTCTACATTTTGATTTCTATGAGCAAAATTAACAAAAATCTTTCATCTTTCCAAATTCCAAAAACTTTTGTGGATAAGGAAATTTTTATTAACTTTGCACATTAAACTCGAAAACAAACAAATACCACGATATGAAATTTCACGTACCAAGCAAGACCCTCTACAGCGTGGCATCGGGCGTAAGCAAAGTGATCAACGCCAAGAATGCCCTCGCAGTCCTCAACAATTTCCACTTGGCAGTGGCCGACGACAAGCTCACCATCACTGGCAGCGACGTAGAAAATGCCCTGATGGGCACCATTCCACTGACCGAAGTGGAGGGCGAAGGCAGCTTCTGCATCGATGCTCGCCGCCTGGTGGATTTCCTCAAAGAAATCCCCGACCAGCCCATTGAAATCGAGGTCAACGAGGAAACCTTGGAAATGACAATCCAATGCGACGGTGGCAACGGACGCTTCGAGTGGGTGGCCACTCCTGGCGACCAGTATCCACAGTACAAGGAGGAAGAAGACGCTGGCGAACCAATGACATTCAACTGCCCCGCCGAGCAATTGCTCAAGGGCATCGACAATACCATTTTTGCCGTTGGCAACGACGACTTCCACCCGCAGATGATGGGCATCCTGCTCGACATCAAGGCTGATGGCATCACCTTTGTCGCAACCGACACCCGCAAGCTGGTGCGTTTCATCAACAAAAACGTGGCTCCCGGCGTGGAAGCTCGCCGCATCCTCCCCTACAAGCCTGCTCAAATCCTAAAGGGCGTGTTTGGCCGCGATGATGAGCTCGAAATCACCTTCACCGCCAAGAGCGCCACGATCCGCAGCTCGGTGTATGTGTTCAACTGCCGCTTTATCAAGGGCAACTTCCCTCCCTACGACCGCGTGATTCCTCAGAACAATCCTTACGTAATGCGCATTGACCGCCTGAGCTTCCTCAACCGAGTGCGCCGCGTGGGTGTGTTTGTTGACGCAGGCTTCGGCTTGGAGAAACTGAAGATTACCAACGACCGCATTTACCTAAAGGCCGACGACCCCAATATGCAGACCAAGGGCATCGAAAGCCTGGCTTGCGAATACAATGGTTCGGACCTGGTGATTGGCTTCAGCGCGCCTTTCCTGGCAGAGATTTGCAATGGCCTGCCAACTGAGGAAATCTTGGTAAAGCTGAGCGACCCCAGCCGCCCTGGCGTGTTCTGCCCCACCGAGAACGAAGAAGGCACCGACCTGCTGATGCTGCTGATGCCAATGAATGTCAGCGAGTTCTAACCCCACCCTTGACGAAGATGAAACTTTCTCTAAAGAAACCTATCATATTCTTTGATCTCGAGACCACTGGCCTCAACCTCACCCATGACCGAATCGTAGAGATTTCGGTCATCAAGGTAATGCCCAACGGTGAAGAAATACGCAAAACCCGCCGCGTGAACCCAGAAATACATATCTCGGAAGAGGCCACGGCTACTCACCATATCACCGACGACGATGTGAAGAACGAGCCCACCTTCCGCCAAATTGCCAAGTCGCTGGCTCAGATGTTCACGGGGTGCGACATTGCCGGATTCAACAGCAATCGCTTCGACATTCCTATGCTCGACCAGGAGTTTCAGCGCGCCGATGTGGATTTCGACTTCTCTAAGGCGCGATTTGTGGATGTGCAGACCATCTTCCACAAAAAGGAGCCTCGCAATCTGATCGCAGCTTACAAATTCTACTGCGACAAGGACCTGACCCAGGCCCATAGCGCCAATGCCGACACCGAGGCTACTTACGAAGTGCTGATGGCCCAGCTCGACCGCTACGAGGACCTGCCCAACGAGATTGAAAAGCTGGCCGAATTTTCAAGCCAGCATAAGAATGTGGATTTCATGGGGCGCCTTATCTATGATGAGCAAAACCGCGAAGTGATCAACTTCGGCAAGCACAAGGGCAAACTGGCCGAAGAGGTGCTGCGCGTAGAGCCAAGTTTCTACGATTGGATTATGAAGGGCGATTTCACCAAAAACACCAAAGATTGCTTCACTCGCATAAAATTACGCCTTAAAAAATAGGAAAAACGAGAATTTACGAGTTACGAAAATCTACGATAAAATAAAATTCGTAAATTCTCGTCATTCGTAAATTTTCGTCTTAACATTATGACCGGAAAGCATATCATATTAGGGGTCAGCGGCGGCATTGCTGCCTACAAGATTGCCACGCTCGTGCGCCTGCTTATCAAGGCTGGCACAGAGGTGCAAGTGGTGATGACGCCAAATGCCAAGGAGTTTATCACCCCATTGACCCTCTCTACGCTTAGCCGCAAGCCTGTAATCAGCGAGTTTTTCACTCGCAACACTGGCGAATGGCACAGCCACGTGGATTTGGGATTGTGGGCAGATGTCATGGTGGTGGCCCCAGCCACTGCCAGCACAATAGGCAAAATGGCTCATGGCATTGCCGACAATATGCTGATCACCACCTATCTGAGCGCCAAGTGCCCTGTGTTTGTGGCTCCCGCCATGGACCTCGATATGATGGCCCATCCATCCACCACAGCCAACATCGCCTTGCTTCGCAGCTACGGCTGCCATATCATAGAGCCAGCCACGGGCGAACTTGCAAGCCATCTTGTGGGAAAAGGCCGCATGGAGGAGCCAGAAAACATAGTGAAGGCGCTGCAAGATTTCTTCGCCACTCGGGCAGATTTGGCGGGAAAGAAAGTGCTGATCACTGCAGGGCCAACCCACGAAAAGATTGACCCCGTAAGGTTTATCGGCAATTACTCAAGCGGAAAGATGGGATATGCCTTGGCGCAGGAGGCTGCTGACCGAGGAGCCCAGGTGACCCTTGTGAGCGGTCCAGTGGCCCTGTCGATTAAGCATCCTAATGTAAATGTGGTGAATGTAGAGTCTGCCACGGAGATGCTCAATGCCTGCACTGAGCATTTCGCGGATTCTGACATTGCAATCATGTGCGCTGCTGTGGCTGACTACGCACCCGAGGAATGTGCCGAGTCGAAAATCAAACGTGAAAAGAGCAAAGCGCCTACCCTAAAGCTGAAGAAGAATCCCGACATCGCCGCCACTCTTGGCAAAAACAAAAAGCGGGGACAAATTCTGGCAGGCTTTGCCCTGGAGACCGACAATGAAATTGTGAACGCTACTGACAAAATCCGCCGCAAGAATCTGGATTTCATAGTGCTAAATTCACTGCGCGACCCCGGGGCTGGCTTCCGCACCGACACTAATAAGATTACTATTCTTGATGCAATAGGCAAAGTATATCCATATCCCTTAAAACCCAAATCAGGGGTAGCCAACGATATTATCAACTATATAGTTAACATTAGGAGGATTAAGTGAACCGAGAGGATATCTCCGTAATAAATTGTCAATTATTACGTTTATATTTTTAATATTCACTGAATCTGATAATATGACAATACGTCAAAAAATATTTACTTTATGCCTTTTGGCTGCCACCAGCCTCGGCGCGCAGGAGCTCAACTGCCGCGTCGAGGTAAATTCTTCTCAAGTTTCAGGCACCAGCTCGGTGTTTGAGACTTTGCAAGAAGCCATCAATGAATACCTCAACACCACCACTTTCTCCAACGCTCAATTCGCCACCAATGAAAAGATTGACTGCCAATTTGTGATTACAGTCAAGAGCTACGAAGATGAGACTATCAAGGGCGATATCCAAGTGCAGAGCACCCGGCCAGTGTACAACAGTTCTTACACCACCACGGTACTCAATTTTAAAGATTCAAAAATAGATTTTGATTATCAAGAGGGCGAACCATTGGTTTTCTCCATCAATAATTGGGAAAGCCAGCTGACTGGCTTGCTTAACTACTATGCATATCTGATTTTGGCATTGGATTTCGACACCTTCTCGCCCCGAGGCGGCGACCCCTATTGGGAAAAAGTAAAGCAAATAGTGCAGCAGGGCCAAAGCGCCGGCCAAGTGGGATGGAAAGCCTTTGAAGATACCAAGAACAGAGCTGCAGTGGCGGCAGTGTTCACTGATGCCTCTACCCAGAATATTCGAGATATGCTCTATCAATACCACCGACAGGGTCTTGACCAAATGGCTCTCAGCCCCGATAAGGGCCGAGCTGAAATACATAAGTCGCTGAGTTATCTTGAGGACTTGTATAAGGCTTCGTCGATGTCGGTAGGTTTGTCGATGTTCAAGGATGCCAAGATGGACGAATTGGTCAACATCTACTCAAAAGCTCCTGAGGAAGAACGCAAGGAAGCCTACGATCTGCTGCAAAAAATATATCCTGCCGAAAACACACGCCTTGAAAAGATAAAGAAAGGCGATGAGAAGAAGTAGGATTTAGGTTTTAGGACGATGATAAAGAAATTACACATATCCAATTACGCGCTGATCACGAACATCGACATAGATTTTCGCGACGGCCTGAATATTATCACTGGTGAAACCGGAGCGGGCAAATCAATTATTCTTGGTGCCCTATCGCTATTGCTTGGCGGAAGAGCGGAGATGAAAGCTATCCGCGACACTAATAAGAAATCCGTAATCGAAGCCACATTTGAAACCGTAGGATTCGATTTGCTTAAACCCATTTTTGCCGATAACGATATTGACTGGGAAGAACAGGAATGCATCCTCAGACGCGAATTAATGCCCAGCGGCCGATCCCGCGCATTTATCAACGACACCCCTGTTAATCTACAGGTGCTGCGCGATGTTGCAATACACCTTGTTGACATTCACTCGCAACATCAGAATCTTTTGCTTGCCGACCCGGCTTACCAGCTTTCAATCATTGATTGCTTGGCGCAGAACAAAGAACTGCTGGAGAAATACCACGACGCATACGTGCAATACCGCGCAGCCTTGAAAAGATTTACGGATACTCGCGATATGATACAGCGCAATCAGGCCGAAGCCGACTTTATTAGTTTCCAACTGCAGGAATTGCGTGAGGTGAATTTGGTGCCAGGTGAGCAAGAGCAACTGGAGCGCGACCGAGATATCATGAGCAATATGACTCAAATCAAGGAATTGCTTGCCGACGCGCTGAATGCGCTGAGCCAAAGCGACAATAATGCCCTGTCGCGTCTCGATGAGGCTTCAAACAGCCTGCATCGCCTCAGCGATGTGCTCGATGATGCAGATTCCCTGGCCGACCGCTTGGAAAGCGCACGACTCGAAATAAAGGATATTGCTGAGAGCCTGGCTGATTACGACGATGACATGAATGCCGACCCGCGCGCCCTTGACGACATGGAGCTGCGCCTAAGCAGAATTTATTCCTTAGAGACAAAGCATCATGTTGACACCAGCGATCAGCTAATCGAATTGCGCGACAAATTGGCCTCGCAACTCAATGCCATCAACAATGCTGACGAATCATTGGCCCAACTGCAGGCTGAGGCGAAAGCTGCTAAGAGGGCTGCTTCACTACTTGCCAAGGAGCTGAGCGAACGCCGATTAAATGTAGCCGGGGCTTTTGCCGAAGAATTGCGCCAGCGCGCCGTGCCGCTTGGCATGAAAAATCTAAGATGCGAAGTGACCATAGCCCAGGGCAAACTTTCACCCACAGGAATTGACTCAGTGGATTTCAAATTCGCATTCAACAAGAATCAGCCTTTGATGTCGGTAGGCACATCGGCATCTGGCGGCGAAATCTCGCGTCTTATCCTTTCGATCAAATTGGTGGTGGCAGAAAAAATGCAATTGCCAACAATTATCTTTGACGAAGTGGATACTGGCGTTTCAGGCGATGTGGCTGTGCGCATGGGCTCGCTGATGGCACAGATATCGCAGTCTTCACAAGTGATCGCAATCACTCACTTGCCTCAAGTAGCCTGCCAAGGTGCAACTCATTTCAAAGTTTACAAGGAGGACGACGAGACTTCGACCAACACCCATATCCGTGAGCTTTCGGCCGAAGAAAGGGTATCCGAACTGGCTCTGATGCTGAGTGGCAACCCCGACGATCCTGCTGCCCGCTCAGCCGCAGCCTCGCTCTTAGAAAAGAACTAAACACCCCTACTCCACGTTAAAAAAATAAATACCAAAGTATTTCTTAAAACGTAAAACGTAAAACGTAAAACGTAAAACGTAAAACCCACCTATATGGATGCCAACGATTACATTTATGGCGTGCGCGCTGTGATAGAAGCCATCGAGGCCGACAAGGACATCGACAAAATTCTTGTAAGAAAAGACCTACAAAGCGATCTTGTGAACGATATGCTGCAAATGGCACGTGAGCGGCATCTATTGGTGCAGCGAGTGCCTATAGAAAAAATAAATCGCATCACTCAGAAGAATCATCAAGGCGTGGTAGCCCTTTTAGCCTCAGTCACCTATACTCGCGTGGGCGAATTGGTGCCGATGCTCTACGAAGAGGGCGTGCTGCCATTCGTAATCGTGCTCGACGGGATTACCGACGTGCGCAACTTTGGCGCTATAGCGCGCACAGCAGAATGTTGCGGAGCCAATGCATTGGTTATCCCAGAGCGAGGCAGCGTAAGCGCTGGAGGCGATGCCATGAAGACCTCGGCAGGCGCCCTGAATTACATCCAGGTGTGCCGCGAGCGCAACCTGGTGTCGGCTGTAAAATATCTTAAAGACAATGGCTATCAAATCGTGGGGGTAACAGAAAAGGCCAACTTCAATTACACTCAAGGCACCTACGATACTCCCGTGGCATTAGTGATGGGAGCCGAGGATGTAGGCATTTCGCCTGAGATCTTGGCTTTGTGCGATACTCGCGTGTCAATACCTATGTTTGGCAAGATTGGGAGCCTCAATGTGTCGGTTGCGGCAGGAGTAATGATGTACGAAGTGGTGCGCCAGCGCTTGGCCAGCGACCTGGAGGTAATCTGATTATTCTGCGATAAGCGTGGTGCCAATCAAGCGGTCGTAGCGTTCGCCAGGATGGCGAGCATACACTTTTATCAGATATTCATTCTGCGTCTGGTATTTATCGCCTTCGATTGGGCCAGTATATCCGCGATTTTTGCCTTTTGGCACAGTGAGGTACTGATAATTGTAGGCGCCTTGCTTGAGCAGCATATTGCGCTCGTAAAGGCCAGTGGCGCGATTGTAGGTCATAAGGGATTCGGGATCGAATCGACGATTCACAAAATCGCCGTCGAGGAATATCATCTCATCAGGCCGCTCACCGCCCAAGTCAAGGCGGAAATGCACCACTCCATAATCTGCCTCTATGTCGCTTTGCGACGAATTGTACTCTCGCACAAAAAAGCGCCCATGCTGAGTCTGATCGTAAAGATACATCTCATCATTGCGCGGAGTGTCTATGCCCAGCACAAAGTGGTAATAAGGCTCATGGTATTCTATAGCATCCACTCCCATTGTGGTATAATGGATTGTAGTGGTCTCCATCCGGCGATACTCATTTCCTGCCTCGAATATTAACTTGGGCACATGGGCATACACCGAGGTGCTGCGGTCGGCCATTCTGAGCGGCTGCTGCAGCATCACCTCATTGTCGTAGCGTCCGTTTTGCTGAATCATCACCTTCAGGTCGTTGAATGGGTCGCGCACATTGCTTCGCTCCACATTCACCGAAATTTCAAGCTGCTGGTGCTCCTTGTTGAAATCAATATCAGTGCGACTGGTATAGCCAGCATTGATGGCTGCGCTCTGTTCGCTCACATAGAATCTGCATTGCAGCCATATATCATCGGGGTCATTTTCAGGATAAACGCGCACCAGATAATTGCCGCTCAGAGTCGGCGCCATTTGCTCGTTGGGGATGGCAAATTCATAATGCACATAATGCGTGGTGGTGAGCTGGGAATAATCATAATATTCTATGTCGCATTGGTTGAAGCCATCGAGAAACTCGCTATCCACCAATCCCGAGGGCTGCCAATTGGCATTGCAATGCACCAATTCGTAGCGCAGATACTCTCGCTCGTCAGCCAAATGATCAAACGAAAAAATCAACTGATTATCCGTGTTCATCACTAAGATTGGATAATCCAGCGGAAAGCCATTTAGCTGCACCTTGAGTGACTTGATTCTCTCATTCAAGCAGCCTGTCATCGTGTCTGCTTGGCCGAACACTCCAAGGCTACACACTAAAAACAATATTCCTATCAATTTCCTCATCATCTTCAATATATTCTATATTTTCTTTTTTCTTAAAATCCTTCTTTTACCTCACCCTTGTTGTGCTTAGTGAAAATATCGCGGGCGCGCGAGGCGAAATTCTTGGCATGGCCTCTCCATTGGGCCGAGGTGCAAGAGTCAGGATTAGTAAGATAATAATTATGCTGGCCCGGAGCAGCTGGCACAGTAAATACCAATTTATAGGCGGCAGAATCCACTTGCGCCTTCCCTCCTGGCTTGCGAGAAAGGAATGTCTTTACCATAAGGCCGCCTCGGGTATCGGCTGTCTTCATATTCGATATGAAATTGCCCAGCGAATACACCACCAACTGATTGCGCCCATCAGCGCCTTTGCGAATTTCTATGGGCTGGATCACATGCGGATGCGAACCGATTACCAACTCTACACCCTCGGCAACCAAGAAGTCGGCCATATTTTTCTGGAAAGAATTTGGCAGGAGTTTGTACTCATCACCCCAGTGGATAGTTACACACACTAATTCGGCGCCAGCTTGGCGAGTAAGCGTAATATCACGCTTGATTTGCTCCTTGTTAATAATATCTACCACCGCATCGCCCTGAATCTCTATGCCATTGGTGCCGTAGGTGTAGCTCAGAAATCCCACCTTAATATCGTTGATTTCACGAATAAGGGGCAATATTGAGTCACGCTGAGCCTTGTTTCTATAAGTGCCCACATGGTCAAGGCCACGGCTATTGAGCACCTCAATTGTGCGCTTCAGCCCTCGATCGCGCTTGTCGAGAGTGTGATTATTGGCAGTAGTGCACATATCGAATCCAGCCTCCTTGATAGCATCGGCATAGCTGTCAGGAGCGCAAAAACACGGATAGCCCGAATATGGCTTACCGCCAAGGGGCGTCTCCAAATTCACCACCGCATAATCAGCCGATGAAATATCATCGGCAAATTGCAGGAAATATTCACCGAAATCATACACATACACATCCCCACCCTTGCGCGCAGCATCGATCTGGCCTTGGTGCATCATAGCATCGCCAGCAAAAACAATTGTTGCTTGCTGGGGAGCAAACAACAAATTGTATAAGTTAAGAAAAAATGTCAGGGTGAGGGTTGCAGAGATCATTTCATCCTGTTTTTGCGAGCTTGAAGCGTATTTTTCATCAACGAGCAAATAGTCATGGGTCCTACGCCCCCTGGCACAGGAGTGATGTAGCTTGCTTTGGGCGATACTGTGTCCCATTCCACATCGCCGCTCAGGCGGAAACCCGACTTGCGGCTTGCATCAGGCACTCGGGTAGTGCCCACATCGATCACCACCACTCCATCTTTTACCATGTCGCCCTTCAGGAAACCAGGCACACCCAGGGCAGCAATCACAATGTCGGCGGTGCGTGTGATATCGGGGATATTGGGAGTGGCGCTATGGCAAACCGTGACTGTGCAATTGCCTGGCTGACGCTTTTGCATCATCAGCTCGGCCATCGGGCGGCCAACGATATTGCTGCGACCGAGCACCACGCAATGCTTGCCCTTAGTATCAATATGGTAGCGATCCAGCAGGTCAAGGATGCCAGCTGGCGTAGCCGACACAAAGCATGGCAGACCAATGGCCATACGGCCAACATTTTCGGGGTGGAAGCCATCCACATCCTTCTTGGGGTCGATTGCCTCGATTATCTTTTGCTCAGATATATGCTTAGGCAGAGGAAGCTGCACGATGAAGCCGTCGATACTTTCGTCAGCGTTTAGCTGAGCCACACAGTCGAGCAATTCCTCCTCAGTCACATCGTCCTCATAGCGAATCAATGTTGACTCAAAGCCACACTCTTTGCAGCTCTTCACCTTGTTGGCTACGTATGTCTCGCTGCCGCCATCATGGCCCACAAGCACTGCGGCAAGATGCGGACGGCGCTCGCCGCGAGCCACCATCTCCTCTACTTCCTTTGCGATTTCAGCCTTAATGTCAGCGGCTGTCTGCTTTCCATCGATTATCGTCATAACAAATTGTCATTTGTAATTTGTCACTTGCAACTTGTCATTTGTAATTTGTCACTTGTAATTTTATCGGCGCTTCCCCTTCATCTGGCCGCGCATCTGCTTCATCTGATTCATCATCTTTGCGGGATTCTTAATCGATGTAGCCATTTGCATTACCTTGCGAGTCTCTCCAAACTGCTTGATTAGGCGGTTGACCTCTTGCACAGTCGTGCCCGAGCCCTTGGCAATGCGCTGGGTGCGACTGCCCTTAATCACCTCGGGGTGTTCGCGTTCGTAGGGAGTCATCGAATAAATGATAGCTTCAATGCCTTTGAACGCGTTGTTGTCGATATCCAAATCCTTGATGGCCTTGCCCACGCCAGGAATCATCGAGGCGAGGTCCTTGATGTTGCCCATCTTCTTGATTTGCTGAATCTGCTTCAGGAAGTCATCGAATGTGAACTGGTTCTTTCTCAGCTTGGCGGCCAATTCCAGAGCCTGCTTCTCATCATATTCCTTCATGGCAATCTCAGCCAGGGTCTTCACATCGCCCATGCCAAGGATGCGCTCAGCCATACGGTCGGGGTGGAACACATCGATGCCCTCGAGAGTTTCGCCAGTGCCCACAAACTTGATAGGCTTGGTCACCACAGTGCGGATTGAGATAGCCGCACCGCCGCGAGTATCGCCATCGAGCTTGGTTAGCACTACGCCATTGAAGTCGAGGCGGTCGTTGAAAGCCTTGGCTGTGTTCACTGCATCCTGGCCCGTCATGGCATCCACCACGAATAGGATTTCGTCGGGATTGATGGCCTTCTTGATGGCCTCGATTTCATCCATCATCTGCTCATCCACAGCCAGGCGCCCTGCAGTATCCACTATTACCAAGTCATTATGATTTTCCTTGGCGTATTTGATTGCGTTCTTGGCTATTTCTACAGGATTCTTGTTGCCCTCCTCGGTATATACAGGCACATCTATGCTCTTAGCCAAAGTCTGTAGCTGATCGATGGCAGCGGGGCGATATACGTCGCAAGCCACAAGCAACGGACGCATCCCACGCTCGCTCTTCAGCTTCTTGGCCAACTTACCCGAAAATGTAGTCTTACCCGAACCTTGCAAACCCGACATCAGAGTGATCGACGGCTTACCCTTGAGATTAAGGCCCTCGGCCTGCGTGCCCATCAGAGCCGTGAGCTCATCATAGACTATCTTCACCATCAGCTCGCTTGGTTTCAAGGCCGTAAGCACATTCTGGCCCAAAGCCTTTTGCTTCACTGTGTCAACAAAGGTTTTGGCCACTTTATAGTTGACGTCGGCCTCAATCAGAGCCCGGCGCACATCCTTGAGAGTTTCGGCTACATTTATTTCTGTGATTTTGCCTTGGCCTTTCAGGATCTTAAAGCTGCGTTCAAGGCGTTCGGATAAGTTTTCAAACATATATCATGCTTTTATTTTATGTGCTCTTTATTTTAGGAGTTTGTTGGTGGCAGTGTCGGGGAAAATGACCCAAGGCTGGAAAGCGCGAGCCTCTTCGATATCCATCGAAGCATAGCTCATAATGATAATGATGTCGCCTACCTGGGCCAGACGGGCTGCTGCTCCGTTGAGGCATATCACTCCGCTGCCGCGTTGGCCAGGAATAATATAGGTCTCGAATCGAGCGCCATTGTTGTTGTTGACAATGTACACATGCTCGCCTCGCACCAGATTGGCAGCATCCATCAGATCTTCATCAATGGTAATGCTCCCGATATAGTCGAGGCAGGCTTCGGTCACATGCACTCGATGTATTTTTGATTTCAGGACTTCGATAATCATATCTTTGGGATTGGGGATTTAGGATTTAGGATTTGGGGATAAATCCTAATTACCTTATCCTTGGTATTTTATCCTTAGTATTTAATGTTGTCGATTAGTCGCACATCTCCACAATAGCAAGTGATGCAACCAGCCGGACATTCGCTCTGGCTCCAGTCAGTGATTGGCTGCATAGTGATTCCGTCGACGATTTCATAATACTCCACTTGCATGTGCGGGAAAGAATTTACTTCGTCGATGACATAGCGCTTGGTCTCTTCCACAGTGTGATTCTTGGCCCAGTCAACGCTTGATTTGAGCGTGCGGTAAATCACTGGGGCAATTTCACGCTGCTCGGGCGTAAGGCGCACATTGCGGCTGCTCATGGCCAAGCCGTCGTCATGACGCTTGATTGGGCATGGCACTATCTCCAAGTCGAAACCCTCAAGCTCTACCATGCGGCGGATCACAGCTATCTGCTGGAAATCCTTCTCGCCAAAGTAAGCGCGAGTGGGACGCACGATGTCGAAGAGCTTGCTCACAATCTGTGCCACTCCGTTGAAATGGCCCGGACGCATGGGCCCCTCCATCACCTCAGCCACTGGGCCAAGGTCAAACACGCGAGTGTCAGGCTCGGGGTACATCTCTTCAACGCTTGGCACCAACGCAAAGTCAACACCCGCAGCTTCCAATTTCTCACAATCGGCCTCCACGGTGCGTGGATATGTACGCAAATCCTCAGCATTGTTAAATTGCGTGGGATTAACAAATATGCTTACTACTACCACATCATTCTCATTTCGAGCACGCTCAATCAGAGATATATGGCCTTGATGCAGCGCACCCATAGTGGGCACCAGACCTATGGTCTTGCCCTGGCTACGAGCTTCGTCGAGCCGCTGACGCAGCTCCTTTACGGTTGTTATTCTTTCCATTCTCTAATAGGAATATGAAAATCGAGTGCAAAATTACTCATTTTTTTTGATATGGGGAAACGTTTTGCTCAAAAATCAATGAATTACAGAGGGAAAGAGAAAAATTTTCGATTTTTACGATTTTTTCTTGTAAATTCAAAAATTATTGCTAATTTTGCAATGACCAATACAAGTATTACCTTATTATGGATTCTCCTTATGAATCTGTATTGCAATGCCAGTGCACTACACTTCCTTTCACGACACGCATCGTGTATATTCTGGCTCCTATGAAACTCCCGAGCGAGGCCACAGTCGCTTGGGCCAACCTCTGTCACGGCAATGTGGCAGTGATTTACGGCATGGATTGGGACAACTGCCTTACACCATGGCCTGCACCTAACAGCGAAAAAGGGTGCCCCCCGTTCAAAGGGCTTGCTTCCGAATTCCTGCATCAGTTGAAATCACAAGTGTTTCCTACAGTAGAGCGTGCCATCGGCTTCACCAAGGAGCCTGAGCGCAATCTGGTGGGAATATCGCTTTCAGGGCTCTTTGCCCTGTGGGCATGGATTTACGACCCAGGCTATTTCCAAAACATAGCCTCGGTATCCGGGTCGCTGTGGTATCCTGAATTTGTGGACTGGGTACAAAGTGCCCAATTGGCCCCATCAAACGGCCGCGCATACTTCTTGCTTGGCGAACAAGAACGCACCAGCAAGAATCCCCTCTACAACACAGTGGAGGCAGCCACGCGCCAGATTCTCAATATTCTACAGTCGTCAAAAATTCAGGCCAACTTCAATTGGAATCCTGGCGGACACTTGGCTCCCATCGAGCCGAGGCTCGAATCTGCCTTTAAGCACCTTTTCACATGAAAAAAGCCCCTTTCACATGAAAAAAGCCCCGAAAGGGGCTTTTTATTTGGTACATGCATGAATTTACGGAATCAGATTGTGAGCACGGAATACTTTCTGAATCTTGTCGAGACCGCGCTGCACTTGCTCTTCGCTGTGAGTAGCCATAAGGCTGAATCGAATCAGAGTGTCGTGGGGTGCTACAGCGGGCGAAACGACTGGATTCACGAATACGCCCTCATTGAGAAGGTCGCGGGTAATCTCAAAAGTTTTATAGTTGTCGCGAATGAAGAGCGGGATGATAGGTGTGCTGGTGTTGCCAATTTCGCAACCCATATTGCGGAATCCGTCAAGGGCCATGTGGGTGAGCTTCCAGAGATGCTCCTGACGCTCTGGCTCCTCAATCATAATGTCGATCGCCTTAAGGGCTGCTGCTGTGGATGCTGGTGTGATACTTGCGGTGAAAATGTAACTGCGGCTGTGATGGCGCAGGAAATTGGTAATCTCTTTGTCAGTAGCGATAAAGCCGCCAAGTGATGCGAATGACTTTGAGAATGTGCCCATCACCAAGTCAACATCCTTGGTAAGGCCGAAATGATTTACTGTGCCACGGCCTCCCTCGCCAAATACGCCGATGCCATGAGCCTCGTCTACCATAACCGATGCATCATATTTCTTTGCCAAACGCACAATTTCGGGGATATTAGCCACATCGCCCTCCATTGAGAACACGCCATCAGTAACAATGAGCTTCACCTTGTCAGGCTCGCATTTCTGAAGTTGCTCTTCGAGCGAAGCCATATCGTTGTGCTTATACTTGAGATGGTTGCTGAATGAGAGTCTCCTACCCTCGATAATCGAAGCGTGATCTTGTTCATCCCACAGGATATAATCTTCGCGGCCTGTAAGCGTTGACACAACGCCAAGATTTACGCCGAAGCCTGTGGAATAGATCATCACATCCTCCTTTCCGATATACTCGGCCAACCGAGCCTCGAGCTTCTTGTGCAAATCGAGCGTGCCATTGAGGAAAGGCGAGCCGGCACAACCAGTGCCGTACTTCTTAGTAGCCTCTATGGCAGCTTCTTTGATTCGAGGATCATTAACCAGGCCTGAGTAACAGTTGCTACCAAACATCAGCACCTTCTTTCCATTCATTATAACTTCGGGATCCTGTTCGGAAGAAATAGCACGGAAATAGGGGTAAATGCCTGCGGCCTTTGCCTCTTGCGGTGCGGTATATTTGGCTAACTTTTTCTGTAATAACTTCATAATCTTCTTTACTCAGTTTTCTTGTATTTTAGGTTGCAAAGATAGTAATAATTTGCCAAATTTCTATCTTTCTTTGCACATTTTTACTCTTTTGTGTGTTTTTTTGTTTAAAATCGAGGATAATGACAACAATTTTATACATTTTTCTCCCACTTAAAGCGCCAAAACCTCGCTTAATTGAAAAGAATTTTGTAATTTTGCACTCACTTATTGAAGTGACAATTAAAGTGACAATCTTCTAAGATAAGAAAGAAATGCCAAATGTATCAGAGCGCGGCACACTGATGCCCGCCTCCCCTATCCGCCGACTCGCTCCCTTGGCCAACGAAGCAAAGGCCCGGGGCATAAAAGTGTACCATCTCAACATCGGACAGCCCGATGTGCCTACCCCTCCCGAAGGTTTGGAGGCACTCAAGCATATCGACCGCACCGTGCTGGAATACAGCCCCTCGGCGGGTCTGCTCTCGCTGCGCAAGAAGCTCAAGGAATATTACCACCGCTTCAACATCGATGTGGATGTGGAGGATATAATCGTGACCAGCGGAGGATCAGAAGCTGTGCTTTTCGCAATGATGGCATGTCTCGACCCCGGTGACGAAATCATAGTGCCCGAACCAGCCTATGCCAACTATATGGCGTTCGCCATCTCAGCAGGCGCAAAGATTGTGACTGTGCCCTCGAGCATTGACCAAGGTTTTGCTCTCCCGCCAGTTGAAGAATTTGAAAAGCTCATCACGCCTCGCACCAAAGGCATTCTGATATGCAACCCCAACAATCCCACAGGCTACCTCTACACCATGAAGGAGATGCTGCAAATCCGCGACTTGGTGAAGAAGTACGACCTCTTCCTTTTCTCAGATGAGGTTTATCGTGAGTTCTGCTACACTGGCGCCCCCTACATCTCAGCATTCCACCTGCCAGGAATCGAAGACCATGTGGTACTCGCCGACTCAGTGTCGAAGCGATACAATGAATGTGGCATCCGCATCGGAGCACTGATCACCAAGCATAAGAAGCTCAAGGAGAATGTGATGAAATTCTGCCAAGCACGCTTGTCGCCTCCATTGATTGGCCAGATTGTGGCCGAGGCTTCAATCGACGCGAGCCCCGAATACATGCTTGAGGTATATAATGAATATGTGGAGCGCAGAAAATTCCTTATCGACGAACTCAACAAAATTCCTGGAGTGTACTCGCCTATCCCGATGGGCGCATTCTACACTGTGGCTCGCCTCCCGGTAGATGATGCCGATGAGTTCTGCAAATGGTGCCTTACCAGTTTCGACCTTGAGGGTGAGACTATCTTCATGGCGCCTGCATCGGGCTTCTATTGCACCCCCGGCATGGGCAAGGATGAAGTGCGCATTTCCTACGTGCTCCGCAAAGAGGACTTGGCTCGCTGCATGACTATCCTGCGCGCTGCCCTCGAAGCCTATCCCGGCCGCACCCTAAAATAAAGTCCAAAGACTAAAGACTAAAGACCAAAGACTAAAGACTAAAGTCCAAAGACTAAAGACTAAAGACTAAAGACCAAAGACTAAAGACCAAAGACTAAAATTGCGAGGCTCTGATCATCCCTGGTCAGAGCCTCACTGTTCTTTCTTCCCTATTGAGAAAGTTGAACGTGTCATCTGTTACTGTAACTCACCTGTAAAAGCGTCGGTTTTCATTTTCATGATGCTCTACTCTTACTGGAATGCGCTGAGTTCTTACCTCTTGGTATGAATCCTGCTCGGTGATGCCAAGCAGTTGCGCAATAAATTGTAGAATCTGTTTCATAATGGTAATTTATTTAATTTATAATTCTAACACCCCACTCCCCACAATGGTTCACACAAAAAATAAGGGGGATGTGTCATAATGGAACCTTTCCGCGGAATCCCGTAGGGATTCTTCTCAATAGCTATCAGAATGCTCTCAAAAACAACAAAATCGGTGCCAAAGGCACCGATTTTGTTGATAGAATGGGGGTATTGATATCTATTAGGAAGAATCCCTCCGGGATTCCGTGGTACAAGCCCTTTATTGGCCTACGGCGATATAGAGTGTGGGCAGTGTGTGGGTTACTGATGAGTAAGAGCCGTAGCTGCTGTAACTCTCGTCGTATTGGATGGTCTTCATCACGATTGCGTTCACAATGGCAGCAGTGCCGTCCTCAGCGGATATGTCAATGTTCCAGAGGAAACCATTGACTGTGCTTGAGAAATCAGGCGAGTCAATCACATTGAAACTGTTGTAAGTGCCAGTCTGGTAATAGTAGCGCCCATAGACATCACAGATGCTCCAGCCATCACCCTCGTCAGTCAGGGTAAACTCGCACTCAGTAGCATCCTCAAGATAGAGGTTGGTCTCATCATATTCGCAGGTGGTGCCATTCAGATATCCGTAAGTCTTTGAAGTTGACAGAGCAGTTGCTGCAATTCCATCGGTCACTATCAGGTACTTTTCGCCTGACACGAGTGATGTAGCCTTGGTGTGAGTAAACACTGCCAAGCCAGGAGCTACGGTCCATACGCCATTTTCCTTGGTAAACTTGGTGGTTTTCTCCACAACACCATTGTTGAGCACCCAGGTGGTGCCATCGTAGGTGTATTGGCTTACAGCCACAGCGCCCTTGCTCGAAGTGAAATAGAGCACGTACTTCTGAGTATTCTTCTGAGCATAAGGATAAGTCACTTGCAGATAAGTGGGCAGATACTTGGCTGCATCGGCTGTGGTCATGTAGCTTCCGCTTTCACCCATTGATTCATAATCGTCGGGCTGAACCACCGCCACCGAGGTGTCAGCTGCCCATTCTGAGCCATTCCATTTGTATAATGCGTAAACTACCGATGTGGGCACATCTGCCACTGGAGCCTTGGCAGGAGCCGAAGTGGGCTGCACAGCACTTACATAAAGCGTGGGCATCTCACCCTTTTCGCTGTCGTAGCTGCCATAGCTTGAATAATTGGCATCGTACTGAATCCACTTGTTCACGCTGGTATTGAGAATCTTGGCTACGCCATCAGCAAGGGTGATATCCCATACGCAGCCATCGCACACTTCGGCGCTTACATTGAAGCTATTGTAGGTGCCACTTTGATACAGGTAACGACCCAGATAATCCTGAATATAATATCCTCCTTCGGCAGAGGTTATTTGCCAGATGCAATCTTCAGCTACCATCTCGCTGATGCCATTGGCATCATAAGAAATCTCAGTGGGTTGGAGGTAGCCATAAGTCTTCCCTTCAGCCAAGCCAGTGGCCGCAAATTCACCTGCTGACATTACATATTGTCCATCGTTAACCTCACTGGTTACAGGCACATAATAATATGTAACCTCCTCCTCGCTTTCGAAGATGGGCTCTTGGTCGCTTACATTGTAAGTTACCACCACATATTCGCTATCATCGGGATTCAATCCTGCATTAGCCAAAGCAGCGGGAATATTCTTGGCAGCGGTCACCGAGGGTGCAAATGCCTTGATATAATCCTCCTCGCTGCCCCAGGCTGTCTGATAGTCAGCCGTAGAGATTGTGTAGGCTTGTGCGCCCTGGATTTGGCTGATTTCCTCGGTCAATCCCTCGTAATAGTTATATGTAACCTTAACGGTGGAGCCATTGTCAAGCACGAAGTACTGGAACGAAGAGCTCGCCAGGAAGGCTGGAATATAATCCTGCCCAGTGATGACATCTGTGAAGTAGCAGTTCTTCTTCACAGCTGCCAAGGCATCAGCATTGGCGCCTGCAAGGGTCACGTTGGCGCTAAGGCTTGAGATGGTGGAATAGTCGTTTTTAGTGAGGGTATAGCTGATGTTTTGCACATCAGTGATGGCTGGCTCGCCATCGAAGCCATCGAGGTGGTCGTTCCATGAATTATCGTCGCATGACGTCATTGCCACCATGGCACCAGCCAACATTATGATTGACTTTTTCATTTTCATAGCCATTTACAGATTAAAATGAGAGCTTGAGACGAACCGTGTAGGTGCGGCCGAATGAATAGAACACGCGATAAGCATTCTGCCAAGTACCCTCAGTGGTGGATGATGTGTAAGCATCGATCACATAATTGTAATTGAAGAGGTTGTTGACATTGCCATAGATGGTAGCATTAAAGCCAGCCAGCTTGAAGCGGTAGCTGCAGCTGAGGTCGAGCTGCTGACCCCATGGGATGCGCCAAGGCTCAGCCACATTGATTGTGCCGCCTGCCGAGGGGGTTGATACCGTGTAATCGCTGTAGTTATGCGAGTTGCAAGTCCAGTCGGCACCGATGCGCATGCCCTTGAACGGACGGAATGTAACGCCTACTGCGCCAGTCCACTGAGCCGAACCACCCACATGTATGCCCTTCTGATTGAGGACGCCCTTCAGGTGGTCTTCTGCCTCAATGCCCGAAGCAATTGCACCAGTGGCAACGCTGGCCAGTGGCTGACCGCCCTCGTCGTAGAAATAGCCAGTGGCATTGCTATCCCAAATCCAGTCGCCGAGGCTAAGCATGCCATTCATTGAGAACCAGCTTACCGGCTCAAAGGCAGCATTGAACTCAAGACCCATGTGGCGAGCATCTACGCCCTGCATATTGAAGGTATAGCGCTGCCCAGCCTTTTCACCGCTGGTAAATTCGCCCGTACGGGTAGTAGTCTTGTCGAGCCACTTGGTATAATAAGCGTCAACCGTAACGCTGAACATTGGCGAGCGCCAAGCATAGCCCAACTCAAACGAGTAGGTCTTCTCATTCACAGCATTCGGGTTGGTGGCATTGCTCGTAGTGGAGTTGAGGAACGCGCCGCCTGAGAAGAAAGGAGCACGGGTGATGTAGCCAGTGTTGAAATATACGTTCTGGTGACGGTCAATGTTGTAGTTGACACCAGCCTTAATCGAGCCAGCCCAGAAGTTTACGGTTTCCGACTTCTCGTGATCCTTGTCGTAGTAGTAGAAGTCGCGGCGCCAGTATGCTGTGTTGTTGAGCGTACCGGTCACGATGGCAGTCAGTCGGCGGTCGAGCGCGCTATACTCGCCCTGAAGATACAGGCCCTCCTGCATGGTGTAGCCATTGTAGTTGCGATAAATCACATCGCCTACGCTCAGCTTCTCATACTTCCAATTGGGATCAGCTGCAATAATATTGTTCTCAGCCTTCACGTTGGCACGATAATCATCAATCCAGTAAGCACCATCCATCATATTTTCGATGGTCATCTTGTGATGGCCTACGTAGTAACGAACATCGAGACCGCCAGTGACGGTAAGCTTGTTGTCCATCAAGCTGTTCTTATAGTTGCTTACCAAGCCAAACCATTCGTGCGAGTTGGTATTGTCGCCGATAATCATCTTAGCGCCATTGGTGCTGGCAGCATTCATCTCCTGGATAGCAGCGAAGTCGAATGTGCCGTCGGCATTGCGGAATGTGGTGCTGAGCACGCCATTGTTGGCTCCGTACCATGAGCTGGTGCTGTAGCCATCGCGGCCCTGACCGCTGTAGCCGCCACCGCTTGCAAGCGAGGTGTAGAGCGAGGTAGTCAGCGAAGAATGGTAATTGATCTGCCAAATATGGGTAAGTGAAATCTGGGGCTTGTGGTAATGATTGTAGTATTGGCTTACACGCTGGCCATTCTTGTCAAAACCATAGCTGGGATTGTAGCGATAAGGACTCTCGCCCTTCATGTAATTGCGAGCATACTCTTGATAGCCCTCGATGGTAAGACCGTCGTAGCTGCTGCGCTGATAGTGCCATTGGGGGCTGCCAGTGGCAGTGAACGACAGCTGGTGATGGTCGTTGAGTCTTTTTGATACATTCAAGAAGTAAGTGTAGGCATTGTAATTGGTGCCCTGAATGTAGCCATCGGCATATTTGCGGCTCAAAAGCACCGTCACAGCCCAGCCGCTTTTCATCACGCCAGTGGAAAGGCTGAGGCCGTACTGGTTCATGCCATCATTGCCCATGCCGTACCACAGGGTGCCACCCTGCTCAGCATCGAGGCTCTTGGTCACGATAGAAATGGTGCCGCCCACCGATGGAGCCGAGAGGATGCTGGCGCCAAGGCCGCGCTGGGTCTGGATGCTGGTGGTCACATCGCTCAGGCCCGACCAGTTGCTCCAATACACGCCGCCCCACTCCATATCATTTACGGGAATACCATTGACGAGCATAGCGGTGTTGGGACTCTTA
This sequence comes from Bacteroidales bacterium, assembly GCA_020860515.1. GTDB lineage: Bacteria > Bacteroidota > Bacteroidia > Bacteroidales > Muribaculaceae > CAG-873. Next base: position 164,441 of record JAJBUG010000051.1, on the reverse strand, counting down.
AAACCGCGCATATTGATTTTAGCATCGCCATAGCCACCGCCATCTTTGGTGGCCCATACGCCAGGGGTAGTCTTTAGCACTTCGGGGAATTCTTGGCCGCCAAGCTTGGTTTCAATCATAGCAGCGTCAACATTAGAAATCGCTACTGGAGTCATGCGAGTGCGAGCAATTGACTGTGTGACGATCACGTCCTGCAGCATGTTTTGCTCGGGGTCCATGGTCAGGGTGCCCATTGCAGCCTGAGCGGGAGCAGACAAGGGCTGATAACCAACAAAATTGAAGGTAAGGTTTTTGGTGCCATCTGGCACGACGATCTTAAATTTGCCGTCGATGTCGGTTGACACACCCATAGTCTGACCTTCGGCAGTGACAACGACTCCAATCATAGGTTCGCCGTTCTCATCTACCACAATGCCGTTGCAATTGACATCGGCATAGGCATAAGCGCAAGCCATAGTCGCAGCAAGAGCAGAAGCATAGATTTTTTTCATACAGACTTGAAATGTATTACTGTGATTAATTGAAATGCATTCCACGAGCAACCCCACTCTTGGAGTTAACTACTTGAATTTTCTCTGCAAAGTTAAAAAAATTTGTTGACTTATAAAAACAATTAACATTTTAATTAAAAAAAGGAAAGCCGAGGCCTTCCTTTTTTCATCATAATTTATCGAAAATTTATTTCTTAACACCGCCTTTGAGGCCGGCGCCAAGCGAGAAGATGTTTTGGTCGTAGCTTACGGTCTTTAGGGCCAAGGCGCGATTGCGCTTCAGGGCCAGGGCTACCAAGCGGTCCATCAGCTGGTCGAAGGGTATGCCTGTAGCCTCCCAAAGGTAGAATGAGAGCGAGCCAGGGATGGTGTTGATTTCGTTGACATAGATGTTGCCATTGGCGCCATCGATCATCACATCCACGCGAGCCACGCCGTGGCACGAAAGCACGCGGAAAGTCTCGCAGGCGAGATGCTGAATGCGCTTGGTCACATCCTCGGGCAGGTCGGCTGGGATGCGCTTCTGCGAAGCTTGCATTCCTTTGGCACCCTTGGTTCCACCCATGTACTTGTCTTGATAGCTAAGAATTTCCCCGCTTTTGATAGGCTCCTCGAGCACTGATGCTTGATATTCATCGCAGTCGCCAAGCACCGAGCAGTTGATTTCATGCAAGTCTTCCACCAAATCCTCCACGATGATGCGTGTTGAATAACGCTCGGCATCGGCTACTCGCTCGATGAGCTGCTGACGGTCGTTGGCGCGACCAATGCCTACGCTTGAGCCCAAATTGGCAGGCTTTACTATCACAGGATAACCCAGCTTTTCCTCAATCTCGGCAATCTTGGCATCGCGCTTGCTGTACCATTCCTTATCCGTGAACCACACATAATCCACCACTGGCACATCGCATGCCTTGAGAATCATCTTCATGGTGATTTTGTCCATGCCATTGGCCGACGCCAAGGTGTTGCAGCCAGCATAGGGAATTCCTATAGAATCAAGGATTCCCTCGAAAGTGCCATCCTCGCCATTCATGCCGTGAAGCACTGGCATTACCACATCGAGCTGGGCATACACGGGATTGCCAAAAACCTTGCGTTTGCGGCGATAAAGATTGTAATCGCCAAATACAGGCTCCATATACACCTCTTCACATTTTTCCAGGAGAGCTGGCAGGTCGCGATAGTTTTGAATGTCCATCAGAGCATCGCCAGTGTACCAACGACCCTGCTTTGAAATATAGATAGGCGTTACGTCGTATTTCTCACGATTGATGGCATGCATAGCCTGCGAGGCAGAAATCACTGAGATTTCATGCTCGGTGCTGCGTCCGCCAAAAAATACTCCAATATTTGTCTTCATATCTTAATTTAATCCTTTAATCCTGAATCCTAAATCCTATTTAAATGTGTCTGGCAGGTCATTTTCATAAAGCACCACATCGCCAGACTTGGCCAGAGTCATCAGCAATTGCTGGGCCTCGGCGAATGTAGGCACTGGCCTCACGGCACCCTCGGGCATCCCCACTTCATTGATGCCCTCAAGGATGGCATCCTTGTTGTATTCGCCAACCACAATGGCAATGTCGGCACTATGGGCAATATTGCGCCCCAATTCCTGATTGGCGCTTTTCTGCTTATCGCCCAGCTCTATCATGCCTGGGGTGATCACGATGCGCTGGCCTGGGCCCATTTGAGAGAGCACCTCCATAGCCATCGCGCTGCCCACTGGATTGCTATTGTAAGCATCGTCGATAATGGTGATTCCGCCAGGCGTGCGCTTCATGCTTAAGCGGTGCTCAACCGGCTCGATCTTCTCCACTGCATATTTGATTTTCTCATCTGGCACACCCAACTTTTTCGCCACAATCACAGCTGCAATAAGATTGCTGACATTGCAGCGGCCTACCAGCTTGGTTGACAACTCTATCGCGTAGTCATCAGGTCCCTCAATGCGGAATGTGGTGCCATGTGGCTGGTATTTGATATCCACAGCCTTGAAATCTGCGTCGGGCAGATCTTCGGCGGTGTATCGAACGCTCTTTACATTCGACACAGGCCTATTCGCTATCATCTCAAAATCATTGTTGAGCACTGCCAAGCCATCGGCTGGCAGACTATCTACAAGCTCGAATTTTGTTTGCTGCACATCCTTAATCGTACCGAAAGATTCAAGATGCTGAGGACCCACGGCAGTGATTATGCCTATCGACGGATGCACCAGGTCGCAAATCTCCTTGATATCGCCATGCTGTTTGGCTCCCATCTCAACCAAGAATACTTGATTGTAGGGCCTTAGATTCTCATTAATCGTGCGGGTGACACCAAGCAAAGTGTTAAAGTTGCCGGGCGTCATTATCACATCGCAGTGTTCGCTAAGTATGCGATAGAGATAATGCTTGGTGCTGGTCTTGCCATAGCTGCCAGTGATGCCCACTATTTTCAGGTCGGGCATTGATTGCAAGGTGCGCTGGGCTTGATCATAAAATCCATCATTGATTTTCTTTTCCACCGGCTTCAACAGCCAATTGGCGAAAAGCGTGATTACCTGCGAGGCACTGTAGCACAGCACCAAATACACCATGGCATTGAAAATTCGCCCCTCAGCCGTATCTGGATAAAGGAAAAACAGAGGTATCAGCCACACTATTCCCACGATGGCAATCTCAGTGCCATAGATGCGCTTGGCTCGCTTGGTCCATACCAGCGGTTTCTTATAATGAGCCGATGTCAGGCTCCAAATATTAGCTATTGCGAAAAGGCACACGATGGCCAAATACCACCAGCGGTGCTGATTCGGCACTAAGCATGTGAAAAATATGATATAGCCTATCAAGCGGTCAAACCTCGTGCTTTCCTTAGCCTGCACGAGCCATGAGCGATAGCGATCGTTGCGGTAGGAGTTCTGCTGCAACATCATCAAATCGCGCTTCAGCTGGTATCCCACAGCTATTGCCATCAGTACCAAGGCTACTATGTATAGTGCTATCATAAGCTTGATTATAAATAGTGAAACTATAATTGAACCGACCAAATGAAAAATTAGGTCGTTTCCAAGGTGCAAAGTTACGTCTTTTTCGTCAATTTTTTGTAATTTTGCAATCGGAAAATAAAACATAAAATTATGGATAACCAAAAACCACACGATTTATTGGGAGGCGCAGCACGGACCACCAGTCGCGCCTACTTCCTTTTCATAGTGGTATTCTTGGGTATGCTATCAGCCTTCGGTCCATTTGTCACAGACATGTATTTGCCCACCCTCCCATCGATGAAGGATATTTTCCACACTTCGGAGTCGATGGTGCAGTTGGGTTTGACCACAGCCATGATAGGCTTGGCCCTGGGGCAGCTTTTCTTTGGCCCAATCAGTGAGAAATATGGGCGCAAGCCTGTGCTCATTGTGGCAATGATTGTATTCTCGATAGCAGCCTTTGCTTCTATTTTCTCTCCCACGATTGAGTTTTTCCTGGTATGCCGCTTCTTCCAAGGCATTGGAGGCAGCGGAGGCATAGTATTGTCGCGTTCTATCTCCACCGACAGCTACAGCGGTCGCGAATTGGTGAAAATGATGGCAATAATCGGCGCTGTGCATGGCGTGGCCCCTGTGGCGGCTCCTGTGATTGGCGGCTTGGTGTCGGACAGCATTGGCTGGCAAGGCATTTTCTGGATTCTCCTTTTCTTAGGAGTTGGCCTCTTGGCAATGTGCCTGGTTTACAGCGAGACTCTGCCACCGGAAAAGAGGTTGAAAGGCAGTCTCTGGACCAGCTTCCAGGGTTTTAAGGTAGTGCTGCGAGTAAAGGCCTTCGTATTCCCGCTGCTTGCCTTTGCATGCACCTATGGCGTACTATTCGGCTACATTTCTTCATCACCATTCCTCATCCAAAATCATTTCGGCTTCACTGAATTGCAATTCTCAATCGTATTTGCAGTGAATGCCGTGGCATTGGGAGCAGGAGCAACTGCGGCGGCAAAGTTCAAGCGCTTGCCTACAGCTCTAATCACGGGAGCATCGTGCGTTCTGATTTTTTCAACGCTTCAGCTTTGCCAAGCACTTTGGATCGACAATTTTTGGGCTTACGAAATCATAATGTTCTTTGATTTGGTTTGCGTTGGCATGATATTCACCTCGGCTTCCACGCTCGCCATGGAGGCTGGCCGCGCCAACATTGGCTCGGCATCAGCCATGGTCGGCGCTATCGGTTTCCTAATCGGCGGCGCCATTTCACCAATCGTAGGCTTAGGAAATACGATGGTGACCAGTGGAATCGTGTATGTAGCGTCAGGACTTTTGGTGTTCTGCTTTGCATCAAAGGTATGGCACAAGCTCAAAGGCGAAGATTTTATTTAAAGCGCAATCAATGGAGCTGACTAACAATCTAAGGAAGACTTACGCGAGCCTGGCACAGCCCAAGGGTCGCCGCGAATCTGGGCTATTCATGGCTCAGGGCACCAAATGCGTGCTCGACACTATGGGCCATTTCCAGCTGGAGGCTCTCTTAGCCACTAACAATTGGATTGAGCAGCATCCTGGCATAGCAGCCTCTCAAGTTACCACGCGCGACTTGGAGCGCATTTCCACCCTCTCCACCCCACCCCAGGTAATAGCAATTTATAAGATACCTGCCCCAGCGCAACTGCCCGATTTTACCAGTGAATTGGTCTTGGCTCTCGACTGCGTGCAAGATCCGGGAAACTTAGGCACCATCATGCGAGTGTGCGATTGGATGGGAGTCCATTCAATTCTTGCCTCGGCCGACACAGCTGATGTGTGGAATCCCAAGGTGGTGCAAGCCACCATGGGTGCCATCTCGCGCGTGAGGGTAATATACACTGATTTGGGCCAAGCATTGGAGAAAGCGAAAGTGCCAATTTATGGTACTTTTCTCGACGGAGAGAATATTTACAAGGCAGATTTGGCTGCGCCATCTGTTATAATCATGGGCAACGAGGGAAAGGGCATCAGCTCCGCCATTGCAGAGCTGGTGACCCACAAGCTTACCATACCTTCATATCCCCCCGACACACCAACATCCGAGAGCCTAAATGTGGCTATTGCCACTGCTATCACCCTATCAGAATTTCGCAGAAATGGCTAAAGCAAAAGAAAAGACAGTGTGGTTCTGCTCAAGCTGCGGAGCCCAGGCAAGCAAATGGGAAGGTCGCTGCCCATCGTGCGGCGAGTGGAACACCATGGTGGAAGAGCGCGTAGTGCAGAAGCCACAGCGCTCGGCCTCGCCTGTGGCGCGCGCTGGGACAAGCAAGCCCATAGCCGTGTCGGAAATTCAAGCCATGTCGGAGCCCCGCATCCACATGCCAAGCGAAGAACTTAATCGGGTGTTAGGTGGCGGCTTGGTGCAAGGCTCAATCTTGCTGATAGGCGGGGAGCCTGGCATTGGCAAGTCAACCTTGGTGCTCCAGAATCTTTTGGCGATAAAATCCAAAACCATCCTGTATGTGTCGGGCGAGGAAAGCGCCACTCAGCTTAAGCTGCGCGCTGACCGCATAGGCCGAGGCAGCGACAACTGCTTCATCGTGTGCGAGACTTCGCTCGAAACCGTATTCAAGCATATTGAGGATGTGCAGCCAGGCATCTTGGTAATCGACTCAATCCAAACCATTGCAAGCGATGTGCTGGAATCGTCGGCTGGCAGCGTAAGCCAAGTGCGCGAATGTGCAGCACAGCTGCTCAAATATGCCAAAGAATCGGGTGTGCCTGTGATTCTGATTGGACATATTACCAAGGAGGGGTCGCTTGCTGGTCCTAAAGTGCTTGAGCACATCGTGGATGCAGTAATCCAATTCGAGGGAGACCGCCAATACATGTACCGCATCCTTCGAGCCATAAAAAACCGCTTCGGCTCAACTTCGGAGATCGGCGTCTATGAAATGGGCCAAAAGGGCCTGCGCGAGGTGAAGAATCCGTCAGAGATGTTGATGAGCCATTCCGATGAAAATCTCTCGGGCGTAACGATCGGCGTAACCGTAGAGGGTGTGAGGCCCTTTATGATCGAGGTGCAAGCCTTAGTCAGCACTGCCGCTTATGGCACCCCACAGCGCTCGGTCACCGGATATGACGCCAAGCGAATGAACATGCTCTTAGCCGTGCTGGAGAAGCGAGTTGGCTTCAAGCTGGGCCAAAAAGACGTATTCCTAAATATTGCAGGAGGCATCAAGGTTAATGATCCTTCGCTCGACTTGGCTGTGATCTCGGCCATTTTGTCAAGCAACATGGACATGCCTATCGAACATTCCACGTGCTTCGCAGGCGAAGTGGGATTATCAGGCGAAATCCGGCCCGTTAGCCGCCTTGAGCAACGCATCAGCGAGGCTGAAAAATTAGGCATGAAGAAGATGCTGATTCCCAAGCACAATCTCAAGGGAATCGACACCAGCAAGCTTACGCTGCAACTTATCGAAGTTTCAAAGGTTGAAGAGGCCTTTCGCGCCCTCTTCACATAAAAGCTTAGCAATATGGGCAGACGAATGAAAGAACCGCGTTGGCGCAAATGGGTAAATCGAGGGATAGCCTTTTGGAACTATTGCTCAGCTGGAGTGTGGGATGACACCCGCAAGAAATTTTCAGTGGATTTGATAAAGACCCTGAATATCACCATAAAATCATTCCTCAACACCGACATACAGACCCAGGCCTGCGCCATGACTTATCGCACCCTGCTGGCGATAGTGCCTGCTCTGGCTTTGCTTTTTGCTATTGGCCGAGGCTTCGGACTGCAAAATTTCTTGCAAGATGAGCTGCTGAAGATGTTCCCCAGCCAGTCGGTGATTATTACCCGGTCGCTGACATTCGTGGATAGCTATCTCAATCAGGCATCCGAGGGACTTTTCGTGGGCGTAGGCATCGTGTTTCTGCTCTATACCATCATCAACCTTGTGAGCAGCGTGGAGGCATGCTTTGATTTGATATGGAATGTGCAGAGCCGCAGTTTCTGGCGCAAAATCACCGATTACACAGCCATGATTCTCATATTGCCTGTGCTGATGATTTGCGGTGGAGGCCTCACGATGTTTCTCAGCTCATCGCTCCAGTCATTTTTCCATGTTTCGTTCATGACGCCGATTCTTTCGGCCATGTTCGAATTTGGTTCGTTCCTCTTCTCTTGCCTGTTTTTCACTGCGGCATTCATGATGGTTCCCAATACCAAGGTGAAATTCAAAAATGCCTTCATGAGCGGCATTTTCACTGGCATTGGATTCCAGATACTGCAATGGCTGTTCGTAAGCGGCCAGTTGTACGTGGCAAAATACAATGCAATTTACGGTAGTTTCTCTTTCTTGCCCTTGCTGCTGTTATGGTTGCAATTAGTGTGGGTAATCTGCCTGTCGGGCTGCTTGATTTGCTATGCCTCGCAGAATATCTTCCAATTCACATTCTCAGATCAGATCAACCACATATCGCCTGACTATCGCGAAAAGCTCACGATTGCGGTAGCCTCAGTGGTAGTGCAGCGGTTTGTAAACCGGGAAAAGCCTTATACTGTGGTAGATATTGTGCAGCGCTATGGCCTCCCCTCGCGGCTGGTGTCGGATATTACCAACCATCTGTGCGATGCAAAAATCTTGACGCGCGTGGTGATAAACCAGGAGCATCAAATTTATGGGTTCCAACCCGCTGTGGAGCCCGCTATCATCACTGTGAGCTATCTTAGAATCCAGCTCAATAAGCTGGGCAATCGCAACTTTATCCCCAACTTCGACCGCAACTTTCCTGGCGTGATTTCCACTGTTGATAAAATCAACCAAGAAATCATAGCCCACGCCGACGATATGCGCCTCCAGGACATTCAAATCTCCCCTAACCCAATAACATAAAATCATAAAATCATGAAACAACCCATTGCCACCACCGCTGCTCCGGGTGCCATCGGCCCCTACAGCCAAGCAATTGATGCCGGAAACTTGGTATTCGTTTCTGGCCAGCTCCCCATCGACCCTGCCACTGGCACTATGCCCGACAATGTGGCCGATCAGACCGCACAATCCTTGATGAATGCTGCTGCCATCCTGCAATCAGCAGGCCTTACGCTCGACAATGTGGTAAAAACCACAGTCCTCTTGACCAACATTGCTGATTTCGGCGCAATGAACGAGGTATATTTACATTATTTTGAGGCACCCTTCCCGGCTCGCTCGGCATTTGCAGTGCGTGACCTGCCCAAGGGCGCTTTGGTAGAAATCGAGGTTATTGCCAGCAAATAAGCAAATCCTCTACCTGCAGCAGTAACGAGTGGCGATTGTCATTGACTATTAGACTTACATTCTCATGAGGCTCATCGGGAGTGAAAGCTTGAGCAGCAATGCGATCAGCCACTTGCTGTGCTGTAAGGCCACTGCGCTTCATCACTCGCTTAATCCTCAAATCCTCGGGTGCGGTCACATCCCACACCCCATCTACCATCACGTCAAGTCCGCTTTGATATAGTATAGCAGTCTCCACAAAAGCCAATGGGGAGCCAAGGCTTCGGCTCCACAGATTGATATCCTCTCTCACTGCCTTATGAGTAATTGCATTTAGAGCCTGCAGCTTATTCCTGTCGTCAAAAACTATTTTGGCCACCAGTGGCCTGTCAAGCTTGCCATCTTTGCTATAGGCATCGGGGCTAATTTCTTTTAGAATTTTGTTCTTGATTTGGGCATCGCTGTCAATTATTTCTCGTGCTCTGAGGTCGCAGTCATATACATGGTACCCTCGGGCCCTCAGTATTTGGCTTACTGTGGATTTGCCAACACCAATTCCGCCTGTTATGGCTATTAGTTTCATCGCTGCTCTATGATATAATCTACACTGTCGGCCGACATAAACACATTTATGAAATCCTTGGGCGCATAGGCCAAGGTCACAGCTATGCGTTCGCTATTCTGATCTATGGTATTGAAATCGGCCACTACCTTGAATTTTGGTTCGCCCTCTGATTTCTTGTACACATTCATGGGCACCATATAATATACTTCTACCTGCTGCGGCACAGTAATCAGCCTCATATCAGCTGGCACATTGATGGGCGTGATGGCTACCTTGCGCGTTTTTGAAATCAAGGGCTCCACCTCGACGCTAACCTCCACCGAGTCGGGGATTGCTCGAGTATTCTTAGGCACATCAATAGGCACTCGCACTATTTGCGACTTGCGCACATCAGTCAAGGCAAGCGGCACAGTTGATACCGAGGTATAACGCACGCTATTGCCATTGGCAGTATAGAGCATTATCGAATCGATAAAACATCTTGGCTTGCCCACCACAATATAATGCGGCGCAGGTGTAATCTCTGTATCTAATTTTACTGGCACTTTCACCCCTGGCTGCGAAGTAAAAAGCAGCGACAATGAGTCGGGTGTCACCGATAATATCTGGCATCCCCCACCCACCATGCTGCGGAAAAATGCCTTGAGTGAGGCATCGCTAAACTGAATCCTATCGCCCGACTTATACTGACGGTAGTCGATATTCATCGTGGGGCGCTTCTTCCACAGATATTTCATCAGTTCCGTGCCCTTGGCCCGGACGCTTACGTTCAAGGCTTCGGGCAACGGAGTGATGCGAGTCATCGAATCTGGCACATTGGTAATAACCACGGTGCAACGCAGGTCGCGCTGCGTCTCTTCGTTAAGCGACATGATTATCCACAACACAGCCGCAATGACCAAAAACACCATGTACACCATGACATTTCGGCCTTCGCGGCTCTGCATTGCATTCTTTAGTCGGCTCAACTTGCCCATGCGATGACTAAGAATAAGTGTCAGCCCCCGCCTATGGGAGCAGGGGCTGCTTGATTGCTATTACTTGTTGGCTGCCTGCTGAGCATCCTGCACAGCCTCCTCGGTGGCGGGATACACACAGTTCTTATCTACAGTGATTTTCACACTGGGGGCGATTTCCACCACAAACACGGTGTCCTTCACCTCGGCTACTTTGCCGTAGATGCCACCCTGGGTGAATACTCGCGAACCCTTCTCAAGCTTGGCGCGCTCCTCCTTGATTTTCTTCTGGCGCTTGCTCTGGGGGCGGATCATGAAGAAATAGAAGATTGCGATCAGAAGCACAATCATTATGATGCCTGAGTAATCGGCAGTGGCCTGGGCCTCACCAGCTCCGGCAGCTGCTGAATCGCACAGAATGGCTAAAATGTTGTCTAAAAGCATTGGTTATTATTATTTTGGTTTTGTATTTCGTACTTTGTATTTTGTATTTATGCCTTGTGTATGATTCCCTCATCGTTGAGGTATTTGATGATGTTGTAGAGCATTCCATTGATAAATCCACCGCTCTTCTCGGTGCTGTAGTTATTGGCAATCTCCACATATTCATTCACAGATACAGCCACAGGGATATTTGGATAGTGGATGATTTCGGCTATGGCTGTAGTCATAATCACAATGTCCATAAAGGCCAGGCGCTCAGGATCCCAGTTGTTGTGCTGGATAAAGCGCTCGATGTACTGGCGATACACTGGCTGGTTCTCTACCGAATATCGGAATAGCTCGGGACCGAACTTCTCATCCTCAATATCCTTGAACTTTGGCAACAGCTCCACCGTCTCGCCTCCTGATTGGGCTATCTGTCGGAGGGTCTTCAGAGCGAATGTGCCCATAGTCTGCAGGTCATCGTTCCAGTAAAGCGACTGATCCTCCATCTCTTCCATCAGCAAGTCGGATGGCAAAATCACTGTGCGCAGCGCATCACGCCAAAATTCGGCATCTTCCTCCAAGCCCTTGCGTGGCTGTTCTACATAAGCCTTGTACACATCGCTTTCGATTACCTTGTCGAGCATTGAGCGGATGAAATGCGAGGATTCGCTCCATCGCTTCACCTTGTATTCGTCCAACAGGTCCTTGAGATGTTCGCTATTGCGCAAATATTCGGCCAATTGATTGAAGAGCAATTTGGTGTTGGGATTGCGATCGTCGCTTGTAGCCAAGTGCTTCTGCTTTGCTGTCTCCAGCCTGCGCTCATGCTCATCAGTAAGGTCGATAATCATGGCAAAGATGCTGAGATAAAGCTCGTAGGCTTTGTCGAGCGAATCCTCCAAGTCGCGCTTAGCCTTCTTGAAGAACTCACGGCTGTCGGCATACGACATCAGGGTGTTGCATAGGTCCTTGATGCCTTTTTGGAATCCCTTGAGCGAAAAATCGCCACCCTTTCTCAGGGCATCTGTCACACTTTCATCACGAGCTATGATGGTTTCCAGGATCGTGGTCCACAGTATCACATCATCGCCCAGCTCAGTATTGCGGTTCTTTTTGTAATCTATATAGACTTTTGACTCGAGTATCTTGTTGTAAAGGCTTGGCAGCGAATCGTCGAGCAGCCCTACTTGGGTGTTGCCTCTGAGGATTGCGGTGCGTATGGCATCGTTTTGCGATAGGGCCTTGGCCACCTTGTTCTCTTGCAACTTTCTCTCAACATTCAGTTTCTGCGGTCGTTCGTTGCTCTTCACGTTGTAGCCAGAAAGCTCAAGCAAGAGAAGAACCATATCGATATAGACCGTATAGGCATACCTTTTATCACGCGAAGTGGTCTCGGGGGCCTCGTTCAATCTGAATTCACTGCGGGTAAGCAAATACGAGTACAGCATCTGCACTACCTTGATCCTTATAAGCACACGATTTACCATTGTCAAAGTCAAATTACATTGCAAAGGTACTAATTTTTTTCTTTCCACCAACATTTTGTTGGTTAAGGAAGAAATTACATTTCTAATTTATGCTAATGAATTCCATCCCTGGGCTCGGAGAGGCATTTCCTGACCGTCACGAGTGACCATGGCGCATCCCAGATCAGGCTTGGTGATATAGCCGATTACCTTGATTCCCGGCAGCTTCTCCACCTTCTCATGGTCGGTCAGCGGCACGGTGAAGAGCAATTCGTAATCCTCGCCTCCGTTCATGGCAGCAGTCACAAGGTTCATGTTCAATTCCTCGGCCATTACTGCTGTCTGGTAATCAATCGGGGTTCGGTCTTCATACACTCGGCATCCGCAATCGCTCTCCTTGCATATATGCAGCAGCTCCGACGACAGTCCGTCGCTGACATCCATCATCGATGTTGGCTTGATTCCAGCCTTGGCCAATTCGGCTATGATGTCCTTGCGGGCTTCTGGCTTGAGCTGGCGCTCAACCAGATATTCCTTGCCTGCGAAATCAGGCTCAAAATCAGGCTTGCCAGCCGATGCTGCCTTCTCGCGTTCGAGCAACTGCAGGCCCATATAGGCTGCGCCGAGGTCGCCGCTTACGCAAATCAGGTCAGTATCCTTGGCTCCGTTGCGGAATACGGCCTTGTCCTTCTCCACATCGCCAATGCAAGTGATGCTGATCACCAAGCCTTGGCGCGATGCTGAGGTGTCGCCACCAACCAAGTCCACGCCATAAATCTCGCATGCTAACCTCAAGCCGTCGTAGAAAGCTTCCATGTGCTCCACGGTAAAGCGCGATGATATGCCCAAGCTAACCACAATCTGTCGGGGAGTGCCATTCATTGCATAGATGTCGGAGAAATTCACCACGGCTGACTTATACCCCAGATGCTTGAGCGGCACGTAGGTAAGGTCGAAATGCACGCCCTCGAGCAGCAAGTCGGTAGTCACCAGCACATCAGTATCAGGATATTTCAGCACTGCAGCGTCGTCGCCGATGCCGCGATGGCTCGACGGATTTTTGAGTTCAATGCCCTTGGTCAGATGATCAATGAGCCCAAACTCGCCCAATTTTGATATTTCGGTTTCCATCCTAAATTCTATTAACCAACTCAGATATAAGTTTCATCATGCGCGGCTGAGCCTCCTGAGCTGCCTTTTGCACCTCTTCGTGAGTCGGCTCCACTGTGATTTCTTTGCCGCCAAGATCGGTGATTACTGACACTCCGAACACCTTTATGCCAGCATGATTAGCCACAATCACCTCTGGCACTGTGCTCATGCCCACTGCATCGCCGCCAATTATGCGGAAATATTCGTATTCTGCTTTGGTCTCGAAAGTTGGACCAGGAGTGCCTACATATACCCCATGCATCACGCGCATGCCCAGCTCATCGGCCACCTCGTCGGCCTTCTTTATCAGCTCAGGCGAATATGCGTTGGTCATCGACGGGAATCTCGGCCCCAGGCGGTCATCATTGCGTCCACGAAGTGGATTCTCCGGGAATAGGTTGATATGGTCAGTGATTATCATGATATCGCCCACGCGAAATTCCTTGTTCATGCCTCCGGCAGCATTGCTTACGCAGAGGATCTTCACTCCCAGCTCCTGCATAACTCTGATTGGGAAGGTCACCTGCTTCATGTCGTAGCCCTCGTAATAGTGGAAGCGGCCCTGCATAGCCATCACTGGCTTTTGGCCAAGCTTTCCGAAAATGAGGTTGCCACTGTGCCCTTCCACAGTCGAAAGCGGAAAATTAGGGATTTCCTTGTAAGGGATAAATTGCTTGTCCTCGATATGGTCAACTAAGGCTCCCAAGCCGGTGCCAAGAATAATGGCTGTTTCGGGAATGTGCTCCACCTGCGAGCGGATGTAGTCAGCTGTTTGTCGGATTGTATCTATCATGGTCTTTTGGTTTGAATTAGCACATTAATAACGCAAATTCGAGGGAGATTGTTCGGTAGTCAGGTTCGCAGCCCCTGCTGCGCTCTATGGTCCTTGATAAGTTTTAGGATGGATTCTATGAATGGTTGGTTTTCATCACGCATGAAATCCACCTTGATAGGCAGATAATAAGTTTTGGCTTTCAGCGCATGGGGAAAATATGGGCAATTCGCCATTCTCACAGCATCCTTCTCAGTGGTGATTAGGAATTTGTGGCGTGCCTCCATGGTCTCAAAGCGTTGTTGCAGAGTAGCCATATCCTTGCGAGTGAAATTGTGATGGTCAGGATAAATATTGACCCTAACTTTAGGTTTGAAATGCTTTACAAACTTCACGAAAGGCCTTGGATTTCCAATTCCAGCCACGCAAAGCAGTCGGTCATCCTCGCCAAGCCAGTCAAGCGATGGCGCGATTTGAGGCGCCTCGTCGGGGAAGGCTGGCATCAGCTTGCCATAAAGCACACGCGAGAAGAATAGCTGCTGGCAAGCCACCAGGTCGAGATTCTCCTTAAATATATGCAGGTCGAGGGGCGACGGACGAGCCGGACATTTGGTAGCCACAATGATGTCAGCGCGCCTGGCTCCGCGCTTTGATTCGCGCAAGCGTCCGTAAGGCAGCAAACTATCCTCAAAGAAAGGCAGATTGTATTCCGTCAGCAATATTGTGACCGTGGGCTTTACGTAACGATGCTGGAAAGCGTCGTCGAGCAGCACCAGGTTGATTTGTGGGTCTATTTTCAGTAGTTCGGTGATTCCAGCCACTCTGTCCTCGCATACAGCCACTGGCACTTCGCCGTCATATTTATGATACAGCATGTAGGGCTCGTCGCCAATATCTATGGGTGTTGACCTCTTTGTAGCCATCACAAACCCGTGGGTCGATCGCTTGTAGCCTCGGCTCACCACTCCGAGATGGCAGCTGTGGCGAAGATTGTCAACTATATAATCCACCATCGGAGTCTTGCCTGTGCCTCCAGCAGCCAGATTGCCCACTACCACCACGGGCACAGGGAATTCTTTCTGCTTCAGGATATGAGCCTCAAACATCCAATTGCGCACAAAGGTGACAGCCCCATAGATTTTCGACAGGGGCAGCAACAATGCTTTTGCCAGCCATGACCTCTTGCGCTTCATCTTACTTTTAATTAAGCAATGTGTTATATTAATTCTTACTCTATCACCATTTGCTCCATTCTGGCTTGCAGAGGATCCCAAGTCTCGATTTCACGGGCCATGCGGAGCACTTGCTTTAATTCTTCGGGGCTGATGGCTTCCATATCAATGTTGGTGTCAAGCTTAATCCCCAGTTTTTTAAGCATAGCCAGCCATTTGTCCTCCATCTTGGGATAGCAAATGAATTCGTCTTCATCCAGGCCGCACTCCTTGGTCAGATCCTTCACTGCCTGATGTAGCGACCCAATCTTATCTACGAGTCCGATTTTGATTGCAGTCATAGCGTCCCATACTCGGCCGCCGCCTATTGCCTTTACTGAATCTTGCGGAATGCTTCGGCCCTCAGCTACTCGGCTTGTGAATAGGTCGTAACCGCGCTCCACAAAGCTCTGCATGGCAGCATACTGGGTTTCGGTCATAGGCTCCACGATGGCTGGGAAATTGCTGTCCTTATTGGTAGCTATGGTCTCGAAATGCAGTCCCAGCTTATCGGTGAGCAAGCCCTTGGCATTGGGAATCAGGCCGAAAATTCCGATTGAGCCGGTGAGAGTGGCCGGGTCGGCATAAATCTTATCGGCGCCACATGATATATAATAGCCACCCGAGGCAGCGTAATCGCCCATCGACACATACAGTTTCTTGCCTGTGGTCTTGAAATCCTCAAGAGCTTTCCAAATTTGCTCGCTGGCGAAAGCGCTGCCGCCGGGAGAATTTACGCGAAGCACCATGCCCGCTACATTCTCATCCTTGGCCAGGCGCAGTATCTCAGGCACTAAATCGCTGGCCACTATTCCGCTAGTGCCATCATCGGTGATGCTGCCTACAGCATATAGCACAGCGATGTGGTCGCCAGTGCCATTCCATATTTTTGAGGAATTAATATCGAGGTATTCTGCCGGAGTGACAGATGGCAGGTCATCATCTTTGGCAAGGCCTAATTTCTCACGCATTTTGTTCTCAACTTCATTGGCGTATTGCAAGCTGTATGCCAAGTTGCAGTCAACGTATCTTTGTGGATTCCACGTGAATGTGATGCTGTCGGCATACTGATTGAGATAAATGGGGCTGATGCCAAGATTGTCGGCCATCTGGTCGGTCATATTCTCCCAAATCTGATTGAGGAAAATTGTGGTTTGTTCACGCGCAGGCTCACTCATCTTGGTACTGATATAGGGTTCCACGGCACTCTTGTAGGCTCCAACCTTTACCACTTGCACCTGCACCCCGATTTTGTCGAGAAGGTCCTTGTAGAATGTCACCGTGCTGGCCAAGCCATGCACGTCGATCATGCCCACCGGGTTGACATACAGGCGGTCAGCCACAGTGGCCACATAATAGTCGCCCTGAGTATAATTGTTGGCGTAAGCGTATATCCATTTTCCAGTGGCCTTGAATGTGTTCAAAGCCTCAATCAGTTCCTGTCGCGAGGCAATTCCCAGCGATGAGCCCTGACATTCAAGAAAAATTCCCTTGATTTCTTTGTCATCGGCAGCCATGCGCACAGCTGCTATCATATCCGCGAGGCTGGTGGCATCGCTCACGCCATTAAGCAAAAGGTCGGTTGGCGACACTTCCTCGGCCCGCTCGGGTATTTCGCCTTGAAGAGTGATATGGAGTATGGCATTTTTGTAGGATGGCGCACTGCTCGAAAAAATAGCCTTTGTAGCCAATATGCCCACCGACACGCAGCCTATGATCACAAGGAAAAAAAGCGATAACCAGAGGCCGGCCATTGTGCCAAGCATGGATATGAAGAAACGTTTTAACATTGACTCTTTCGTTTATATGGTTGGAGTTTGCGTTGTCTTTATTGATTTCAGACTACAAAATTACTGCTTTTTTCTCAATTAATAATTATACTTATTTAAAAAAGTGAGAAAAAAATCATATTTGACTTCTTTTGCAAATTTTATGCTTTTAAGACTGTTATTTTGTGAAAGAATTTAAGCCGAAAATTGAAAAATTATTAGTAATTTTGCATATTAAATAACAATCTAAAACCAAAACTTAATATTAACCACCTTTCAACTGCCGCGTCGCATTATGAACCGTCAGCAATTAGATAAAATAGACCTTCAGATTCTGAAGAAGCTGGCCGAGGACGGCCGCAAACCATTTCTTGAGATTGCACGCGAGCTTGGTGTTTCTGGAGCAGCCATCCACCAGCGCCTGCAGCGCCTCACTGCCAAGGGCGTGGTCAAGGGCACCGAATGTCTGATCAGCCCCGCCGCGCTGGGCTATGACACTTGCGCCTACATCGGAATCCTGCTTTCCGACCCTACCACGTTCCGTCAAGTGATCGAGCGCCTTGAGCAGATTCCCGAAGTGGTGGAGTGCCATTTCACCACCGGCCATTACGACATGTTCACCAAGGTAGTCGCTCGCAACAACGACCATCTGCTCGAAATCATACAGACGCATTTCCAAAAGCTCGACGCCACCCGCACCGAGACCATTATCTCGTTCAAAGAGGTGTTCAAGCGCCAAATACCAATATCTGACAACCCATGAAAACTGCTTCGATTCTTGCAGCAGCGGCCCTTTGCTGCGCTGCCAACAACCAAGCCAGTGCTGTCAACTACGACAAGCATTTCTCCGACTCCACCCTGCGCATCGACTATGTGCTGCAGGGCACAGAAAAGAATGTCAACATCGGCTTGCGCCACATGACCCGCTCGCCCCATTGGGCCGGGCGCAAAGGCCAGCTCGACCAACTGCACCTCGGGGGCAACGGCGACATCACTGTCACCACCCTTGCGGGTGACACGATCTATCGCAATTCCTACTCTACCCTCTTCAACGAATGGCTGCGCCTGGGCGACAGCGTGCCAGGCTACTGCGAAGTCAGCCTGCTGGTGCCAATGCCGCGCGAAAGAGTAAAAATCACCAATAGGCTCATGAATGAATACCGCCAGCCTATAGCCACAGTTGAGCACACAGTGGATCCCACTGACATTCTGATTCGCGACCATTCCAAGGCTGTAAAGCCCCATGAATACATCCACAAGGGCTCGGCTCCGGGCCCACACATCGGAGTAGCATTCCTGGCCGAAGGATATACCCAGGAGGAAATGGATGTGTACATGAATGATTGCCGCGAGGCGGTGGATGCCATGTTCAGCCACGAGCCTTTTAAAGAGATGAAGGAGCATTTCGACTTCATTGCCGTGCACACGCCTTCGATTGATTCGGGCGTGAGCGTGCCCCTCAAGAACGAATGGAAGCGCACAGCCTACGGCTCGCATTATTCAACATTCTACAGCGACCGCTACCTGACATCGCCCAATGTCTTCACAATGTATGACGACCTCAACGGAATCCCAGCCCAGCATATCATCGTGCTTGTAAATTCGCCAGTATATGGAGGCGGAGGCATCTTCAACGATTACACTCTTACCGCAGCGCACCACGACAAGTTCCGCCCAGTAGTAGTGCATGAGTTTGGCCACAGCTTCGGAGGCTTGGCCGACGAGTACTTCTACGAAGTAGAGGTAATGTCAGACACCTATCCCCTTACCGTAGAGCCATGGGAGCCCAACATTACCACCCTTGTCGATTTTGACAGCAAGTGGAAAGGGATGCTTGCTCCTGACACTCCTATCCCAACCCTGCCCGAGGATTCCGATAAATACCCCTTGGGAGTGTACGAGGGCGGCGGATATGCTTTCAAGGGCATTTACCGACCAGTGGACACCACGTGCCGGATGCGCTTCAACGAAGCCGAGGCTTTCTGCCCAGCTTGCCAAAAGGCGATCCGCGACATCATCCTATATTACATATCAGAAGATTGATTTGGTAATATCACGAAAATTTAGTAATTTTGCCGCAAATATAAGAATCTACACATAGAAAAGAAAAATAGTTAACCTAAAACCAAGAATTATGGACATTTCGCACATCGAACACATAGGCATAGCCGTGCCAAGCCTGGAAGAAGCTATTCCATTCTATGAGAATATGCTCGGCCTCAAATGCTTCGCAATCGAGGAAGTTGAGGATCAGAAAGTGAAGACTGCTTTCTTCAAGGTAGGCCAGACCAAGATTGAGCTTCTCGAGGGCACAAGCCCCGACAGCGCCATCAGCAAGTTCATCGAGAAGAACGGTGGCCGCGGAGGCATACAGCATGTAGCATTCGCTATCGAGGACGGCGTTGCCAACGCTTTGGCTGAGGTAGAGGCTAAGGGTGGCAAGCTGATTGACAAGGCTCCGCGCAAGGGCGCTGAGGGTCTCAACATCGCTTTCCTGCATCCCAAATCAACATGCGGCACCCTTATCGAACTCTGTGAGGATCCCAACAAGTAACACATCATCATGAAATGAGAGCAGAATTCCGAGTCAAAACCTGAATTCGGCTCTTATTTCATTTTTTGTTGAAGAAAGATCATAATTTAATTAATTATATATAATGAGCAATCAACTTGAAAAAGTAAAAGAACTCATCGAGCTGCGCGCCGAGGCTCGCCTTGGAGGCGGTCAGAAGGCCATCGATAAGCAGCACGAACGCGGCAAATACACCGCTCGCGAGCGTATCCTTCAGCTTCTCGACGAAGGCTCGTTCGAGGAAATCGACATGTTTGTGCGTCACCGCTGCTACAACTTCGGTCAGGAAAAGAAATCATTCCTTGGCGACGGCGTTGTCACTGGCTACGGCACAATCGAGGGTCGTCTGGTCTATGTATTCGCTCAGGACTTCACTGTGTTCGGAGGCTCGCTTTCCGAGACCATGGCCCTGAAGATTTGCAAAATCATGGATATGGCCATGAAGATGGGAGCTCCAGTGATTGGCCTTAACGACTCGGGCGGCGCTCGCATCCAGGAAGGCATCAACGCTCTGGCTGGCTACAGCGAAATATTCCAGCGCAATATTCTTGCATCAGGCGTGATTCCACAGATTTCTGCCATCCTTGGCCCATGTGCTGGCGGCGCTGTTTATTCGCCCGCCCTCACCGACTTCACCATCATGGCCAAGGGCATCAGCTATATGTTCCTAACTGGCCCCAAGGTTGTAAAGACTGTTACTGGCGAGGATGTGACCCAAGATGCGCTCGGCGGCGCTGAGGTGCATGCACAGAAGAGCGGCGTGGCTCACTTCGCCGCCGAAGATGGCGAACATGCTCTCAAGATTATCCGCAAGCTTTTCAGCTATATCCCCCAGAACAATCTTGAGGAGCCCCCATTGGTTGAGTGCAACGACCCAATTGACCGCCTTGAGGATTCTCTCAACGAAATCATCCCTGACTCAGCCAACCGCCCCTACGACACGTATGAGGTAATCGGCGCTATCATCGACAATGGCGAGTTCCTGGAGGTGCAGCGCGAATATGCCAAGAATATCATCGTTGGTTTTGCTCGCTTCAACGGCCAGGCTGTCGGCATCGTTGCCAACCAGCCCAAGTTTCTGGCAGGCGTGCTCGACTGCAACGCATCGCGCAAAGCTGCCCGCTTCGTGCGTTTCTGCGATGCCTTCAATATTCCATTGGTAACTCTCGTGGATGTTCCCGGCTTCCTGCCCGGCACAGGCCAAGAGTACAATGCAGTGATTCTCCACGGCGCTAAGCTGCTCTATGCTTACGGTGAGGCTACCGTGCCTAAGGTAACTGTTACTCTGCGCAAGAGCTACGGCGGCAGCCACATTGTGATGAGCTGCAAGCAACTGCGCGGCGACATGAACTATGCTTGGCCTACCGCCGAAATCGCCGTTATGGGTGGTGCAGGCGCAGTAGAAGTACTCTATGCCAAGGAGGCAAAGGCTGCCGAGGATCCCAAGAAACTGCTCAAGGAAAAGGAGGACGAATACAACAAGCTGTTCTGCAATCCTTACAATGCTGCCAAGTATGGCTACATTGATGATGTGATCGAGCCTCGCAACACTCGCTTCCGCATCATTCGCGCCCTGCAGCAGCTCGCCACCAAGAAGGTGACCAATCCTGCCAAGAAACACGGTAATATGCCTCTATAATGCTTATGAACAAGAAACATCTATTTCTGGTCATAGCATTGCTCGCATGCGTAGGCCTTGCCTCGGCTCAAAACCGCAAGGCCCTGCGCATCAACGAGGTAATGGTGACCAACGACAATGGCTTCGTAGATGAGTATGGTCATCGCCATGGTTGGATTGAACTTTTCAACAGCAACTACGGCCCACTCGAAATCTCGAGCGTGTATATCACCAACGACCCCAACAATCCCACCAAGTATCCCGTGCCAATGGGCGATGAGAGCACCCACATGGGCAAGCGCCAGCACATTGTATTCTATGCTGACGATGAACCTAATCTCGGTCCTCTACACCTCAGCTTCCAATTAGCGCCCGGCCAGGACAACTGGATTGGAATCTACGACGCTGATGGCAAGACTTTGATTGATGAAGTGGTAGTGCCAGCAGCCTTGGCTCCCAATCAGTCGTACGCTCGCACAGTTGATGGCGAAGGCGAATGGGAAATCCGCAACGGAGGCGACAAATACATCACCCCCAAGAGCGCCAACAAGATCAAGGACACCAACAACAAGATCCAGCTCTTCGCTGAGTACGATGGTCACGGCTTCGGCATGGCTGCGATGGCTATGTGCATTGTATTCTCGGCTCTGCTCGTGCTTTGTCTGGCCTTCATGGCTATCGACCGCATTGGACAGTCAGCTGCCCGCCATAACAAGGCCAAAGCCCACGGCGTGCAGGACAGCGCTGAAAAGAAGAGCATCGAGCATGACTCAGGCGAGGTTATCGCCGCTATCTGCATGGCTATGTATCAGCATCTCAACGCACACGACACCGAGAGCACCGTGCTTACCATCAACAAGGTTAAGCGTGCTTACTCGCCTTGGAGCTCAAAGATCTATGGCCTGCGCCAACTACCCCATTAATGACGACACATATTAATTAAAACTTGCAATGAAAGAATACAAATATAAAATCAACGGTAACACTTACAAGGTAGCCATTGGCGACATCGAGGGCAACATCGCCCAAGTCGAGGTCAACGGTATGCCCTACAAGGTTGAGCTCTCCGAGGACCAGAAGCCCGTGAAGGTAGTCAGCTCAGTAAAGGCTGCTCCTGCTCCCCGCACAGCTACTGGCGAGAAGGTCATCTCCAAGCCCGCTGCGGCCACTGGGTCGGCCTTCGTGGTCAAGGCTCCCCTCCCCGGCGTGGTGCTTTCAATCCCTGTAAAGGTAGGCGATACCGTAAAGGCTGCCGATACCGTGCTGGTGCTCGAGGCTATGAAAATGGAAAATGCCATCCATGCAGGCCGCGACGGCGTAGTAAAGACAATAAATGTGAATGCAGGCGACTCTGTGCTCGAGGGTGGTACTCTGCTCACTATTGAATGATAACTTCCATTTCCCTATTCATTATGGAGAGTTTCTCATTCGGTGATTTTATTCAGACAAACCTGCGACAGTTCTGGGAACTCACAGGTTTCGCCAATGCAGAGCTTGGCAATTTTGTCATGCTTGCCATTGGTCTATTCTTCATCTGGCTTGCCATCAAGAAGAATTTTGAGCCCATGCTGCTGGTGCCTATCGGCTTCGGTATCCTTATCGGCAACATCCCCTTCAACACCGCTGCCGGTCTTGAGATTGGCATCTATGAGGAGGGTTCGGTGCTCAACATTCTCTACAATGGTGTGAGTGCCGGATGGTATCCGCCACTAATCTTCCTGGGAATTGGCGCCATGACCGACTTCTCGGCCCTGATTGCCAATCCTAAGCTGATGCTTATCGGCGCTGCCGCTCAGTTCGGTATTTTTGGTGCTTATATGGTGGCTTTGGCCCTGGGCTTTGAGCCCGACCAGGCTGGTGCAATAGCCATCATCGGCGGTGCCGACGGCCCTACTGCTATCTTCCTTTCGTCGAAGCTGGCTCCCAACTTGATGGGCGCAATCGCAGTTTCGGCTTACAGCTACATGGCATTGGTGCCGCTGATTCAGCCTCCGTTGATGCGCCTCTTCACCACTCACAACGAGCGCCGCATCAAGATGAAGCCAGCGCGTGCCGTCAGCCAGAACGAGAAGATAATCTTCCCCATTGTGGGCATGCTCCTCACCTGCTTTGTGGTTCCGAGCGGTCTGCCTCTGTTGGGCATGCTCTTCTTCGGCAACCTGCTGCGCGAGTGCGGTGTCTGCAACCGCTTGGCTAAGACTGCCAGCAACGCCCTCAACGACATCGTGGTTATCCTCCTCGGTATGACCGTGGGTGCAAGCACACAGGCAAGCCACTTCCTCACCACACAGACTATCTTCATCTTCCTCCTCGGCTTCATGGCATTTATCATTGCTTCAGCTTCGGGTGTGATTTTCGTGAAGATTTTCAATCTGTTCTTGCCCAAGGATAAGAAGATTAACCCGCTTATCGGCAATGCCGGCGTATCTGCTGTGCCAATGAGCGCACGCATCTCCAACAACCTTGGTCTGGAATATGACCCCAGCAACTATCTGCTGATGCACGCCATGGGGCCGAATGTGGCTGGCGTCATCGGTTCGGCTGTCGCTGCCGGCGTGCTCCTCGGCTTCCTCGCATAATCTCTATTCGAAAGCAGAGCTTTCGAACACAAAAACGGCTGACGCAACCCCTTTGGTTCGCGGCAGCCGTTTTTGTGTTCGGAAGCTCGGCTTCCGAAAAGTCATATCCTCTCGTCGATTTGATATCGAGGCCGGGCTTTGACCTCAATGAAGATTTTGCCAATATATTCCCCCACTACGCCCAATCCAATCAGCACTATTCCGCCTACAAACCAAATCGAAAGCATTATCGATGACCAGCCAGGCTCTACATGTCCAGTGAAATACGAAATCAACACATAGATGGCCACAATCAGATCAATAATCAAAAATATTATTCCCATAAAGAATATATACCTGATTGGGAGAGCCGAAAATGAAGTGATGCCATCAATGCTGAAGCTAAGCATCTTCGACAACGGATATTTCGACTCGCCTGCCACGCGCGAATTGCGCTCGTAATACACTACATCCCATTTCAATCCAATTTGGGGCACTATGCCTCGCAAAAACAGGTTTTGCTCCTTA
This sequence comes from Bacteroidales bacterium, assembly GCA_020860515.1. Classification (GTDB taxonomy): domain Bacteria; phylum Bacteroidota; class Bacteroidia; order Bacteroidales; family Muribaculaceae; genus CAG-873. The sequence goes on along the minus strand of JAJBUG010000051.1, from coordinate 140,155 downwards.
AATTCGCTGAGCATATCCAGGGCCTTGGCATCCATCAATCGGTAATCAGCATGATCATAGATGGTCTGTAGCCCCATCGTCTTTTGAAACGAATAGAAAGCATGGGCGGTGTTGCGCTTAAACCAGGTGTCGGTTCTGCGGCTGCTTCGCACTCCATACACAATATCACATCCCTCGCGATATTTCTTCACCATCTCAATGATGGCGTTTGGATCATCTTGCAGGTCAGCATCTATGCTGATAGCAGCATCACACTCCCCCCTCACAGCCATCAATCCCGCCAAAAGAGCATACTGGTGCCCTCGATTGTGAGCCAGGCTCACGCCACGCACCCTCTGATCGCGGCTATGCCAATCCTTAAGCACTTCCCATGTGCGGTCGCGGCTTCCATCATTGCTGCAGAGAATGTAGCTGTCGGCCGAAGCAATTCCCTGCTCGGCCATTTTGTCAAGGATGCCAAGCATCACTGGCAGGGAGAGAGGCAGGGCTTCCTCCTCGTTGTAGCATGGCATCACCACCGCAATTACTGGCTTTTCTCGATTCATAATGATTGGCTTTTTTCAATGGTTTCGTGATAAAGTTTCTTTTTCTCTGCGAAGATAATTAATTTTTGTGAAATTTCATTGAAAATAATCCGAAAACACATTATTTTTTGTAAATTTGCCTAAGTTTTAAGGTTATTGATTTTGTGGTTTAGATTATCATAATCCGAATCCTGAATTCCAAATCCGATACACCATTATGTTGAAGACTATAAGAATAATTTTAGCCTTGTGCAGCATCATAGCTGTTACCTTGCTCTTCTTAGATTTCACTGGCACTGCAGCCCGGCTCTGGCCCTGGATGGCTCAGATACAGTTTATGCCCGCTCTGCTATCCGCAAATGTGGTTGCTTTGCTCATAATCTTAGTTGGCACATTGGTATTCGGGCGCATTTATTGTTCGGTGATCTGTCCGCTGGGCATATTTCAAGATGCGGTAAATTGGGTGCGCGGCCATGTGGGACCAAAGAAAAGACGCATCAACCGATTCAGATACAGCGCGGCTTGGACAAAAACGCGCTTGGTTATTCTCACAATCTTTGCTATTTTGGTGATCCTGGGACTTACCACTGTATTGGCCGCAGCAATTGCTGGATTGATTGAGCCCTACAGCGCCTATGGCAGGATAACCTCGCAAATCTTTGCCCCAGCTTGGGATGGCATCAATAATCTGCTGGCTAACTGGAGCGAAAGCCAAGGCAATTATTATTTCTACAAAGTGACTGCAGCAATATCAATCCCCGTCCTTGTGGTAGCTATTGTAACTATAGTTACAGTGGTGGCATTTGCTTGGCGCGGAGGTCGAGATTATTGCAACATGGTATGCCCCGTTGGCACAATCTTGGGCTACTTGGCACAATTTTCTCTGCTTAAGCCTGTCATTGTCAAGGATCAATGTGTAAGATGCGGCAAATGCGCCCGCAATTGCAAGGCCAAATGCATTGATGCCAAAAATCATCAGATTGACTACACCCGATGCATCGATTGCATGGACTGCATCAGCGTATGCCAAGAAGGGGCCATAAAATACAAAATACAAGGTACGAAATACAAAGTACAAAAATCGGGGTCCGATCCAATGCCGAATATCTCGGAGGCCAGCGTGCCAGGGCAGCCGCCCCATATCTCGGAGGCCAGCGTACCAGGACAGCCGCCCAATATCTCGGAGGCCAGCGTACCAGGACAGCCGCCCCATATCTCGGAGGCCAGCGTGCCCAGCGCGTCAGCGCGGGTTCCCAATTCTCGCCGAAGCTTTATAATTGCTGGCGCTGCTTTGGCAGCTACTGCCGCCCTCAAGGCAGCCAATGCTACTGATGGCGGCCTCACAGCCCTCAAATCCAAGCAGCCCCCCTACCGGCGCACTCCCATTGCTCCAGCCGGTGCTCAGAGCCTAAAGCATCTCAAGCAGCATTGCACTGCCTGTCAGCTCTGCATTCAAGCTTGTCCAAACAATGTGCTTAGCGCCAACCTGAGCATCGACGGCTTTATGCAGCCTGTGGTGGATTACACCAAGGGTTATTGTCGACCTGACTGCACTATCTGCAGCAACATCTGCCCAGTAGGCGCCTACCATCCGATTGATGAAATAGAGAAAAGTTCGATCAAGGTAGGCACTGCCGAGGTTAATCTTGAAGCTTGCTTAGCAGCGACGGGTGAAGCAAAATGCGGCAACTGTGCTCGCCATTGCCCCGCAGGCGCAATAATGATGGTGCCTGTAGGCGAAGGCACCGACAATATGATGCCTATCGTGAATGGCTCTATCTGCATTGGTTGCGGAGCATGCGAATATTACTGCCCAGTGGGCACAGTGGCATCCATGAACGAATCTCAATCAGCCATCCACGTCGAGGGCCTCGAAATCCACCGAGAAATCTAAAATTTCCTCGACCTAAATCGCCATAAATCGAATTATATCGAATTAAATCGAAACCTCTCGAAACCTCTCGAAACAACATGAATAATACCATTTCACGCCGCCGATTCTTGGAGATGCTTGGCTTAGGCCTGGCAGCAACTGCCGTCGGCTGCAAGTCAAATAAAGAAAAAGGCTCCGACCTGTCCAAGGCCGGCTTGGGCGAAATGACATATCGCACTAATCACAATACTGGCGATTCTGTATCTATCCTTGGCTATGGAATGATGCGTCTCCCTACCAAAAAGGAAACCATTGATGGCAATGAGGTGGAAAGCATTGACCAAGAGGCTGTCAACGACCTCGTAGATTACGCCATGGCGCACGGAGTGAACTATTACGACACTTCACCCAGATATTGCCAAGGCCACAGCGAGACGGCTACTGGCATCGCCCTGGCGCGTCATCCGCGCGACAAATATTACATCGCCACTAAAATGTCGAATTTCGACCCGGAAAGCCAGACACGTGAAGGCTCGATTGCGATGTTTGAAAATTCTCTGAAATCCCTCCAGACTGATTATATCGACTACATGCTGCTCCACAGCATCGGTGGCGGAGGCATGGAGAATTTCAACAAGCGATTCATTGACAATGGCATTTTTGACTTTCTAAAAGAGCAGCGACAGAATGGAAAGGTAAGGAATCTGGGCTTTTCCTACCATGGCGACATCGAGGTATTCGATACCATGCTGCAATGGATGGATGAAGGCCGTGTGCACTGGGATTTCGTGCAAATACAGCTAAACTATGTGGATTGGAATAATGCCAAGGACGTAAACACTCGCAACACCGATGCTGAATATCTCTACGGCGAATTGGCCAAGCGCGACATCCCAGCCGTAATCATGGAGCCGCTTCTGGGCGGACGCCTTGCCAATGTGCCCGACAATGTGGCGGCAAAGATGAAGCAGCGCGATCCCGAAGGCTCGATTGCCTCGTGGGCATTCCGATTTGCAGGCAATGAACCTGGGGTGCTCACCGTGCTTTCAGGCATGACTTATATGGACCATCTGAAGGACAATCTGCGCACCTACAGTCCGCTGATTCCGCTTACTGATGAAGAAAAGGAATTTCTGGCCATCTGTGCCCATGATTACCTTGATAACAAGCTGATTCCATGCACCGATTGCAAATATTGCATGCCCTGCCCTTACGGTCTTGACATTCCTGGCATTTTTGCCCATTACAACAAGTGCATCAACGAAGACAATACACCCCGCGACCGTCGCGACCCGCGATATGCAGCCGCGCGCCGTGCCTTTTTGATTGGCTACGATCGTGCCATTCCTGAGGCGCGCCAAGCATCGCGGTGCATCCAATGCGATCAATGTGCGCCCCATTGCCCCCAGGAAATAAAGATTCCACAAGAAATGGCGAATATCGCCGATTACACTGACCGCCTCAAACACAATAAGATTTCATGAATTCCTCAGTAATTTTTCGCTTCGTGGCCTTAGGGGCTTTATGGCTGTTGGTTGTGATTTTTCTAATAGTCCACACTCCCAAGATCACCCTCTACACCATCTTCGTGATCATAGCCTCGGCCATAATCGTCTTCCTGCCCATGTACAAAAAATACATAAAGAATCAAAAATAAGAAATGCGGACCCGCAAGGTCCGCATTTCTATTATGAGTATTGATTCTAATTATTCAGCGCCTTGCTCAAGCAGCTCGAGCATCTTGATTGCAGATGCAGGGATGCGAGTGCCAGGACCAAAGATTGCAGCTACGCCAGCCTTATACAGGAAGTCGTAGTCCTGAGCTGGGATTACACCGCCGGCAGTTACCATGATGTCCTCGCGGCCAAGCTTCTTCAGCTCTTCGATTACCTGAGGAATCAAAGTCTTGTGACCTGCGGCCAGCGACGATACGCCGAGCACATGCACGTCGTTCTCCACTGCCATGCGGGCAGCTTCAGCTGGGGTTTGGAACAGCGGGCCCATATCCACGTCGAAACCGCAGTCGGCGTAGCCAGTTGCTACCACCTTTGCACCACGGTCGTGACCATCCTGGCCCATCTTTGCTATCATGATACGCGGCTGACGACCCTCGCGCTTTGCAAAGGCTGCGCACATCTCCTGTGCCTTCTTGAAGTCGGCATCTCCCTTTGTCTCGTTAGAATACACGCCTGAAATAGTACGGATTACAGCTTTATAACGACCTACAACTTCCTCGCAAGCATCTGAGATTTCGCCCAGAGTGGCACGAACGCCAGCAGCCTTCACTGCTAAGTCGAGCAGGTTGCCCTTCTTTGTGCGAACGCACTCGGTGATGGCAGCCAATGCCTCCTTCACCTTCTCCTCGTCGCGATGAGCCTTCACGTCGTTCAGACGCTCTATTTGCTCCTTGCGAACCTCGGTGTTATCGATTTCGAGGATGTCGATAGGATCCTCGTGATCGAGGCGATATTTGTTGATACCCACGATGGTCTGGCGACCGCTATCAATGCGAGCCTGAGTGCGGGCAGCTGCCTCCTCGATGCGCATCTTAGGCAGACCAGTCTCAATGGCCTTGGCCATGCCTCCAAGCTTCTCAATCTCCTGGATATGCTCCCATGCGCGGTGAGCAATCTCATTGGTAAGAGCCTCTACATAGTAGCTGCCTCCCCATGGATCGATAGCCTTGGTTACCAGAGTTTCCTCCTGGATATAAATCTGAGTGTTACGAGCGATACGTGCCGAGAAGTCGGTAGGCAGAGCGATTGCCTCGTCGAGAGCGTTGGTATGGAGCGACTGGGTATGACCCAGAGCTGCGCCCATAGCCTCGATACATGTGCGGCCTACGTTGTTGAAAGGATCCTGCTCGGTGAGCGACCAGCCCGATGTCTGCGAGTGGGTACGCAGAGCCAGCGACTTGGGATTCTTAGCACCGAACGACTTCACAATCTTAGCCCAGAGCATACGAGCTGCGCGCATCTTTGCCACCTCCATGAAATAGTTCATGCCGATAGCCCAGAAGAACGACAAGCGTGGTGCGAATGAGTCGATGTCCATGCCAGCGTTTACACCAGCGCGGAGATACTCAAGACCGTCGGCCAGTGTGTAAGCCAGCTCAATGTCGCAGGTAGCGCCAGCCTCTTGCATGTGATAGCCCGAGATTGAAATTGAGTTGAACTTAGGCATGTTCTGCGAGGTGTACTCGAAGATATCGGCGATGATTCGCATCGAGAACTCTGGAGGATAGATGTAAGTGTTGCGCACCATGAACTCCTTGAGAATGTCATTCTGGATTGTACCAGCCATTTCCTCAAGCTTAGCGCCCTGCTCCAAGCCGGCATTGATGTAGAATGCAAGCACGGGCAGCACAGCGCCGTTCATGGTCATTGACACTGACATCTTATTCAATGGAATTCCCTCGAAAAGCACCTTCATATCCTCAACGGTGCAAATTGACACGCCAGCCTTGCCCACGTCGCCTACCACGCGCTCGTGGTCAGCATCATAGCCTCGGTGGGTAGCCAAGTCAAATGCTACCGAAAGGCCCTTCTGGCCAGAGGCCAAGTTGCGACGATAGAAAGCGTTCGACTCGGCAGCGGTCGAGAAGCCAGCGTACTGGCGGATGGTCCAGGGGCGCAGAGGATACATGGCGCTGTACGGGCCACGCAGGAATGGAGGAATACCTGACATATAGTTGAGGTGTTCCAGCCCCTCCAGGTCTTCCTTTGTATATATGGGCTTTACAGGGATGAGCTCAGGAGTAATCCAATTCTCGCCTCCCTGCTCAGGCTTATTCTGAGCGCCAAAGGCGTCAGCAACGATGTTTATGTTTTTGAAATCTGGTTTCATGTTGGCAGGAATTATTTAAGAAGACGAGCATTGAAATCCTTGAGAGTGTCGAGCACATTGCAGCGAACGTGAACGAAATCCTTGATGCCAGCGGCTTTGAGATCCTCCATGCAAGCAGGGGCACCAGCCACTACAAACTCAGCGCGGCCATCAAGATACTTGAAGGCTGCGGGAGCCAGCTCAGCATATTCGTCGTCGCTTGAGCAGAGCACCACTACATCGGCGCCCTTCTCCAGAGCTGCATCTACGCCCTCTTCCACTGTCTTGTAGCCCAGGTTGTCGATGATTTCGTAGCCAGCGCAGCCGAAGAAGTTGGTTGAGAACTGAGCGCGAGCCAGACGCATAGCCAGGTTGCCAATTGTAAGCATGAACACCTTGGGGCGCTTTGCAGCAGCCTCGGTGGCCAGGCGGAGCTCCTCGAAATCGGTGGCAGCGCGGCGTCCGCAGAGAGCCACTCCCTGGGGAGCGTCTTCCTCAGGAGCGCAACCGCAAGCGCACTTGCAAGCGCCCTTCTCGATCTTGTCGGATGCCTTCTCGTTGATATTGGGATATTGGTTGGTGCCAAGCAGAATTTCCTTGCGGCGAGCCACATCGGTGTGACGCTTCTTGCAGCTCTCGTTGACAGCCTCCTGCACCTTGCCTTCGTTGACCAGCTTGAAGAAACCGCCAGCTTCCTCCACGCTGAGGAAAAGCTTCCAAGCTTGCTCGGCGATTGCTACTGTGAGTTCCTCCACATAGTAGCTGCCGCCAGCTGGGTCGATTACCTTGTCGAGATGGCTCTCTTCCTTGAGCAGGAGCTGCTGATTGCGGGCGATGCGCTCGCTGAATGCATCAGGCTGTTTGTAAGGGGTGTCGAAAGGCACTGAAGTTATAGAATCCACGCCTGCAACTGCTGCTGAGAAAGCCTCGGTCTGGCTGCGCAGCAAGTTTACGTAAGCGTCGTAGATAGTCTGATTGAATTTCGATGTAGCGGCATGCACCATCATCTTACAGCTTTCCAAGTCAGCTGGATCATATTGCTTTACAATCTGAGCCCACAGCATGCGAGCTGCACGGAACTTGGCAATTTCCATAAAGAAATTGGTGCTGATGCCCATATTGAATTTGATGCGGTGAGCCACAGCATCGGCTGTGTAGCCAGCATCGGTCATTGATGTCATCCACTGAGTGCCCCAAGCCAAGGCATAGCCAAGCTCTTGATAGATGTAGGCGCCACTGTTGCACAACTTCACTGAGTTCACAGCCAAGAATCTCAGATTAGGCACCGGAGCCACAATCTCCATGATTTCCTTGGCATTTTCCACTGCCCATGCAGGAATCTGGCGACCATGCTTGAAAGCAGGCTTGCAAGGATTGTAGTCGATTGAGCCGCGGAATTTCTCCTCCATGCCCTTCTCCTTGAGATAGGCTACAAGGTTCTTGGCCAGCTCCACTGCCTTGCGGGGGCAGCATTTGAAGTTAACCTCTACGCAGTCGAGATAGATGCCATCAAGCAAAGCTGCAAGCACCTCAGGAGTAGGATCTACACCCTTGAGTTTGAATCCCAGAGAAGTAACCCCCTTGTTGAGCACGTCCAAAGCCAATGCATTGGCCTCCTGGGGGTCCTCCACACGGATTTCCTGACGTGTAAGCCAATCATTCTCGGTACGTGTGCCTCGCACATAGGGATATTCGCCCGGGAGCGAATTGGTAGTCTTGAAATCGGCAATATCAGCAGCGCGATATACCGGCTGCACATTAAAGCCTTCGTTGGTTCGCCATACAAGCTTTTTGTCGAAGTCCGCCCCCTTGAGGTCGGCCTCCACTTTAGCTCGCCATTCCTCGTAGGTAGTTTCGGGGAACATGTCGAACAATTTCTCTTTCTTTTCTGACATATACTAAAATGTTAACAATAATGTATATCTACATTCGTGTTTTTGCTAATTGATCTAAGGCAATAGCAACTGGTCTGTGATTTATTCAGCAAAGTTAGTGCAAAACGTGGGATTTTCCAAAAATTTTGACAAAAATCAACAATTCTTTAGTAACTTTGCCCAATAAATCTTATGTTTATGAAAATTTGCATCGCCACAAGCACACGCGCCGACTGGGGGCTGCTCACTCCGCTGGCCCACGCCCTCAATGACAGCCCCGAAGCTGAAGTTGCCATTATTGCCACCAACATGCACTTGATGCCTGAGTATGGCCACACCATCGACGATATTCGTCGCGAGGGCTTTTTGCGCATCGCTGAGGTGCCAATGCCTGTGGCTGATGCCTCAGCCCTGGCCCGCGTGGATGCCATGGCCCAGTGCATGAGCGGCGCTGCCAAAGCCCTGGCCGAATTGCAGCCCGATATTTTGGTGATTCTTGGCGACCGCTTCGAGATGCTGGCGATTGCCACCGCAGCGCAGATGCTGCGCATCCCGACTGCCCATATTGCAGGTGGCGAGGTTAGCGAGGGGGCCATCGACGATAATATCCGACATGCCATCACCAAGCTCTCGGCCCTGCATTTTACCGAAACCGAAGAATACCGACAGCGAGTGATACAGATGGGCGAAGAACCCGACCGAGTATTCAATGCCGGCGCTCTTGGGGTATGGAACATCTTGCACCAGCCACTTATGTCGGCCGATGAACTTCGCCGTGACCTTGGTTGGGATTTTGAAGAAAAGAAGCTGATTCTTGCCACAATCCACCCAGCCACGCTCGCCCATCAGGACGAAGAGGCTGCGCCGCTGGAGATGGCTATAGCTCTTGACCATTTCCGTGGTCACGAAGATTATAAAATTCTGGTCACCTACCCCAACAACGACGAAGGCTCTGAGAAAATTATAACTTTCCTCAACGATTGGGCACCACGAAGAAAAAATGTAAAGCTGGTGAAATCGCTTGGCATGCGCCGATATCTGTCGATGCTTCAATATGCCTCGGTGGTGGTGGGCAATAGCAGCAGCGGCATCATCGAGGTGCCGTCAATGGGCATCCCCACGGTGGATATCGGCAGCCGCCAGAAAGGACGCCTATCGGCCCGCTCGGTGATTCATTGCTCCCCAGCTGCCTGGCTAATCCAAGCCGCAATAGAAATTGCCCTCACCGAGGAATGGCAATCGATGGCTGCCTTGCGCCAAAATCCCTACTCCAATCCCGACACCGTGGATATAATAAAGAATGAGTTGTTGCGGTGTGACCCGCAACAACTCATCCACAAATCATTCCATAACCTCTGATTACAAAGGTGCCTTTCTTATTTCTTTATAATCTTGCGTCCTGAGTTAGCGTCGATGTAAATGCCAGGAACGGTAGGATTGGCCACCTCGATGCCCTGGAGATTGAACCAGCGAGGCTCAGCTGAGCTATTTGCCTCAGCAGCCACTGAGTTGATGCCATCCTGGCCAACTTGCAGGCTCACGATTTCGCTGGTGTAGAGATTGCCATTCTCGTCGAAGTAACCGCTCTGCAGACCCACTTTATTAACTCCCTCATTGAAGAAGTAAATCATTACCATATCGCCGTAGCCGATAATGCGCCACTGGGTATCGATAAATGTGGTAGGAACCCACTCCATCTCTTCCTCTACTCCATATTCGTCAGGATAGAAGATAAATACCTGGTCGTTGAAGAATACTCGATAGTACAGGTCGTCGTAATTGATGATAGCGCCATTGGTGTTGAACATCGGGAACTCAAAGGTTGCGCCATAATATGCGTAGTCGTACCATTCTGAATAGTCGTTCCAAGCCAAGATCTCAGGCTCTACGGGAGCGTAAGCCAAGTCGGCAGCAGTCTGAAGATGAATGGTAGGCTCATTGAATGCGCAGTAGTAATAGATATCGCCAATAAGGCTGTTCATGATCATGCCGTTGGTCTTGTCAGTAATGACCATCTTCATGGTCTGAGTGTCTGTATCATAGTCGAAGACTACATCCTCGTCGGACAGTTCCCATGTGTATGTGCCATTCTCATTTTCTGTAACCTTTACGCCAGTGAAGGTGATATAGCGGTTCTGGCTGGTGCAGATGCCCATGTATTGGCCAGTCTTGAATGTCACCTTGTTGCCATCGATTTCACCTACCAGCACTGCATCGGGGATAAGATAGCTCATATTGGTGAAGTAAATGCGATTGTCCTTGATTGCGCCAGGCACGAGTTCGTTCCAGAATCCGTAGTAGTCGCCCTCCGACTTGATAGCCCAATTGTTGTTCCACTCCAGGTCTTCGGGAATTTCATATTCAATCATATCCTTTGGCAGCGGAGTGAACACTTGGTTGAGGTTGGTATAGCCGTACCATACATTAATCAGGTTGTCAGTACCTGTGCCATACCATACATTTTCAGGCACTGTAATATAGCATGAAAGCATGCGCTCGGGATAGAGCAGATATTGCTGGCCGTTAGGATCCTCTTCAAAGCCTTCTTGGTAAGGATCCACTTGGGTGAGAGTGCCATCAGCGCTGAGGTCGTACACCACCTTATTTTCGCCTTCTACCCATTCTGGAGCATAAGTGGCACCGCCATCTTCGATTTCTTCCTCGTAGGTCGAGGTCTTAACCATCACCGACACATTCAGTGGATAGTAATCATAATCAGTGCCATTCCAATTGCGCATGGCAGCCACTGTCTGAGGCAATTCTACCACTACTTGGGTGCCATCCTCTGAGAGAGTGCCCTCAACATAAGCGTTAGTGAACGCCCCAAGCGGATTGTGGATATATACCTTATTGTCGGCACCCCACACAATGTCGGTAGCGCCTGACATGGTGGATTCCCATAGTCCACCGTAAATCGAAGAAATGCCTACGCCCATCATTGAGTACAATTCAGCAGTACCCTCGGGCTCGAGAATCATGTTATCAACGCCTACTTCAGCACGCGACATCTGTGCCTTGGTCACCAGTTCCATCGTCTCTGGGAAGGCAGGAGCCTTCTTGAAGCTGCGGCCCTGAGGCTCATCTCCAATCTGCTGGCTCATGGCCATGCTTATGGCGAACAGCGAGATTGCCGAAATCATTAATTTTTTCATTGTTAGTCTATTTTGTTGTTAGAAATTTTTTCGTTAGTGGAGGTGGTTTATGCATGAATCCTTTTCAATTGCAAATTTATATATTATTTCTTTATTCTCAGATTGGAATTTTCCAATATTTTCAGTAAATTTGCACCAAAACTGATAAAATTAAAGAAAAATGACACCTCAGCAGATTGAAGCCTTCAAGGATAATTTACGGAGAGAGAGTTTTTATATACCCAGCGACGAGATGCTCGACCGCTTCATTTCGCTCGGCGAGGTGGTAGAGTATCCCGACAAATACCGCTACATCAAGGAGGGCACCGTCAACACTAATCTGTATGTGGTAATAGATGGGCTGTCGCGCTTAGGATTCAATGATTACAAGATTGAGCGCACCTATGGCTTTTCAGGTCCAGGCACCTTTGTGTTGTCGCCTCGCGGATTTTACAATCAGCAGCGCGCCTATTATTTCTGCGAGACTTGCATGCCCACTCAGTTTTTGCTTCTTACTCGCGACCAAATGATTGACTTTCTGAAGGAGAGCCACGAATTTAGCATTTGGTTCTCCACGATGTGCTTAGGCCAATACCAAGCCATCGAAACCAAGATGAGCGTATTCACTAGCTCTCCGGCCGAAAATTATCGCAGCCTGATGAATGGCGAAGCCAAGCGGGTGCTTATGAACCTGCTCAACCGCCCCACTTTCGTAAAGTCTGTTACCTCGCGAGTGCTTGCCTCCTACCTCGGCATCACCCCAGCCTATCTCAGCAACATCCGCAAAGCCATCATCGAAGAAGAGCGCCAAAAATAAGCCTCCCGGATTTATCGGCGGGGTACGGCGCGTGGTGCTCCCATCATGGGACCAGTTGGACCTCCGCCACCGCCATTGAATGAAGCGCTGGCATTGTGAAAAATTTGATATAGTAGGCCACCGACATCGAATCCCATCTTTTGTCCGCCAACTTTTAGGTATGGTGACACAATTGGCACATTCTGCCAACGCCCAGTCATGGGGTCATACACTCGTTGCAAACCCGCATCTATGCCTACCTTATCACTAATTTCCCAGGTGACAAAGCCGCCGTAGCGAGTCGAACCCATGCCATTGAGCACAGCGGGATTGATTGGCCGGCCACCATAGCCAAAATTATATGTATCGTATTGACCAAAGGCCGTGATGGTAAAATGTTCGTTTATGATGAAATTGAGTGTTCCTCCGTAGCCATAGCTGGTGGTCAAGCCTCCAAAGTAACCATATTTGGCGGCCGATGCGAATGGTACAAAAGAGAATCGGCCAGTTTGCAACAAATAACCCACTTTTCCTTCCTCTACACCCATCAGGCCAGGCGTCTGGCTGCGACTTCCTGACACCCAAAATCCGCCAAGGTCAGGCTGGGCCATGACTTTGGATTTGTCATAAAAGTTAGGGTTAACTTGCAGAAGATTGTTGGAATTGGGCACATCCATAAAATTGTGAGGCAGCGTAGGAACCGGCGTGACATAATGGGGCAATTCCAGCATAGGAGTGTCTATCCTTTTAGAATCTATCTTTTCCTCTTTAATCTGGATATCTGTGCTATCGACCACAGCCTTAAGCTCCTGCCCAGAAGCCCAAGTCGCCGTCATACAAACTCCTAATATGATCACCCATCTTTTCATAACTTATTATCCCATAATTCCTTCATTTTTTGATTGGGTAAATTTCCACCCACAAAGTTATTAAACTTAAATGAGATAACCAATAGTTTAGCATTAATTAAGTTTTAAATAAAGCTTTATGTTTGTCTAATCCTAATTATTAGTTCTGCATATTAGCCCAAGTGATTTCATATCAGCATATTAGCCCAAGTGATTTCATATTACCAATAGATTTAAAAAGGTTTTCGGAAGGCTCTGCAGGAATTACGAAGAGACTTTAGTCTCTGCCAATGAAATGCTCATGGTAGCAGCCATAGTCATGATGCTCAGAAGAGCTCCCAAATTTAACATTCATTATTAAACACATTCTTAAATTCGCCTCATTCTAAGACTGAAAATATGCAAGGAGTAATTTCTGGCGTTCTTCTTCGATGCAAGCCTTTGTGGATGTTGCCGAGATGGAAAGGAGCATCATAGAAGTGCTTGGTGGATGGCATAGAGGGGGTAGTTGGTCATCCAGTCCTGCTCGCGATAGTTAGCCATTGAGAATCTCCATGCGTGAGGCAATTTGTATTTTTCGGAAAAGAGCCTTAGGCTTTTCGACTGTAGATTTTCCTCTGCCTTAACTTCTATTGGAATGATTTCTCCATGCCTTTGGATAAGAAAATCTATTTCACCGCTTGAATTTTCAGCTGACCAATAGTAGATATTGGCTCCATGCAGTGCTCGAAGCTGTTGCATTACATATTGTTCAGTTAAGGCTCCCTTGAAAGTTGAAAAAAGTTCGTTGCCTTTTATCAGAGTTTTGGCGTCTAAGTCGCAAAGCGCTCCCAACAATCCCACATCAAGCATGAACACTTTGAATGTGGCAGAATCAACAAAGGCCTTCAGAGGCATCTCACCCGATTTCACTCGTGGCACTTTGTAAAAAAAGCCCAGCATCATATAGCCATTCCAAGGCTATTTCATATTCGCGGGCTCGTGCTCCATCCCTTATTACTCCATAAATAAATTTCTTGTTTTCTTTGCTTAGCTGAGCCACAATCGAATTCCAAGCTTGCCGTATGCGCGGCACTATATTTACAGGAGCATGCTTTGAAAAATCGTTATCGTAAGATGCAATCAAGAGTAACTGTTCCTCTCGGACCGCTTCGAAATCATTATTTTTTAGGTATTGGTTTATTACCTTGGGCATGCCTCCTACATAATAATAATCTTTGAGCATCTCTTCGAATTTGAGATTGGCAGATGAAATAGAATTCCAATCTCTTTCTACCAAGGCTTCTGCAAGAAGTTCGTTTCCTGTGGCCCATAGGAATTCCTCAAAATCCAAAGGAAAAACATCTAAAAACTGGACTTTACCAACAGGAAATGAATCATCTTTGTGCATGGCCACTCCAAGCATTGAGCCGGCTACCAACACAGGCATCTCTGGCTTCTGCTCGGCAAAGTATTTAAGGGAAGTGATGCCATGAGGCACCTCTTGCACCTCATCTAATATAAGAAGTGTATTTTTATCGATCTTTACCCCTTTTTGAAGTGAAAGACGGCGAAGGATACGATCAATATTAAAATCTTGTTCGAATAGGTTCTGCAGCTCTCTCTCCGATTCAAAATTCACATAAACATTGTTGATGGGCAAAGACGTGGCAAAGTCTTTCATTAGCCAAGTCTTGCCTACTTGTCTGGCACCTCGAAGAATCAGAGGACGTCGTTCTTCAGCGGCGTACCATTCTTTAAGTTTTTGAGTCGCTTTTCTCTTCATATAAGATTATTGCTATTTTTGCAATTATACCGCAAAAATAGCAATAATTTTTTATTTACACAAAACTCCGACTGAAAATGTGCAAGCCTCACACAAAACTCCGACTTAAAATGTGCAAGCCTCACACAAAACTCCGACTGAAAATGTGCAAGCCTCACACAAAACTCCGTCTGAAAAATGCGCAAGCCTATTCCTTAATGATAACTCTTGACTTGTGTAAATGCCTTAAAAGTAATACCAAAGCTAATTTATTGGCAATTATTCTTTGGGTTCATAGGCGTAAGCAGAGATGTTCCGCTCTTTGGATGAGAACACAATGCCTACTTTATAAACTTTTCGGCCATCAGATTGCCATGGTATAAGGTAACCTCGATCATCGATTTGCTGCAGAGCCTCCTTAGCTGTGCCATCAAGCTTGAACTCTATCACATAGAGATATTTGTCAGTACCCACTACCATATCAATGCGACCACCAGAGACCGCTATTTCACTGCGTGTCTCCAAATTAAGCATTTGGAAGATCATGTGTACAATGATGTGGTAAGTGCGTTCAAAATGGCTAATTGAGCCATCTTCCCTTTTTGCTCCATCTTTGGGGCCAAACAAATGATATGGAATGCCTGAAATGAAAGATTTAACATCCTCTATCCAACCCGACACATTGCCCTCACGAACTTTTGCCTTAAGGTCAGCCAGTCGCTTAGGGAATTGATTTTCCGAGAGCCCCATATAGATGGGCATAAGTTGCTCTACCAATGCACTCTGCACTTCACCATTAGGGATACCCAAACGGTAAAGATTTGCGTTATAATCTACCTCCTTGATAGTAAGGTAGCCAGTTTGGAAAAGCAAGGGAATAGTATCTTCAGAAGTATATTTTCCCTCCATACGGCTACGCGTTACCCAAAGATTTTGAAGTTCCATCAAATCAAATTCAGATCTCGAGAGATATTTTACAAATACCTTGCTTGTGCCTGACTTTATCCAATAATCCTCCAATCTACCTTCTGTAAAGGCACATAGAAGGCTAAATGGGTTATAAACTAAATCCTTGCATTGTGAGAAGCGATAGCTGTCATATTTAAGACGTAACTCTTCTACCATTTCTGTCTTAGAAATTTTTCTAAGATTGCTTAAACGTTCGATGCCACTTCCAAAATAAGCAAGCAATTCCTCCTGAGTTATGCCACATATAGCAGCATAATCATCCATCATGGAAATATCAAAATAGTTATTTGGTCCGGAAAACAAGGTATAACTACCAAAACGGGCTACACCCGTTACCATACAGAATTTTATAGCTTCGGTAGCAGCCTTTGGCTGGCGATAAAATGCACGCAGTACATTACTCATAGCTTCTTGAGTCTCTTCTGGTGAATAAAGTGTCTCAAGAATTCCATTATCATATTCGTCAATAAGAATTACTACCTGATTTCCAGTTTTTTTGTAGATTTTTCTTATAAGTTCGTTGAATCGCAATCCTACATCTTTTGAATTAGAGTGCTTTTCTAATTCAAATTCATTTTCATATTCCTCTATTTTTCTATGTAGGAAGTCTTCCACCGTTTCGGCACTTTTGCCACTGGTTATGCTCATATCGAAATGTAGCACTGGGTACTGCTTCCAATCCTCTTCATGGTCGCCAAGCCAAGTGCCTTCAAACAGGTCTTTGGCTCCTCGGAAATACCATTCGATAGTTGACAATAAAAGGCTTTTCCCAAATCTACGGGGACGAGCTAAAAATATAAACTTGTTTTGATTAATTAGCCAATCTATATATTCTGTCTTGTCAACATACAAATATCCTCCGCGGCGCAACTCCCGGAAACTCTGCTCTCCCACTGGATATTTCACTCTATTCCTTCTATCCATCATAAGAGGATTCTCTACATGGAATTAAAATATCTTGATGGTGACGTAGCGCTTGGGGTTGCGCTGGATGTCGGTGAAGAGGGAATCGAGGATGCAGATAGTGGCGTTGATGTTGTTGTAGAGGGCAGGATCCTTCATCAGCATTCCCAGGGTGCCATTAGGATTGGTCATCTCGGCAGAGAGTGCCTTGAGGTTGCGGGTTGTAACCTGCAAGTCGGCCATCAACGAATCCAGCGGCAGCATCTTCAGCTGGCCAGTGAGCTCGCTCACATCGCCAGTGATATTTGCCACGCTGCCAGTGATCGACTTCACATCATTTGTGATCGGGGCCAATTGGCGGGTAGCCACTGCCAAATTGCGAGTAGTGACCTCGAGCTGCGAGGTGATGCCATCGATGCGCTCAATCGAAGAGGTAAGGGCTGGATTTGCCACAATCTTATTTACATTGGTCAGCAGCGAATCAACTAATGGCAAGATGCTTGTGATGGCAGGCATAAGGTCGTTGCTCACGGCATCGAGCATTCCAGCCTGCACACCGCTCTCTATATGATCGCCCACGGCATAATATTCCTTTGACTCCTTGGCCAACTCAAGCATCACAGAGCCTGTGCCCAAGATATCGCAAGTCATCAAGGCCTTTGAGCCCTTGGGAAGCTGCAGCTTGTTGTCGAGAGTAAGCTCCACCAGCACATGGCCAGGATTGTTGTATTCGTAATTGATCGAGCGCACCTGCCCCACCTTGAAGCCATTGAGAGTGACTGGGGCCGATGTGGCCAAGCCTTCGACATTGGTAAAGGAGGCATAGTAGTAATTGGATGCCTTGAATACATTGACACCCTTGAGGAAGTCAATTCCGAAGAACAAAATCGCCAGCGCAGCAATCACGCAGAGGCCAATCACAATTTCCTTGTTGAATATCTTTTTCATGTCTTATTAGTTATCAATTTGGGAGTAGTAATCTTTTACTGCTTCATATAGGGCCTGGGCACATTTTTCCTGACCAGCCTTGGAGGTGAGGAAGTCCTCGACCCTGGGATTACAAATGAAGTCGAGTTCAACCAATACCGAAGGCATGGCAGTCGCCCACAGCACCCAGAATCCAGCTTGGCGCACCTCCATATCGCCGCGTCCGGCTGTTTTTATGAGACGATTCTGAGCCAAGGATGCAAACTTAACGCTTTGCTGCATGTGGAGGTTCTGCGACAGCTCGAAGATGATGTATGATTCCGAGGAATCGGGGTCGAAGCCTTGGTAAGTCTCGGTGTAATCTGGCTCCAGCTCCATCACGGAATTTTCACGCATGGCCACATTCAGGCTGTTGTCGCTCTTGTGGAGGCCGCAG
The DNA here is from genome assembly GCA_020860515.1 of Bacteroidales bacterium. Taxonomy (GTDB): domain Bacteria; phylum Bacteroidota; class Bacteroidia; order Bacteroidales; family Muribaculaceae; genus CAG-873. Next base: position 122,305 of record JAJBUG010000051.1, on the reverse strand, counting down.
GTATAAACCGATGTGCCATGGATGGTGGTTCGTTTCTTATTCTTCTTATCCACCGAATTTACGTGGATGGAGATGAAGAGGTTGCCATTGGCATTGTTGGCCACATCAGCGCGCTCCTGCAGAGTAAGATAGCGGTCGGTGTTGCGGGTATATACCACATCGAGCTTGTCAGAGAGGCCCTTTTCAATCTTTTCACCCAGCAGCTTGGCCACTGCCAAGGTGATATCCTTTTCACGCCCCTTCTTGCCTCGGCAGCCAATGTCTTTGCCGCCGTGGCCAGGGTCGATCACAACTGTGTAACGCTCAACGGCCTTGGCTTTCTTCTTTGCGGCGGGCATCGCCGAAGCAGAAAGACAAAGCAACGCAAATGTTAATATCAGAGCTAAGATGCGTCTCACTTCTATTAATTCTCCAAATCGGAATCTCTTTGAATGAAATTCAGTGCAAAATTAACAAATTTCTGTCGGATTTAGATGGTTTTCAAAGAAAAAGTGCATAATTTGCCATCTTTTTAGCCATTAGAGAAAAATCCTTGCAATTTTCACCCCAAAATTTTTGTTATTATAAAAACGATGGAAATTATGAAGCGAATTATATCAATATGTTTCTTTGTCAGTTTGGTAATGGCGGGATGCAGCGATATCGAGGTGGATCCCGTGCAGATTATGAGAGTTGACCAGATGGTGGCCAACTTTCCTGAGATGAACAGCGACGAACAAGAAGATGAACTTGCCATAATGCGCCCCGAGCTGGATGCCATGTTCCGCGTGATGGGCTGGCCAGCGCCAGGCAAAAGCGAAGTGGAATGGTGGGCTGAAAGCGAAGCGGTGAAGATGTTTCAACCAGCAGTTGACTCTGTATTCCCCAGCCTCGACAAACAGGAGTTCCAGCTTGCCCATATCCTCCATCGAGCCCAGCTCAAACATTTTGGCCTCCCCGACAACTTGAAATTTGGAGCCGTGGTATGGGGCAAGCCCCAGCCAATCGTGAGGGTTGACAGCGTGGTGCTGATAGCGCTAAACCATTACCTTGGTGCCGACTTCGAGGGTTATTCACATTGGGAATACTACCGCCGAGCAGAAAAGACACCCCGGAATATCTCCTACGACCTTGCTGCCTCGCTGATGGCAACTCAATATCCATTTGCCACCAAGACAGCCCCCACACTGCTCTCATGGATGCTCTACGAAGGGGCCCTGGTGGAGGCTCGCATGACCTTGGTGCCACAGGCAAGCCTCAACATAGCCCTTGGCTACGATGCAAAAGAATTGGAATACCTCGAAGACAACACCAAGGGCATCTGGGACGACATGAAACTGATGAAAATCATTTATTCTACCGACCCCAACATTATCGACCGCTTTATAGCTCCCTCGCCAGTGTCGCCCCTGGTCAATTACAAGGTGCCAGGGCGCATCGGTAGATATATAGGATATAAGATAGTGCTGGAATATCTCAAGAATAATCCCAGCACTGCACTGGTGGATATCTTCAAACCAGAGTTCTACGATAATCCCCAAACCCTGATAAACTCAGGATTTTAATGTTTGTTGGCGAAATCGCTGGGAGAGACGCCGAACTGCTTGAGGAAGCACTTGGCAAAATAGCTGGGACTGTTGAAGCCCACCATATAGCATACCTCGTTGATGCGATATTTGCCCTCAGCCAGCAGCTTGGCCGCATTCTTTAGGCGCGTGATGCGTATGAGGTCGTTGGGAGTAACATCCACCAAGCTGCGAATCTTGCCATAAAGGCTGCTGCGACTCATATCCATCTTCGAGGCCAAGAAATCCACATCCAGCTCTGGATTTGAGAAATTCTCTTCGATATGTCGCGTAAGCTCGGTCAGCAATTCATTGTCGAGGGCATGAGGGGCCACGCTCTCAATGGGCTCAAGCGGAGTCTGAGAATATTTCTTCTGCAACATCTCGCGCATGTGCATCAGATTTTCAATTCTGGCTTGAAGCACCTGCACCGAGAAGGGCTTCTCGATGAATGAATCTGCCCCGCAATTCAGTCCTTCGATTTTCGACATATTGTCAGTCTTGGCAGTGAGCAACACAAATGGAATGTGGCTGCACATCTTGTCAGCCCTAACCTCGCGGCACAGTTCCACGCCGTCCTTCTTCGGCATCATCCAGTCGCTGATTATGATAGCCACATCCGGATTCTTCTGCAGCAGTCGCATGGCTTCCTCGCCATCCTCGGCAGTTATCACCTCGTACTGTTCATCGAAGCTATTGGCGATAAAATTACACAACTCTTCGTTGTCGTCAACCACCAGCATTTTCACTTTGCGATCGGTGGGGGCCAACACCACCTCTTCTTCTTTCTTCACATCCTTTTCTTCGGGCATATCTTCCTCTACCTCAGCTTGATGGATTGGGAATGTGGCAATAAAGGCAGTGCCTCGGCCCAACTCAGAATCGATGGCAATTGTGCCTCCGTGAGCCTCCACTACATTTTGCACTATGCTCAGGCCAAGACCGGTGCCACCTTTCGACTCCTGGTTTTCCTCGTGCACCTGATAGAATGGGCGGAAAATCTTTTCCTGATTCTTCTTGCTTACGCCAATGCCATTGTCGCGCACAGTGATCGAGAATTTACCGCGTCCCTCGTCGGCTTTGAGGATGCACTCCACATGGTCCTTGGTGAATTTGCGAGCATTGTTCATAAGATTGCTCACCAGCTTGGTCACCAATTCATAATCCACATCAGCAGTGAAGTCGGCAGGTACTTCGCAGCGCACATCCAGGGTTATGCCCTTCTGCTCCATTGATGGGCCGAATCGGTCAGTGACCCCATGCACCAGATTTGTGAGGTTGCTTTTCTTGAAGCGCACTGTAAGCTGCGCCTCCTCTACCTTCTTGAAGTCGAGCAGCTGGTTTACCAGGAATAGTAGTCGCTGGCTATTTTTCTCTATGATAGTCAAATCCTTGGTGGCGGACTGAGGTATCTCATTCTGGCGCTTGAGCAGCTTTTCGAGCGGCCCGATAATCAGCGACACAGGCGTACGGATTTCATGAGCCACCATCGTAAAAAACGACAGCTTGGCTTGATACACCTCTATTTCCTTTTCATTGCTGATTCGGCGCAGCTCGGATTTGTGCTTTTGGTTGCTGCGCTGCATGATGAGATAGCCGATGCCAAAGATTAGGGCGGCAATCAACAGAATATATATTACTTTCATCCACCAAGATGCATACCATGGGGGCAATACTTTGATTTGGAGCCTTGCCTCGTCGTCGCTCCACAGATTGTCGCTGTTGCTGCCGCGCACACGGAAGGTGTAGGTGCCTGCTGGGAGGTTGGTATAATAAGCCTTGTTCTGATTCCCTGCCTTCACCCAATCTTTATCGAACCCATCCATGCGGTATTCGTACTGATTCTTGTTTGGATTCACAAAGCTGAGCGATGCAAAACTCAAAGCCAAGCTATGGTCGTCGGGGTGGAGCTTGAGTTCCTTAAGATGGTTGATATCGCCTGGCAAATGCTCATCACCAGCCGTGATTTCATTATTATTTATTTCAAGGCCAGTGATATAGACATGGGGCTTGAACTCATTGGGGCGGATTTGGTAAGGGAAGAAGGCATTGAAGCCATTGCGCGTGCCAGTGTAAATCCTGCCATTCGATGCTTTCAGCATGGCATTGATTAAAAATTGATCGCTTGCAAGTCCATCAGCCATTGTAACCACCTCCAGACTTTCGCTCTCTGGGCGATATTTAGCCAAGCCCACATCGGTGCTGATCCACAGTGTGTTTTGATCCTCCACCATGCCCATCACTGCTCCCAGAGTCTTAAGCTTAGGCTCCAGCACAAAGCAGTCGGCCTCGGCATCGTATCGAGCCAAGCCCGCAGCCGTGCCAATCCACTTTCGATTGTCACTATCAACCACGATGCAGCTCACATGATTGTGAGGGAGCGAACCATCCTTGGTGCTGTAGCGGAAATTGCGCCAGTCGCCATTGGCCGGATTGTAGCGGTAGATGCCATAGCCTTGGGTGCTAATCCATAGGCATCCCTGCTTGTCCTCGTCTATATCCACAATTAGGGCATTCAGGTCCCTGATGGGTTCATATTCCCGGGTTTCCTTGCAGTAGAGCTGCAGCCAGCTGCCCGAGGCAATCCATAAGCGCCCATGCGAATCACGCAGCATGGCATAGCTGCTGCCATCTTTGGTCTTGCCCTGTTCGCTGCGCACCTTTTCGGTAATCAAATCCATTACAAACACTTCCTGGCCGTAGGTGCCAATCCACAGGTCCGTGCCATCCACCATAAGGGCATGTAGGTTTTCAGGCACATTTCCATTGAGCTGATAGCTTTTGAATGTGTTAGTCGATGGGGTAAACTTGCTGAGGCCACCATCGTCGCTGGCAATGTATATGTTGCCTTTGGCATCCTCAGCAAAGCCCGAAATCACGCTTCCACTCACAGAGTTGGCATAGCGGCTTGGTCGATATTTCTCAAAACTCTTCAATTTGGGGATAAGATAGTTTAATCCCCCGTAGAAGGTGCCAATCCAAACACCCCCCTCGGTGTCTTGGATTATTGGATACACGAATTGGTCGCTCAACGAGGCAATGTCAAGCTCATCTTGCTTATAGAGTCGCATTTTGTCAGAGTGGCGGTCATACACTGCCAATCCGGCATCGCTGCCAATTAGCATCATGCCATTCCCTATAGGCTTAAGAGTATGGATATGATGGATGCCAAGCTGATTGTCGCGATTGACTATTCGCCTTACCTCCCCCGAAAATGGATCAATGCATATTAACGAACCATCCTTCTGTCCCATCCACAAATTGTGCTCTTCATCCTCAGTCAGCACCGAGCCAAATGTTGAGATTGGCACTTTGTTCTGAACCACAACAAAAGGTTTGAAATCATCCTTGCTCTTGTCGTATTTGTAGATTCCGCCTACATTTTGTCCCGAAGTAGCCCACACATCATTGCGGCTATCCACATACACCCATGCTATCACATTCTTATGTTTTGGGAATTTGTAGAATTTAGCCATGGGTGATTCCTTTGACTGGTCCAGCTTTATCACTCCTTGCCCCAAGGCATTGATCCAGATGTAGCCATCGCGATCATTAGTGATATTTCTAATCATAATGCTTGCCGGCTGCCCTTTCTCATCAGTGATACCCACATATTCAAATGTGTCAGCTTCCTGCACATATCTGAAGAGATGCGCATCGGTGCCTACCCACATGTCATCATTGAGCGCAAGGATGGCCGAGGTATAATTATCATCGTGCACTGGCGGATTGCAATGCAGATGGTAATGCCTGAAATCTCTGCCATCGAAGCGCGCCAAGCCGCCATCTGTTGCCAGCCATATAAATCCTCGGCTGTCCTGAGCTATGTCGCGCACGCAATTTGATGGCAGTCCCTGCTCTTGGCCGTAATGACGAAATTCCAGTTTTCCCTCGTTCAACTGCGGAGCCGCAAAAATTACAAATGACAAATTACAAATGACATTAGCTAACACAACCATAAATAATTTGGCTGAACCACAGAGTGTTAATTTGAAGTCGGTCATTGCAAAGGTGAGTATTAGTTTGTAATTTGTAATTTGTCATTTGTCATTTACTATTTCAGTGTTGTTCCCTGCAACGACACTGAATATGGCCACTGGGCATCGCCAGGATTATCCGGACCATCCACATTGGCCCAGTGCTCGGTGGGTGCGCCCATCACTACCAAGTAGAGATGATCCAAGCCGGCAGGTGCCGTGTAATTGATGCTGCCCTTCTTGCCGCGCTGCATTTCGCTGTAGCTGCTCTTGCCTTCCTTGTCAACAGCTACCAAGCCATAGCGCCATCCCGCCTTGTCAGCATTCTTGGCATAATAGCCTTTCTTGCCAGCTTCGCCTCGGAAGTCAATCTTTATCTTCTTGCCAGTCTCGGGAGCAGTCAGCTCGATCACATTGAATCCGTTATTCTCGGGGCAATTTTCCACAGCGGGCATATAGCGGTTGCCCACCTTCTCCATCTTGGTATGCCAGCCATTGCAGGCATATTTGCGAGTGTTGTCCCACACTCGCGGATAGTCCCAATTCACCATGCGGCGAGCGGCATCGAAATGCTCGTCATTGTACTGCTCCACATTGATTCCTGTCAGTCGCATATAGGTTTGAGCTGGATCTTCGCCCTCCTTGCCTTGGCGGAAAAGCTCGGCTATCAGCTCGCGGCCATGCTTTTCGCCCCAGTATTCTAAGACGTAAGGCGAATGATAGATATTTTCGATATGCAGGAAAGCCTTGTGAGTCAGATCCTGCCAAGCTTGCAGGTGATAGTATTCATCGGTCTGCCAATCAGGATTCACCTGCCACAGCATCCACTGCGACGCCATCTCGAAGATTCCATTGCCACCCCAGCTCACGCCTTCGCCGTCGCACCAAATCTGAGTCTGGAACGAGTGGCCCAGCTCATGGGCAATGCAGTTGAGGCGCGGATCCTGCAAGCGATTAGGGGTCACCCACAGTGCGCCTATCGCATCATCGTAGCTGCCGCCGTAGGCCGTGCCCTCGAGGGTGTAATTGAGCATCACCATCATCTTGTATTTGTCGGCCTTAGTGCCTGGTTTTACCCAAGCCAGATCGTGGTAGAAATAGCTGTAGAAATGCTCAAGCTGAGCCAGGAGATTAGCCAGGTCAACCTTCATATTGTTTCCGTCGAGGTCGGGCGCGGTGGTGATATTGTCGCCAAATTCCTTGGCCCAGAAAACCACGATATTATCAGTGGCAGCCATGCGATTGAAGCTCCACTTGCTGTCCGGGCTGGTGAAATCGTTGTCTTTAAGTTCTTCGGGCATATAGATAGCTTTGCCCACATAATGATCGGGGCGCTCAGCCATTGCAGGCTGCGCCATAGCCAGCAGTCCCAGAGTTGCTAAGGCCAATTTGTAAATTTTCTTCATGGTAAAAATCATTAGTTTTGAAAAAACGCCCGATGGGATTGCATCGGGCGTTATGCTGAGCCCATAGGCTCTGTATGAGATTGAACGCAGGTGCCCAGCCAGGGGCAGTCTGCGGCTTGCAGGCGTGGTGGGATTATTCCTCGCTCTGACGGAGCTTCTGCACGTAGATAGCCTTCATCATCTTCTTGCGGTTGGTGACTGAGGGCTTCTGGAATGCCTGGCGCGAACGCAGCTCTTTGATGATGCCGGTCTTCTCGAATTTGCGCTTGAATTTCTTAAGAGCTCTTTCGATATTCTCGCCTTCCTTAACTTGTACGATGATCATATTAGTTTGGCTTTTAATTTTGGGTACTACTTAGGGTTGATTTACGCGTTCTTCACCTTGTCAACTACAGCCTTGAAAGCTGCGGGATTGTTGAGGGCGAGGTCGGCAAGGACCTTGCGGTTGATTTCGATGCCAGCCTTGTGGATGAGACCCATCAGCTGCGAATAGTTGAGGTTCTCAGCGCGGGCAGCAGCGTTGATACGCTGGATCCACAGAGCGCGGAAGCTGTGCTTCTTATCCTTACGATCCTGATAGGCGTAGGTAAGACCCTTTTCCCAGGTGTTCTTGGCAACGGTCCATACGTTGCGGCGGCAGCCAAAGTAGCCGCGTGTGAGCTTTAAGATTTTCTTACGACGTGCGCGTGAGGCGACGTGGTTGACTGATCTTGGCATTTTGTTGTCTTGTTGTGATTGGCAGCGTCCCCTACCTTATGGGGCTCTTGGGTGCTGGCCTCTCGGTTAGTAGAATGTTGTTGATAGAAATCTCGAAGTGCGATAGAGAGTGGCGGCTTACTTGAGGCCAAGGAGCGAACGTACGTTGCCCTGATCTGCCTTTGACACCAGACCCGAGTGGGTAAGGTTTCTCTTTTGCTTCTTTGTCTTCTTAGTGAGAATGTGGCTGTGGTAAGCGTGCTTTCTCTTGATCTTTCCTGATCCGGTAAGGGCGAACCTCTTTTTGGCACCGGAATTAGTCTTAATCTTCGGCATTTTCTTAATTTGTTAGTAATTTAGTTTATTTTTATTTGCCAACTCGTGGCGATTTTTCGGGAAAGCGGTAAAGCGAGGATTCCGAGGAAACCGAACGGCTGCTGCTATTACTTCTTTTTGGGCGAGATCATGATAATCATGCGCTTGCCCTCGAGCACTGGCATCTGTTCTACCTTGCCATATTCCTCCAAGTCATTGGCAAAGCGCAGTAGCAGCACCTCGCCCTGCTCCTTGAAGAGAATCGAGCGGCCCTTGAAGAAGACGTAAGCCTTCACCTTTGAGCCCTCCTGCAGGAAGCCGATGGCATGCTTTAGCTTGAAGTTGTAGTCGTGCTCGTCGGTCTGAGGCCCGAATCGGATCTCCTTGATTACGACCTTTACGCTCTTGGCCTTCTGCTCCTTCAGCTTTTTCTTCTGCTGGTACAGATACTTCTGGTAATCGAGAATCTTGCACACCGGCGGGTTGGCTGTGGCAGAGATTTCCACCAAGTCGAGCTCCAGCTCTTCGGCTTTCTTCAGAGCCTCCTGTATGGAGTATATGCCTGGCTCCACGTTGTCGCCAACAAGTCGCACCTCTCGAGCGCGAATATGCTCGTTGATTGCGTTGGGATCTTTAGAGTTGTTGTTAGCGCGGCGTTGCTGCGGCTGTTGTTGTGGACGCGGTGGACGCGGACCAGGATTGTAGGGCTTTTTCTCCATTCAGTGGGTTATTGGTTAATCATTTCATTGACCTCCTTGGCCAAATTTTCTGCAAAGGTAGCAATTTTTACGATACCTTGGTCACCTTCACCCTGTTTTCTTACAGAAACTTCGCCATTTTCTGCTTCTTTTTCACCTACAATGAGCAAATAAGGGATTCTCTTGAGCTCATTGTCGCGAATTTTCTTGCCAATCTTCTCGTTGCGGTCATCTACGATGGCGCGCACATCCAGGGCGTTGAGTTGGCGAGCTACATCGTGAGCATAGTCGTTGAACTTCTCACTGATTGGCAGCACCACAGCCTGGTCGGGGGCAAGCCACAGGGGGAATTTGCCGGCGGTATGTTCGAGCAGCACAGCCACGAATCGCTCCATCGAGCCGAAGGGGGCGCGGTGAATCATCACGGGGCGATGCTTCTGGTTGTCGGCACCGGTGTATTCAAGCTGGAAGCGCTCGGGCAGGTTGTAGTCAACCTGGATGGTGCCCAGCTGCCAACGGCGACCGATGGCGTCCTTCACCATGAAGTCGAGCTTGGGACCGTAGAAGGCAGCCTCGCCCAGCTCCTTGCGAGCCTTGAGTCCTTTCTCTTCGCAAGCCTCGATAATGGCGCTTTCGGCCATGTGCCAATGCTCGTCGCTGCCGATGTATTTCTCCTTGTTCTTCGGGTCGCGCAGCGATATCTGGGCCTCGAAGTTTTCGAACTTCAGAGCCTTAAAGATGTAGAAGATAATGTCCATCACCTTCAGGAACTCTTCTTTGATCTGCTCGGGAGCGCAGTAGATGTGGGCATCATCCTGCGTAAATCCGCGCACGCGGGTCAGTCCGTGGAGCTCGCCACTCTGCTCATATCGGTACACTGTGCCGAACTCGGCCAAGCGCAGAGGCAGTTCGCGGTAACTGCGAGGCGACGACTTGAAGATCTCGCAGTGGTGGGGGCAGTTCATCGGCTTGAGCAAGTATTCCTCGCCCTCCTCGGGAGTGTGGATAGGCTGAAATGAATCCTTGCCGTACTTGGCATAGTGGCCGCTGGTCACATAGAGGCTCTTGTTGCCGATATGGGGGGTGATTACCTGCAGGTAACCGTATTGCTTTTGGATTTTGCGCAGGAATTGCTCCAGGCGGTCGCGCAGCGCAGCGCCCTTAGGCAACCACAGGGGCAGGCCAGCGCCTACGTTGGCCGAGAAGGTGAAGAGCTCCATCTCCTTGCCCAGCTTGCGGTGGTCGCGTTTCTTGGCCTCTTCCAGGAGCACCAGGTACTCGTCGAGCATCTTCTTCTTGGGGAAGGTGATGCCATATACGCGCACTAATTGGTTGCGCTTCTCATCGCCGCGCCAGTAGGCGCCAGCCAGCGACATTACCTTCACTGCCTTGATGGGAGCGGTGTTGGGGATATGCGGACCGCGGCAAAGGTCGGTAAACGAACCTTGGGTGTATGTGGTGATATGCCCGTCCTCAAGCTCGCTGATGAGCTCGCACTTGTATTGCTCGCCACGGTCGCCGAAGAGCTTCAGCGCGTCGGCCTTGCTGATGTCGCTGCGCACGATGGCTTGCTTCTGCTGGGCGAGCTCGAGCATTTTCTTTTCGATTTTCGGGAAGTCCTCGGCTGTAATCTTGTTGTCGCCCGGATCGATGTCGTAGTAGAAACCATTTTCGATTGCCGGGCCAATGCCGAACTTCACGCCGGGATACAGCTCCTGCAGGGCCTCAGCCAAGAGGTGAGCCGAGCTGTGCCAGAAGGCGTGCTTGCCCTCCGGGTCATCCCATTTGAAGAATTTCACCTCAGCATCCTGGGTGATGGGGCGCGCAAGGTCCCACTCTTCTTCGTTGACGCTGCTCGCGAGCACGTCGCGGGCAAAACCCTCGCTGATGCTTTGGGCTATTTCAAGAGGGGTAACCCCCTCAGCGTACTGGCGGACTGAGCCGTCAGGAAATGTAATGTTAATCATTGATTTACAATAGTTTTACATAAAATTGCCACCTACAACGTGGCAACCAAACAAATTTCCTGCAAAGATACGAATTTTTTCTGAAATACACAATAGTTTAAGTGTTAAGTATTCAGTTTTAAGAAATAGATCCGCCTATTGAGCTATCTAAATTCTTTAACCAACCTATTTCTTTATACGTAAAACGTAACTACCCGAAGTTGTCGTGGAGGCCGAAGACGATGCCGAGGATGGCCATGATGATGAGGATGGAGCCTACAATCTGGTTGATGAACTTGAGGCTGCGCACATTGATGCGGCGGCGCAGCTTGCTCACCACCAGGGTTATGCCCCACCACCACAGCAAGGCACCCCCAAGAATAGTAAGATAGGCCCAGATGTAATGGTAAAATCTGTATTCGGGCAGGAAGAAATTAAATCGCGCAAAGAGACCTATTATGAAGAAAAGAATCAGCGGGTTGGAGAATGTGAGAAGGAAGCCGCTCACGAAATCGCGCCAATAATTGGTGGCAGGCTGATTCTGCACGCTGCGCAAGGCACGCGTGGGATTCTGCTTGAACAGATAGATGCCGAATGCCACCAGCACCACTCCGCCAAATATCTGAAGAAAGAACTGATGCTTCTCTATCAAATCGGTGATAAAACTGAGGCAAAAACCTGTGAGCAGACAGTAGATAAGGTCGCTGAGCGACGCCCCTATGCCTGTGGCAAGAGCCGGCAGACGCCCCTTGCTAAGGGTGCGCTGAATCACAAGCATTCCTATCGGCCCCATAGGGGCTGATATCAGAATGCCGATTGCCAAGCCGCGCGGCAGGATATAGAGGAAATGCTCCAAGCGGATAAAGGGTTAAGTTTGACGTTTTACGGGTTATTTGATGTATTGCTGGAGCTGGGAGGGATCCTTGAGGGCCTCGTTGAGGGTGATTGGAAGGGTCTTGTATTCCGACACCTTGGCCTCGCTCTTGATATGATTCATCAACTCGTCGGATGTGGGAGCCTGCTTTAGAGCACGATATTGATCATAAGTATAGGTTAGGAATGCAGTGTGGTTGCCTATGGCGCCACGGCGATCGAGCCACCAACCGTCGCCAATCTCAAGCGGAGTGCTGTTGGCTGTCAAGTCGGACGGCGCAGGATAGCTAATTACCTGCTTGCCCGAACGGCTCAGAGTGATTGGCACATATTGGGAATAGTCGCCATTCATCTTGTAAATCACTGCCTTGGGCAGAGCTGCAGCATTTCTTGAAGAGGTGGAATTAGTCGTTACACCCGATGCAGTGCGCACTGTAGAAGCAGCCGAAGTGATCTTGCCAGCGTCCTTGCTCGATGAGCAGCCAGCTGCCATAACCATCATCAGCGTCATAAGAATGTAGATACAATATTTCATAATTTCACGTGGATTTATCTATTTATGACTTTTATTTTGAGAATAAGTTTAATCAGCTGCCAAGGAAAGAACGCAGCACTGCCTGAAATTGGGCTGGATTGTCGAGGAAGCTGTAATGGCCACAGCCAGGGAAAGACACCAAGCCAGCGTCAGGAATTAGCTTCTCCATTATCTTGGCATCGCCAATTGGTGTGGCAGTATCACGTTCGCCCCATATCAGCAGAGTGGGTGCCTTGATTTGCGGCATCACCGATTTCAAATCCTCGTTTACCACCTTCGACAAGATGGCACGCATCATTGGGGTGGAATTCGCATAGTCCTGACTGCCACGCTTGGCCCGCTGACGCTCGATGTACTCACGGCTTTGCTCCTGGCCCATGCAGATGCGGGCCAACAGTTTCATCAGTTTGAAGCTGTAAACCTTAAAATAATATTTCAGGCTGCGGCGCGGTTTCACACCAGCTGCATCCACCAGAATCAGCTTCGACACTGGCTGGCGTGATGCATAGAGAATCCCTACCCTGCCACCGAACGAATGGCCCACGAGGACTGGATTCTTGATGCCAAGCTTATCAGCCATCTCTTCGATGCGGCGCGTGTATTCTTCTACGCCCCATACCTGCTGGGGCTCGCTGCTTTTGCCAAAGCCCGGGAAGTCGATATTGTAAACATGGCATTTCTCGGCAGCCACATTCTCGATCGATGCCACAGTATCCACATTGCAACCCCAGCCGTGCATCAGGATGAGCGGAGCGCCATCGGCAGGCCCCGACTCGCGATAATGGAGCCGGCAGCCATCCAAATCTATGTATTTGTCAATTTTAATAGTCATATTCGAGCTTGAAATCATCAATGTATAGCACTGCGCCATTGCCGCCAGTGAAGAAGTCGCCGTACTTGCTGGCCGACGCAGTTATTATTATATATGTAGGCTCGCGGTTGGTAGCCTTGTAGTCGAGTGTCACCTCGAATGGCACATAAGCATCCACATCGTAGCCCACCTCATGCTTGCCATAAGCCACCACATAGCTGCCATCGGGGTCGAAGAGCTGGCGGTTGCTGGGATTGGTGCGAATCTCAAATGGCTCAGCGGTGTCGATCAGCGAGCACCATACGATGCATGTGTCGGGACGACCCTTGAGGTCGTCATATCCAGTGGTAGTGCTGCTGATGGGCGCAGTGGTATATTTCATATAGCCAGTCAGCTTGGTAGGCCGCTGGGTAAATGGCTTGCCAAAACTGAGCACGCCATTGGTGCCATCGGTGCGCACGTAGTAGCCTACGAAAATATTTCCCGCAGCCAGCTTGCCAATTACTCCGATGCCCACGAATTTGGTTTCGAGGCGAGCAGCCTGGCCAGTGCCTGTCACTGTGTCGTCGGTCGGTGTGGAGTTGCTTGAGCCGAGCGTTGTGGCTCCCTTGTTGCCAGTGTCCCAATATTGCTCGCCTCCCTCGGGCCACGGATTCCACACCTTGCCATCGAGCCACCATTCATCGAAGTCGCTATTTGGCACTTGCACCACCGAGCCTGTGGTGAAAGTCACCACCTCGCCCATTTCATCATCACTTGTGGCGCGTGCCTCGTAGGTAGTCTCGGGAGTCAGGCCCACCAAGCGCGCATAGAAATCGCCTCCGTCGTGGGTGATCCAGCTGGCTGGGGCCTCAATCCACTCGGTGTCGCCCTTGATGCGATATTGCACTCCATTGTCGGCATCGGCCTTAGCTTGGCCGTAAACCCAAGCCACTTTGGTCCAGGCATCAGCGCGCACAGTCTCCACGGCGGCATCGGTCTGCACCAAATAGATGGTCCAGCTTTCGTAATGTCCATAGTTCTCCACATTCACCACCACGGGATGGCTGAAATCTACCAGCTTGCCATCGAGGTCGGGCGACATCCTGGCGCTTGTGGGGCCAAGCTTGATGCTCTCTACCCTGACTGCACTGAGCGACATCGACGTGCTGACCGTGGCCACCACCCTGCGGCCAGGGACATCGATTGTGGATGTGCCGATTTGGCCCTCTACTGTGAAATAGCGTTCAATCGGCTGCGAAGCCTGGATGCGCCATTGGTAATTTTGATAAAGCCCGAGCGTCACATACACAGTCTCCGACAAGTCGAGACTCATGCTGTCGAGGTCGCAGCCCACCACGTAGGCCTTGGGCGTAAGTGCAAAGCTGTCGATTCGCGCCTCATATATGTTGGCATCCTCGGGGAAATAAAGGGTGACAATGCGGTTGGCGCTGTCAATGCTCGCCGACTTGCTCTCGCCAACGGCACTGATATATGTGAAGTTGGCTTGAATGCGCGGATATGGGATGTCGTTCTTGATGCACGAATATGCCACAAGCGCCATCACCATCGAAAGCAGTATTTTGATTGTAGTTTTCATTGTCCTGCCTTTTTAGATAACAATCATCAAGCCAAAGTTGATATTGAAAATATTGAATTTGAAGTTGGCCCCGCTCGAAAAGCGCGACCCATCGTCCACTCCGTTAGTGGTCTGAGTCTCCTTGTTGAGCTTCACGCCGAACACGCCGAACGACACATTGAAGGCCGCATACTCCTGAATAAACACGCACAACCCCGGGCTGAAATTGAGGCTTGCGCCACGGGTGATGGTGTGGGTGTCGTAGAGTTCATCGTTATAATACCGCTTGAAACGCGATGAGCCTGTGGAGAAATCCAGCGACACCTCATTGAACACGGCAAACCGCTTCTGGTCGCTGAGGCCCACATAATTGCGATAAAACACTCCGAGGCTGTAGGTCTGCGAATAATAGCTGACATCGTGGAGAGTGAAATTCATATCGTCGTCGAAGTCCATGGCCAGGCTATTCAGGTCGCCTTTGCCGCGAGTATAAACCAAGCGCATGCCCATCGACTGATTGTTGGCAAATGTGTAAGCAATCGATGGCCTCAGCGAATAAATCTTTCCCTCGAAATCCACATTCTTCAGCACCGACAGCACCTGTATGTCGTCGGTATTCAGCTCGCCATAACTGGCAGTGAGGCCGAATGACCACTGCCCCTTGGGGATGTAGAGGTAATTGAACAGGCCACGGTCGTAACGGCCATAATTCTTAGTGGGGATCACCAGCGGCACAGTGTCGCCATCCACAATCACCCGCCGCTTCATCTCAGCTGGAATCTCATGAATCGAGTCCTTGCGCACCACCGGCTCACTGGCCCAGCAGCCAATCACACTCATCAGCAATATGGCGATTATCTTTATTCTCATGCTCATCTCAGTTTACAAATAGAATACCACGCCAAATGTTATGCTGAAAAGGTTGATGCGAAAGTTGGCCGATTGAGTGTTCATGTGCGCCACGTACACCTGGTCGGTCGTGGCCTTGCGATGAGTGTAATTGAATCCCAACACGCCCACATTCACCTCAAGGGCCGAATAATTGTTGAGAAACATTATCATGCCCGGCGCCACGCCTATGTTGATGCCATAATTGCGAGTAAAAGTGCCAGTGAGGTCATCGCCAGTGCCGCTGCACAACTTGGATTCGCCGCATGAGAATTGCAACTGCAATTCGTTGAACATTCCGAATCTGGTGCTATTGCCAAAACTGATATAATTTCTGAAAGCTCCCATTACAGAATAGGTATGCGACAGCGAATACAGATTGTCGATATCGTAGTCAGTCTCGGAATCAATTTTCACATCGGCATAGTCGAGGCGCGTGCGCTGGCGAGTATATGACATCTTGCCGCCGGCCGCCATATTGTCGGCAAAGGCAAACATCAGCATGGGCGTAACCTTGAAGGTATAGGTGTCGCCATCAATGCCCTCGATCACCAGGAATTTGTAATTGTCCTGATTGCTCATCGAATAGCTTACGCTCACACCAGTAATCCACTGGCCCTTCGGCACAAAGTTGATTGGCTCGATAGCGCGCGAGAACACTGGAATAGAATCCTCAGGCTCCTGCGCCACAACCCCAAGCACCGCCAATGCCCCCGCCAAAAGCGCCAATATATATCGGATCTTATTATTCATCTATCAATAGGCAAATGACAAGTTATCCACCCATAGGCTGCTGCCTTGGTACCAAGCTTTCTCGGGGTTGGCCGTTACGCTTATCTGCTCATCCTCGGTGGCTATGTCGCCATAGTAGATGCTCGAGCAGAACATCACCTTAAGCCTTGTGGCCTTTACTCCAATCATTTCATATTCGAGCGGCAGGTTAAATGCCACAAAACCGGGAGTAGCGGGCAATTGAGCCGATGCCTTGGCTATCGTTATGGGCGTGTCGCCCGAATCGTTGACAAATTCTATCTCAACATAACCCTCGTCGTTGGGCCGGGTAATGTCGGGTTCGTATTTGTAATAGCCATTGAGCGAATATGGTCGCGAACTGAAAGAAATGCCTTCGTTGTACGTCTCGGTGCAATCCGCCGAATTGAAGCTGTAGCTGCCTAAGAACAAACGGCCAGCCGAACGATGCTCCACATAAGGCACATTCGGATTGTAAGGCAGGTAATCGTCCTCGGCCTGCATGTAAGGCGAAATCTCCTCGCCATCGAGCGACCAGCCCACCGAACTAATTCTAATGGATTTCGACCCCGACACAAATTCGTCGAAATCAATCACCGACGATGGCTGCATATACCAGCTGTTGTGATTCTTAGCTTGGCGGCAGAATGTCTTGGCATTAACGTTGGCCCAGTATTTCGTAGGCCACCATACTGTCCAGTCCATATAGTTCTGTTGGTTGTAAATTGGGAATGAAGCAGCCGAATAGGCACCCCCGCATGGCAGATGGGTGTATTTCCAATCCTCCTCGGCATCTTCAAAGTCGCCCATTGGAATCTGCGAGGCACTTTCGGTATGGATTTTTGCCTGAGCAGTTGTCTGACCAGCTATTACCACTGCCTCGATGGTATAATCCTTTGATGAATCCAAGCCTGTAATCCACATCAAATTGTGTTCGGGTAAGCGGGTTGAAATTCTTATGGCCTTGCCATTGGCATATACTTTCATATACTCCAGCAATGCTTTGGTTATCTCGGGCGTTTC
The DNA here is from genome assembly GCA_020860515.1 of Bacteroidales bacterium. Classification (GTDB taxonomy): domain Bacteria; phylum Bacteroidota; class Bacteroidia; order Bacteroidales; family Muribaculaceae; genus CAG-873. The sequence continues at coordinate 105,285 of JAJBUG010000051.1, read as the reverse complement.
AGCCGACACTACAATCAGTGCTGATGTGGCGAATGGGTCGATGCCAATTGAAAAGTCAGGTACCTTGCGCTCCACTTGTGTCGAAATTTTTTCCAACCCCATGAAATCAATGCGCACAGGCACAGGATTTACGCCAGGCTCTACATCGAAGTCGAGCGTGATTTGATTGGTACTGGGATCAAGCGAGAATTGAGTGATTTCAAGTTGATTTTCCACATTGCCGAAGTCGTCGGTTTGCCAAATAGTCACATCCTTGGCTTCAATTTCCGAGGCATTGGCCTGAAGCACTATCTGAGCCTTGTCAACGCCCACCACCGCAGCGGTCTGGCTGACAATCTCCATTTCCACGCTGCCAATATTGGCTCGGAGTATTGCCACGGGCGACACCTTATGGGCCACATCGCGGGCCTGCATCACAAATGTCACCTCAGTGTTTTGGTTTATCGTGAGATTTTCGAGCAGTTTGTTAAAATCCACGTCAAGACTTGATTCTTGTCGGCTCACCTCCAATCCAGCCTCTATCACAGCCGAGGTGCCTTCCATCAAATTGTATTCGCCAGTGTAGCTCAGTGCATCGACTGGATCAGTCATCACTGTCAGGATTACCGACTCAAGCCCTCCGCCACTGGCGCAGGCAATCATTTTTATCTGCTTGTCAAATGGATAGCCCTCAGTAAGTGTGACAGTCTGATCCGATTCAAACCCTTCACATCTGATATATGGGTCGCCTTCGTCGAAGAGGGAATCGTCAACTTGCAGACGCGCCTCTTGCGAGCCACAGCTCACAACCATGCAATTGTCATCCTCCAGGTCAAGATTCAGAGTAAATGCGGATGCAGCCATTGTGGTCACAGTAAGACTGGGCACCAGGCTCGCGCTTTTGCCTTCGGCATTTTTAATGGTGATAAAAAAATAAGTCTCGCCCGGCATCAGCAACAGCGGTCGAGTTTCGGTTAAGTCCGCATCGAGATATTGGTAATCAGCCACATGCGCCACGATGCTGGCATCGGGGAACTTGGCCTTGAAGCTCTCGCTGACCTGGAAATACCACATAGCCTGAGTGAGGTCGCAATGGATTGGCACATCTATGCGCGCAGCCTCTAACACCTGGAATTCTGTCTCTCCCGCATAGCACTGGCAGCCATAACCCTCGGCCAGCTCCGTGCCCGACACTGCCCGGGCAACATAACTACCCACTTGGTAGCTTTCGTATTCGGGAAATTGATTCGCATTTTCCCATGTATGGCTGTAGATGCCGTCGAGGTCGCGAATAGTAAGCGCGAAGTCCTCGCTCACAGGCGCCGAAGGCTCCTCGGTCACTTGCAAACTGGGTATAATCCACCCAAGACCCGAAACCTCGGTATTCTCGTGAGCCGAACAAGCTGTAAGCATCACAATGCCTAACAGGCTGAATATCTTTGAAAAACGTGTCACTAATCTCATAAATCGTTCATGAATCGGGCGTGCATTGAGGGAAAGCCACCCCAATTCAAATTGCAAATTTACTCATTTTCCCACAAATGACCAAACCTAATCCCCATTCCACCACAAATTTCGGCTATTTTAAACACCATTTTCAATTCTTAGTTTTCTTTTTCGGACGCAGGAACCCAAAGATATTGTCGAAGTCGCGATGCCAAACCACGCCTACTCCCTGAGTGGTGGTGGCTGTGCGCAGATAGTAGTTTTGGTCGTTGTAGCGATTGTAGGCCTTCAGACGAATATTGCCACTGCGATTTAGCAAGTATTCGATATCGAAGTCACCAATAAACTGATTCTGATTCAAACTCTTATCACGATAGCCAAAGTTGCCATTGAAGAGCAATCGATTATTCAGCAAGCTCGACGACAGGGTAAGATCCACCTCAATATCCGAAAAGTCGCCTCGGTCGCTACGCAGATTAGGCGCTATGCTCCAATTATCGCTCAGCTTGCCCAGCATACTCGACAGCTGGCTCGAAATAGTGGCCGACGCCACTGAGAAAAGCTCATTTCCCTTGGTGGTTGATGCCATGTATTCGGGCGTGTAGAAGCGATTTAGGGCCAGCAGATAGATAATCTGGCGGTTCATCATATCGTCAGTTGACACGATTGAGCGCACCTTGCGATAAATATCTGATGTAAGAGTTGGGAACTCCAAGTCGAAGGCAATGTCGGGCTGTAACATATTGCCAGTGACCTTCATCACTGCATACACTGGCACATTAGTGCGATTCAGATCCTTGTCTTGCAGGAATGATTCATCAAGGTCCGACAGGTTGGCGTTTACGCTGTAAATCGCATTGATGTCGAGTTGAGCTTGATATGGATCCCCAGTGAATGTGATGCTGCTGCCTTGGCGAATGGTGAAGTTCTTAATCAGGATATCTTGCAGAGTGAAATTATAATCGCCCTTCTCCAGGGTATATGTGCCCATAAGGCGCAAATCCTCATCGGTAGAATCATAAGTCATGGCCATTTGTCCCGAACCATAAGCATGTATGCAGTCACCGCCGATAGGATCCATCACAATATTGACCTGTGCCTGCGGCGTAATGTCAACCTTGATATCCATGCGGTAATCAGTAGGCTCATCCTCCTCTTCAAGCCGCTTCATGCTCTTGGCCTTCTCCACTGCCTTGGATGAATATTTTACATCGGTATAAGCATCGCCTATGACAACGGGTGTGACATCATTGAAGACGATGAAGGAATACTCGGCTGCTTCTTCATCGTCGAGAAGCTCAAATGTAAATGTGGATTTTGGAGCCGTGCTCATAGCCACTCCGATATTAACCACCCCAGGCTCGCCTGTCACATGTGCGCTGCCATTGCCATAAATAGTGCCGTACCAGCGAGGATTGTCAGCCTTGGTGATATTGTAGCTGAGGAAATTCTTAGCCCCAGTGATGGCGAAGTCGAAACTCGGCTGATGGAAATAATAATGCTTCACCCAGCCGTTGAGCTTGGCAGGATGATTCTGCTCGTCATAGATAGTGATATTGTTGAGATCGATTACGCCTGGGCGGATGCGCAGGCTGTCGCTGGCCGAATACCAAGTGTTGGTGAAATCAATCTTCAGTCTTACGGTGTCAGCCATGATGTCGCCAGCCAGGTCGATGTATTTGAAAGTGCCATACAGATGAGCCTTACCCGAAGCGTAGCCCTCAATGTCGCTGCAAAATGCATCCATAAATGGCTTCAGGAAGCCCACCTTCACATGGTCGGCATCAAAGTCAAAGTCGAGATACTCCTCGGCAGGAATAATCGACCCCTTGATTTTTGACTGTCGGCCATCAGCCTGGTCAAGCACAGCGTCAAAGCAAAATGCGGCTTTCGGCGCGTCGTAGGTAATCTTGATGTCGCCGTCGCCAAGCACGCAGCCGTTGTAGCCCATATCCTTCACGAAGAAGTCGGTGCTCTCGATATTGGGAGTTTTGGCAAACAGCTCCGACACCAGCAGGGTGCCAGTGGCGTTGCCGCAAATCAGAGCCTTGTCGATGTTGAGTGTTTCAAAAATGTCGAGCAGCTGTATGCCATTGAGCTTAACCTTAAGCCTATCCTGAGGATATTGACTGGCTGTGCCATTGATGATTACGCTCTGAGTAGGAGCTTCCAAGGCAAAATGGTCAACATTGAGAAATTTATCCTGATAAAAGATATGGCTGGGGCGAATGTTCCACACCTCATTGCCAAAATTAATCAAGCCAGGCTGAAATGCCACATCCACGCACAGCTTGCGCGCTTCGTCCTTGTAGATCGATGTGTCAAATTTGATATTGCCGTTGATGGGATTGTCGCGCACTATCTGCCAATCCACATTCGTGGCCAGCTTGTCATGCTCGGCATTGATGGTGGCAGTCATATCCATAGGGCCCTTCTGGGTGGGATAATGGGTAGTTGCATACACTATGCCCGTCTGCTGCAATCCATCAAGCTGCACCGACACATTGGTGCTTTCCACCAGATTGTTTCCCTGTATCAGCCACGGAGCATCCACATTTACGTTGGCCCTGTGCTCAGCATCACATAGTTCGCCATTGATATTCACGGGATCGAGTATTGACACTGGCAAGCCAAAGAATTGGCACACATTTTCAGCATCGCTTACCGTGAAATCAAAATTGAAATTATTTCCAAGACTCTCAATATCCTCGTCGGAGTGACGTGCGCGATTCACATTGTCGGCATAGCTCGGAAATACCTCAGCCATCAGCAAATCCACCGACTGCCCTATGCTTGCGAAGTTATACTGCCCTTGCACCGAACCGTGCAAGAAATCACAGTCAATGTTAATCTCGCCAAGGCCATCGGTATTGTCAGCATCAGCCACTATCTTGCTGACAGATAACCCGCTTCCCTCATCATTCACATAATGCAGATTTGTAATTCGCGCATCGGCCTTGAAGCGGGCCAAACTCTGTCCTTCGCCTTTAGCCTGAATATTTCCTGAAATCCGGTAGCCAGGATATTTATTATAGAGATTCAGAGTGTCGAGATTCACCGCAAACAAGCGAGCCACCATTTCGGCGCTTTTGGCCTCACCAAGATTGGCATGGCCATAGAGCGACAGCCTCGCATTCGGGTCATCGCTCTTAAGATTTACCACATACGAATTGTCCTCGGCAGTCAGCTTGAGTTTCAAATCCTGATAGTCATAGCCTCTGAAATGCAGATGGTCCACATTCAGCTCGGCCTCGCCATCAATCAATTTTCCCAAGTTTCCCTTTGCCTCGACATTTGCTGTGCAGTAGCCCAGATCGTGAGCGCCAAGCACTGTGCCAAGGTCAAAATTCTCCAGAGCAGCGGCTGCATCTATCTCACAATTCTTCCCTGCTAACATAAAAGCCCCTTCGGCGCTCACATTGCCAGCATCTGACTCAAGACTAATCGTGCCTTTGCCTCGGCGCAGTGTGCCATCATAGGCCAGCGTAACCACTGGCTCAGCACATGCTTCCAATGCCTGGGTCAAAAGGGGCGATGATTTAAGGCCCAAATCGCTGAGCAATTGCAGGATGTAATCATTGTTGGTGCAGCGCAACTCAGTTTCAATGTTTTCAAGTCGGGTCTGTTTTGAATCTGTGATATCATACACCTTCCCCTTGCCGTGCAAGCTGAGTTGGCTTGCTTCGGCGCTTAGTGCCAAATAGCTCACGTCAAGCGAATCCACCACGCCCTCGACAAAAACCGACAAATCTACATATTGGCTAATGTCGGCCAATTTCGGCACTATCGGAGCCAAATCTGGCAGATACACATGTGAGCCGTTTCTGATACCTACACCCACTGGCAACTGAGTGCCAAGCTTGGGCAATTTGCTCTGCCAATCACCCTCCACTGCCAATGGGGTGAATGAAATCAGGCTGTTAGGCAGCTCCACCTGAAGTTGCGACACTTCTGCGCCATAAGGCGAAAACTCAGCATGAGCCAGAAGATTCTTCAGCCTTAGGCCGCTTTGCTCGTAGGCGGAAAGCTGGTTTAGCTCCACCTTGTAGGTATCGTTGGTCAGCACTGGCACATACACCTCGCAATCAATCTCCGTGAGCAGGATATGATTGGAATTGAATCGGCCTGGAGTTGGCTCGGCATCAAGCACATCGTAGCTCACTTGGCTATTGGTGAGCTGGAAATCGTTGATGCTCAGATGCACTCGCGATGAGCTTTCCTTCTTTTCCTTGTTCTTAAATCTATCGATTATCCCTTGGATATTGAGCGGCGAAGATGCATCGCCTCGTGTAAGCCGAGCTGTAAGGCCATCGATTACCACATAATCGATTATTAGCTTTTGATCCTTGATGAGGTCGATAAATTCCACGCGGCCCTCAAGCTTGCTTATCCACAGAGCGCCGTCGGCTTGATCGTCCTCCACTCGGATATTGTTCACCACAATGCGGTTGAATGGCGCGTAATTTATGCTCCCCACTGTCACCTCGGTGCCAAGCAAGTTGGTGAGTATTTCCTGGCCTGCATTGCATAGGCGCTCCTGCGCCCAATCGGTCGAAAGCAGCAGATAAAAAGAAACAGGCAAGCCGATAATCGCCAGCAAGGCGATTATCGGCAGCACCCGCAATATTTTTATCACCGTCTTCATCTCAAGATTTGGGATTTAGGATTGCCTTAATCCTTAACCCTTAAACCTATCTCTGGTACAGATAGCGCTTGATTGAGCGCTTGGGAGTCTTGGCAAACTCCTCCTTCATTATCGACATGTGCTTCACCTTGGAATAAACCGGCATCTCAGCGTTGAGCTGCTTGATGTTTTGCTGCATCACATCGTAGATTTCGCTTTCGCTCATTCCCTGCTTCTGGGCATTGTCATAGTCGGGATAAATCAGGGCTTCGAGTTGTCCGTCAGCAGCTTGCACCACCAGGCTCTCAGCCACGTAGGGCAGATTGTTGAGCACTTGCTCTATTTCCTCGGGGTAGATGTTCTGTCCGCTTGGTCCGAGGATCATATTCTTGTCGCGGCCACGGATGTAGAGGTAGCCATCCTCGTCGAGGGTACAAATGTCGCCAGTGTTCATCCAGCCATCCTTCATCACAGCCGCTGTAGCCTCGGGATTCTTATAATATCCGAGCATCACGTTTGCGCCCTTCACCCACAGCACGCCAGGCACTCGGGCTGGATCATGGCTGTCGATGCGAGCTTCCATGCGGTCAACGATGCGTCCGCACGACTGCGGCCTCATCTGGCGCCAGGGAGCATAGGCAATTAGCGGAGCGCACTCAGTCATGCCATAGCCCACGGTGAATGGGAACTTGATGCGGCGCAGGAATGCTTCCACATCCTTGTTTAGGCCAGCTCCACCTACAATAATCTCCTCCACATTGCCACCGAAAGCCTCCGTAATCTTCAGCTTGATTTTGCTCAGCAGTTTGTCATCAACAAAGGGCACCTTCAGCATCAGCTTCATCAAAGGCTTTTCGAGCATCGGGAACACGCGGGTCTTGATTATCTTCTCAATAATCAATGGCACTGCCACGATCAGCTTAGGCTTAACCTCCTGGAACGACTTCATGATAATCGTAGGCGACGGCAGGCGAGTGAGGAAGTGGAGATGGCAGCCATGGTTGAAGCAGTGGATTAGGTCCACCATCAAGCCGTACATGTGAGCCAGTGGTAGCATGCACACCACATTGTCGCCTGGCTGCAGGAAATTGAGATGGTCGAGGCAGTACTGGAGATTGCTCCACAGCGCGCGGTAAGGCACCATCACGCCCTTAGAGAATCCCGTAGAACCCGATGTGTAATTGATCAGAGCCAATTCTTCAGGCTCATCCTTATGGTAAACCACATTTTCCTGGGTGAAACGGTCGGGGTATTTCTTGCCGAATAGCTCGTTGAGATGCTTGCGTGCATACTGAATCTCATCCTTGCGGCTCAGGAGCAATGAGAAGTCGGAGATGCGCAAAGCGGCATCGAGGGTTTTCATTTCTTCGGGGTCAAGATTCTCCCAAATTTCCGAATCGCAGAACATCAGCTTTGATTCGCTGTGAGTGACCAGATGCTGCATGTTTTCAGGATGGAAATCATGAAGGATAGGCACCACCACAGCTCCATAAGTGAGGGTAGCGAAGAAAGCAATGCACCACTGGGCGCTGTTGCGACCGCACAGCGCTATGCGATCCCCTTTCTTGATGCCGGCTTCCTCCATCAGTATGTGCAGCTTGGCTATTTTGCGGCCAATGTCGCGATATTGCAGGCTGATGCCTTGGAAGTCGGTCAGTGCCAGCAAGTTCCAGTGCTCTCGCACCGAATCCTGGATATAGAGATTCAGGCTATTTCTCTTTTGCATAGTCTAAGTTTTGATTCGTAGGTGTAATTAACTTTGCAAATTTAATTAAAAAATCCGACATATCCACATTTTTTGCTCATTTTACAATTTTTTGTGCATAATTGAGTGATATTTCTGTAAAAATCAATCCTCCCAGGGATTAAAGCCTGGGAGGATTGATTTTAATTCTGTAAAGCCTTTCCTAACGAAGGAAATGTGGAATCGTGGGTCACGTCGTGCACAGCACCGATGCGCCAACCAAACTCAAGCATAAGCCTCGTGATAGCATCTACTAAATTCGGGCCTTCGGCCTCCTTCCCTTGCAGGGAAACTTTGATTCGAAACCTTGATTCATCTATGCCAATAAGGCTGCCATACTCGCGTGCGGATTCTAAAGTGTCAAATTCAGGGCGATCGCCCGAGGGGTCTTCAATAACAATTTTGGCTTCTGCTTGGTGAACGATTGTGATTTCAAATTTCATAGTAATGAGTGTAATTAGATTCGGTCACAAAATTACAAAATTTTTATCACAATTCCAACATTTTGCCAAATTATTTTTCAATTATTTTCGTTTTCTTTTTCTTTCCTATCTCGCTGATGGCAAATTTCCATCACGCGAGCCTGTGAGAAAATCGACTTAATGGTGAGATAGCCGTCGCCGAGCAGGCGCCAGAAGCATTTGGCCGTGGCTCGCGCATCGGCCAGCGAATTGTGCCTATCATAGTCCTCGCCAGGGAATAGGGCTGCATACACAGCATCCAAGCCCGGCGTTTCGCCCGGCTTGGTCAGTCCATGCTCTTTCATGTATTTTTCAGCCATAAATGCCACGTCAATCACCACGGCTGAGCCTTTGTCCAAGGGGAATGGCCGGCGCAGATGTTCGTAGGAAATGCCCATGCACAGCAAGTCGCCAAAGGCTGCGTAGCAAAGTATCACATCGGCCCTCTTCACCACATTGGTAAATCGGGTTAGCACTCGGCTCAGCCCTACCCCATCCTTGCGAGCCTCCTCGGTAGTGATGCCATGGATTGCCACCGTGCTGCGACGAATGGGGCGGTTGGGGCGTAGCAGGTAGTACCCCTCCTCCAACTCCTCGCCCTCGCCATTGGTCAGCACATAGCCCAGGCTCACAAGTTGGTCGTAACCGCTAAGTTCGGTGTCAAAAAACAAAAATTTATATTCTTTGGCCATATTACGCTCTAATTTCCTCAAATTTCCCGCAAATGTACACAAAATATATCATTCCACCAAACTTAAATCGACAAACCCCAACACCATATTTCTTATCAGAAGATAATTTGGATGCGAGCTTGGAGGGTGTTGACATGTCGGCTCGGGAGCATACCCTCGAGACTGCGACTATGCACATCGGTGTAGCTGTAGCGCAGACGCACTATCATCCAAGGATTGATATAGTAGTTGAATGTCAGCGAGAAGTCATTCAAAATACCGCCTCTGATTCCTGCTACCGCGTCATTGGCATCGGTGAAGTTGTAGGCTGCCAACAGTTCGCATGAGCCTGGATCGGGAGTGGCAATGCCGCCGTCGCTCGAGCTGTAGGTGTAAACCTTGCCATTGAGGATGCCTCGGATGCAGCCGTACACGCCCTGTGCCTTATAATCCTTGAAACCATCCTTGCGGAACACTTTCATATAGTAATACTGGCCCTCCAGGGCCAAGCCTCCCTTGCAAAGCAGCAACTCAGGCGACAGCTTTACTTCGCCGCGTGCATTAGTGATCTGAGCCTCAAGCGCAGTCACTTGGCTTACGCGAGTTGGGAAATTGGCGCTGTAGGTGAAGCTGGTGTGGTTGAGTTCGGGATCTGAATTGTAGGTGGGCGACTGATAATTCACGCTAAGGCCTACCTGCACGATGTCGCCAGTAGCAGCCTTGGGGCGGAATACCTGGCGCGTCTGCACGCCCCAGCCTTGCTTGCCCATGTCCTGGGCATGTTTCTTCATTGCGTTTCCCTCGACAAAGGCACTCACTGCTCCAAGATACTTGGGAGAATTGCGCACGTACATCACCCCTAAGTTACGAGGATTGGCATCAAAGAATGTGTTGCTTACGGCCTCCTCCATCGTAGGCTTCATTGATGAGCTGGTGCATGAATTCAAGCCGAATTGGTGAACGAAATAGCCAAGTCGCACCAGATTCTCCTTGTTAAAGTCGTACTCCAAGAAAATATCCTTCATGCTAAGGCTCTGGTAAGCATAACCAATGTCGATTTTGGCCTTCCAGTTCATGTAGCTTACCTTGGCGCCCACTCGCACGTCGGGCACTGCAAGGCCTGACACGAATTTGCCGCCTCCCTCGTCGAGTGCGCTATGGTCGCCATTGCCGCCGAAATATCCCGCTGCGTCCATCAGGATGCGGCCCGAAGGCTTGATTGTGATCTTGGAAGTGTCGATGTGCCCTGGCACGCTTTCGCCTGGCTCACTGGCATAGGAGAACGACATTGCCCCTCCTAAAAGGACTGCTAATAGTAAACGTGGCTTCATTTTTCTGTAGTTTTAGAGTTTGAAAAAGGTAGAGTTGATAGTTGAAGTGTGTTTTCAGTGTGTCGATTGACTGATTACTATTTAAAAACACGTGTTTTCGTTGGATTGTTCAATAATTTTTGCTAACTTTGCAGTAAAGTTTCAACTACTAAATCTACCCGCAATGATAAAGTCAGTAGCAATCATCGGAGGTGGCAATATGGGCGGTGCCATCGCCCGTGGCCTCGCTCAGGGCACGCTCATCAAGGAAGCCGACATTACCGTGGCCGACCCATTCGGCCCTACCCTCGACAAAATCCAGGAAGAATATCCCAATATCAAAACCACTACCAACAACTGCGAAGCTGTGCAAGGCAAAGACCTTGTGCTGGTGGTGGTGAAGCCTTGGCTGGCCGAGAAGGTGTTTGAGCAAATCAAGCCTGTGCTCGATTTCAAAAATCAATTGATAGCTACCGTGATCGGCGGCATGAAACTGGATAAGATTGATGATATGCTGGGTGTAATTGGCGCTGAGGACATTCCTTCTACCGCCGTTATCATTCCCAACACTGGCATCGCAGTGCTGCAAAGCATGACATTCATGTCAACCCGCCGATGCTCTAAGGAGCAGCAGGACGAGCTCTTGGCCATTTTCAACGAGCTTGGGCGCGCCATGCTGGTTGAGGAGCATAACATGGGTGCTGGCACAGCCATAGCTTCATGCGGCATCGCTTACGCCATGCGCTATGTGCGCGCAGCAATGGAGGGCGGCGTACAGCTCGGATTCCGTCCGGAGGAGGCAAAGGTGGCAGTGTTGCAGACTATGCTCGGCGCAGCCGCGCTGCTCTTTGCCACCGGCGAACATCCCGAGGCAGCAATCGACCGCGTAACCACCGCTGGCGGCATCACCATCAAGGGCCTCAACGCCATGGAGGCTGCAGGCTTCACTCCCGCTGTTATCGCCGGCCTTATCGCCTCATGTCCGAAATAACTCCTGTGGGTTCTTTCACATAGTCAAAATCCACAAATATGCATTTTTTGCATATTTGTGGATTGTCAATTCAAAAAAAAGTCTTACCTTTGCACTCACAAAAAGTTTCGGCAAAGGCAGATTACGGAATGGTGCTCGAGTGGCTGAAGAGGCACGCCTGGAAAGCGTGTAACCGGCAAAACCGGTTCCCGAGTTCGAATCTCGGTCATTCCGCAAAAAAGGTCAAAAGGCGTGTGCCTTTTGACCTTTTTCCTTATTCTATAATCCAGATATGCCTCTGGCTATTATTTTGAGGTGGCGCCTTTGATGGTGGTGATGTGGATGGCACCGGCTGCTCCACGAAGACCGTACATAGTGCCATCTTTGAGCACTTCAACTGATTCGATGGTTTCGATGGGTGCACGCACATTAGCCTGAGCCGATCCGCGACACTCTACGCCATCGACAAAGAATAGCGGTTCGAAATTGGATTTTAAATCTTCTCCTCCTCTCATCTCGCCTCTAAGGTTGCCTGTGGGTCGCAAACTAATCAAATTTCCATTAACCACACATCCTGCCACACGACCTTTGAGCAGTTCATAGAGGTCACGTGCACCACTCTTTACAATCTGTTCACGATTTATTAGGATGCCTTGGCTATAGTATTTGAGCTCTTTTACATAAGGTATATGCAATGTATCGTTGTCGTATTCTACTCGTGCTTGCTTTTTCTCCAAAAATATTACCATTCTATCCCCTCTTACTGGCACTGTGAGGGTTTCGTCACGGCTCACCTGCAGTGTGATGGAATCTTTGGTGGTCTCAATATTGAATATGCCATCCTTCTTTGTTTTTACCTTCACATCATCGGCAAGCAGAACTTCGATGCCCTTCTTGGGTTTGCCCTTGGCATCGCACACGACCCCAGTCAACTCCACGGCAAACCCAGCACACAGAGCCGACAGAAACAGCATAATCAACAAATTCCTCTTCATATTGGGTAAAATTTAAAATCACACTGCAAATATAGCAAAAATTTGAATCCAGTGCGCAGAGCGCACGACTCATGGTAACAGCAACCAAGCCAGTGCGCGGAGCGCACTTTAGTAGCCGGCGATTACGGTGTCGAGGTAATTGGCGCGATTTTTGAGCCAGTTGCCCATTTTTGTGATTTCGGTGCTGTAGCTGTGGTCGATGGGCCAGCGGTCGGCATTGCGCTGCATTGCATCGTAATCCACATAGCGCAGGGTCTCCTGCCAGGCGGCATTCACGAGGCTGCGAATCTGAGTCCAGCGAGCCTGATAATCCTCCACAAATGCTCGGATATAGAATAAATCGCTGAAGAACTCCGGCACCCAATAGATCGTGCCTTCATGGCGAGTGGGCTTTGTGCCAAGCACCAATTCCTTATAAGAATCGAAATAATGATGGCCCGTGTACATCTGACCCCAGTCGAAGTCATAGCCTGCGTCGAAGTCCCACAGCGGGCCCATGTGCCAGAGATCGCCGTCGATATCACGATGCATATACATCGAGCGTGGAGCATCCAGCTCTACATTGTAAACCAACTCCTGAATAATCAAAAAATCAATCATCGACTGCACGTCCAGTTCTGCCTTGATATCATCATAATCCCCACCCATAATGGCATACTCCAAATCACGGAGGTCATTCTTAACCTGCTTGAGCTGTTCAGCCGTTGGCTCATCGGGATTCTTCACGCATACGGGCATTTCATACACACTGCTCCAGAAATTGTCGGTTGCCTCGGGGCTGTAATATGGGCCATCGTCGGCATCAAGTTGAATCAGATAGCCAGCGGCCTCGTCAACATTCACGCGGCCTTTGCCTTGCTGCACCTGCTCAGTCACTTGGTATAGACCGATATAATCTCCGTTGAGCGTTACCTCGGCATAGCGAGTGTCGTTGGTATAAGGCAGCCCAAGCATCTTGCCAAGCACAAACACGTAAGTATTCATCAAATGGGTGGGATCGCGGTAGTTGGCCAAGAGCACCCAGCTCTTGCCCTCGGGCATACCCATGATTGATGCTTTCTTTTTCAACTTGATTCGATAGGGCTTCTTGTCGTACCAAAGCCATGAAGAGTTGCCTCGGCCTCTGATCCCCGCCTCGGCCTCAAAATCCCATTCGTCATAGGGCGAATCTACTGCTACAGTGCAGTCGATGTAATCTTCTTTTGATGTGATAGGAGCGCCACCAGCGGTGTTGATTTCGATTTTGGCCACTTGGTAGCGAGCCAATGTTTCGGCAGCATCATCGCCCGAAAGGAAGCGGAGTTCGCTTACCATCGAGGCATCATAGGAAGCAAGGGTCGAGCCATCCTGCTCAATGTTGATATACTCCTGGGCAGCCGCCGAAAGACCCAGCGAAAGGGCAAAAACAGATAAAGTGAAAAGTCTCATACACAAAGCTTTATTGGTTTTAAGTGTTAAGTTTTAAGTTTTAAGAAATAGATTGTTCTGTCCATTATTTTCGTTCTGTCCAATTTTTAATGAAGTTTCATAAATAAAAGCATTTCTTAAAACGTAAAACTAAAAACGTAAAACTAAAAACGTAAAACTAAAAACGTAAAACTAAAAACGTAAAACGTAAAACGTAAGAAGAATAGGGGGAAGTCACTTACCCAGCTTCCCCCTACCCGAGTTTTACTTATTGCAGAAAATGGGTATCAACCTTTTTAGAACTGCTCATTGATAGTGAATGTAGCCACATATTCTACGCCATCCTTGGTGTAAACCAAGCAAGGCTTTACTGTATAAGCTTCGCCAGCGGTAGTTGCGCCAGGACGGTGGCCATAGGTTAGCACGAAGTTGGTCTTGTCATATTCAACCCACAGAGGCGAACCCTCGCTCCACGAGCCATGGCTGCCATCTGCATTGATATAGAAGCCTACATTGGCTGTGTAGGTATATGAGATCGAACCGTCGGGATTCATCAAACCAAATACCACCTTGCCCTCGCCAGGCTTGCCAGTTGAATTAACTGAGATGCTTGAGGTTATGGCTGCGATTTCGCTGGGCTGCATTACAAATGCCTGAGCCAAAGCCTCAAGGTCGCCAGTGGTACTGAGGTCGATCTTACCAAGCTCGTAAGCGCCATTGTTAGCGTCGCACTCTACATTGTACTCAAAATCGATGCTCTTAGGATCGGCTGTCAAGTCGATGTCGTATGAGCCGAAGAGGTTAGTTCCATCGAGTTTGAAGCTGTAAGGCCATTGCTCATCAGTAAGGTCATCTACATCCCATGAATGGGTGGTGTACTTGGCAGGAGTAGGAACAACTACCATGTAAAGCTCCTCGGCATCAGCAGGAACGTCCATCGAAGCAACACCCTCAGCAGCATGAGTCATCTCGCTATAAACAGGCTCGCCATTAACTACCGCTACGAATCCATAGCGGAAGTCGGGATCTGAAGAGTTGGTGGTATTGGAGTTGTAATTTGTAACGCTGCCACCAATACCCTCATTGTCGCCCTTCTTGTATTCGCCAGTATCGCCAGCCGCAAGTGCGCTGCCTACGGGCAGAGCCTTGAAATCAACCTTTACTGTGCCACCATTTTTGGGGGTATTGAGGCGAATGATGTTGAAGCCTGAGGTTTCGGGGCAACGGCTATAAGCAACCTGATATTCCTTGTCACCAATGGTAAAGAGCGAAGCGCTGTACTGATTTGATGGGCCCCAGGTGCTGTTGCGATACTGGCGCACATTGTCGATATCGTAAGTTACCATGCGGCTTGCATAGTCGTAGTATTCGTCCCAGAATGCTTGAGTGTCGTTGTCGAGATAGAGGCGCATGTAGCATTGGATAGGATCCTCGGGCGAACGGCTTTCACGCCAGATATTGCCGAAAGCTTCGATGCCACGCTTCATCACCCAGTAGCTCTGTAGCCAGTAGCTTTGATAGCGCATCCACTCGTGGCAGAAATGACGATGGTAGTTGAGAAGCCAAGGATTGAAGTCCTGACCGAACTGTTGGTCGGGATAATCCTGGAACGACTGCCACTGAGCGCATTGCTCCCAGAATGTGCAACCGCCTGTACCACCCCAGCCGTAGCGGAAGCCAGCATTGTAATTCTTAGCTGTACCAGCTGCAAGAGCATCAGCATATACTTGGTATTGGAACGAGTGACCAATCTCATGTGCTATAGTTGAACCAACTGGTTGGCAGGTGGATGGAGTTACCCATAGAGCACCAATCACATCGCCATAGCCTGATCCTGTGGCTGTCCAACCGCTATCATAGATAAGCCAGATTTGCATCTTATAATTGTCAAGGTTGCTCTCGCCTACTCCAAGCTTTGCCATGCCAAGTACCTCGATATTAGTGTGGAAGAATTGCTCTGCCTTTTCAAGCAAGTCATCAATATCCACACGTGCCCAGCTTTCTGTAGCTTTTTTGGGATCCTCACCGAATTGCTTATCCCAGAAGCAGAAGAAGTGTTCGCTCTGCTTCATGTAATGGAAATTGTAATTGGTAGTAGTCTTGAACATATCCTCATAACTCTTGGTATAAGCACGGTCACCAGGATAGTAGAACTTGTCAAGATCTGGTACATCTTCAGGCTTGATAATCTTGCTTTCATCAATGGGTTTCCACTGAAGTCCCTTGATTTCATTAAGATTGTATTCTGCCTCAACTTTACTGTTTAGCTTAAAGGTCACGGTCTGTGCTGAGGTGCCAAAGCCAATGGCAGCAATCAAAAATGCAGATAGAAGTTTTTTCATGGCTTATCTTGAGAATTTGATTGTTTGTGACTGAGTTTTTACGATAGCCACGCCTGTGCGGCCTGCGAGGCTGATCTCAGCTGTGCCTTCCATGTCGGCACGTCCGCTGTAGAGAACTTTGCCATCTATTGAGTAGAGGGCTACATTCTCTTCGGGCTGGAGGTTGAGCACGTGCAGCACGTCACCGTCCCAGTAGAATGTGGGCTTTGTGTTAACCTTCAGGTCTTCGATGCCAGCTGCGTTGCCCCAGGTGAAGTCAACGGTATCGGTTGCATCAAGATAGATTTTCTGGCCTGAGTACATTACTGTGAGTTCGTCCTCTGTAAGAAAGACTTTTGGGGTTTCATCGAGTGCAATGTAATAGCTGTCGCCATTGGCGCACTTAATCACCAGCTGATTGATGAACTCAGCGGCTGTGGCCCATTGCGTTGCACCCAGCATGGCCACGATGACCATGGCAAGTTTCAGCAGATTTTTTTTCATGGGTTGGTTTGTGATAGTTTATATGGTTTTGTTATTAGAGTTTTCTAAAGAAAAGAGGAAAAAGAGTTTCAAGCGTTAACCGCGCTCCGCGGGAAGAGAGATTTAAAGGGTTTTGTGGGAAACCGTGGACCAAGGGTTGGCCCACGGTTGGGAGATAAGATTGAGAATAGTGTTTATTCAGTGGGTTCTTCTGCGGGACGCTGGTCATCGGTAGTCTTGTAGTTTACGGTAATCCAAGCGATCTTGCTATTAGCCAAGAAACCAAATACTGCTTGATATTCGGTATAAGGTTCGCAATTACCCTGACCTACATTCAGACCAGCTTCATTGCTCTCAGGATCAAATTCAATAAACCATACTGTGTCGCCACCCCATGCAACTGATGTGCCAGTAGCATCCATCCAGAAACCGTTGTTGGCTGTGGTATTGTAAACAGTAGAGCCATCAGGATTTTTCAGAACAACCTGTGCTTCCGACATGTTTTCAATGCCAAGAGCAGCCTTTACTTCATCCGCATTAAATGTAGCCACTGTAGGAACATAATCATTGGTGCAAGAAGCCTCGCAACTTGTTGCGCCCTCATAAACTACCTCTTCAGCCTCACGTGCATTGATTACGAAGCAAATAGGCATTTCATATTGTGCATCTTCATCAAAGTTGCTTACCATTACGATAGTAACAACAAGCACATCACCAGCCTTTAGAGCGCCAGGAAACTGACCAGCGAGCCAAGCGGCTGTAGTACCATCCTCATAAAGGTCATTGTAGAACTCTGCATAAACTGCACATCCCTCGGTGTTCCATCCACAAATAGTACCATTTACATCAAACCAGAAACCGCCATCACCAGCAGCAGTATAGTTGTTTGAAAGTTCGTCTCCTTGCTTAGCATAGATGGTCATATAATTGGTGCTCAATGAAGGAAGGTCGAGCTCTTCTGCAATTGCATCAGCATCAATAGGAAGAACAATGCCTTCATATTGATTACCTTCGGTCAGTTCTACCACAACGGCATTGTCGGGAAGATCTGGAATTACGGGATCATTTGGATTGGGTTCGGGTTCTTCACCGGGGGTGAACACGATCTGGTTAACTTGATCCAGGTCGTAAGTTGCGATAGCGTTGCCATCAAGACCGATCACTGATACAGTCTGTGCACTTGCGAAGCCACCCACCATCAGGGCAGCCATAGCTGCGTAAAATTGCTTTTTCATTGCTTATTTCTTATTAATTTTGATTGATTTGTTTACTGTGTTGACGATGATTACGCCATGATAGGGAGTGAGGTCAACCTCGAGATTGCCTTCTGAGTCGGCACGGCCCTGGAAGTAGGTTACGCCATTGATGCCGTAGAGGGCCACCATTGAGTTGGGCTCAAGGTTGTAAACGCGCAGTGCGCTGTTGTCGAAGTAGAATGTAGGCATAGCCTTGTCAGCTACGATGGCTTCGATGCCGCCTAATTCGGTGGGAGCGAACGAGATCTTCTCGGTGGTCTCGTAAGTGTAGGTTGTGCCTGACTCGGTAGTGATGACCAGAGCGTCGGCACTTACCTTCACTGTGGGCTTCTCGCTGAGGGCGATGGTGACAGGCTCGTCGCCGCCTGCGTTGATGACGATAGCATCAATAGCAGCGAATGAGCTTACACCGCAGGCCAGAGCAGCCACAAGTGATAAGATTGCTTTTTTCATAAAACGTGGTATTTGGTTATTGAAAATTGCTGGGCAGCGGCAGCTTTGCAACTGCCCAGCAGGTTAATTTAAGTGTTATTCTTCGGCTGCAACAACGTTAACTGTAACATGAACTACCGAAATCATACCATCAGCGAAGAAGCCAAAGTCTTGCTTGAATACGTCGCCAGCCTCGGTCTTCTTAGGCTTGAGGCAGATACCCAGGGTATTTGGATCATTATTTGAGCCTGGATAAACAATCTCCAACTTAGCATCAGCATCACCCAATGTACAAATTCGGCCTTCGCTGTTGAACCAGAAGCCATTGTCGGCAGTCTGATCTTGCGAGTAAGAACCATCAGGCAGAGTTGCAATCAGATTCTCTTTCTGAACGATTGTAGTAAGATCAAGGTCGTTTAGCACCTTCGAGAGATTGAAGCTAACAGGATTCAAGGTGTATCCCTTAGGATTGACTGGGAGAGTAACCTCTACACTCTGCTCTCCTATAACCTCTGCCTTAGTAGGATCCGGTAAGCGCCACAGAACTTGGAATATTACGCGGTGAGTAACCTCATCAGCACCGGTATATTGCATACCCTCATAGAATGTGTAGGAGAAACCTGTTTCCAAGCGACCAGGGAACTGACCCACGCTGTAGTAGCACTCCGACAGGTCGGCATGGCCATCTTCCTGAAGCTCCCAGCACTGCCATTCGGCAAAGAGCACGAGGTTAGCAAGGTTGTCGGCCCATGTACCGATATCGCCATTGTACTGCCACCAGTGGCCAATCAGACCATTCGAGGTTGACTGAGTAGCGATGATAGCATGAGTTTCAGCATTCATTGCACAACCCTTAACAGTACCATTTACGATACCGTCAGCTACATCCTGGCCTGATGAAAGGCCAAATACCTTGGCTATCTCATCCAGGTCAACATAGAGGGGCTTATTTGTCCAGATGCCATCTGCAGCAGGCTGATCGCTAATCTTATATTTGAATACGGTGTCGGCATCAATCATGGTGCGGCGGACCGAGTCGAGAGAATCCTGAGTGCGGATTGTCTGGATTTCACCAGGGGTGAGCACGTGCGGGGTTGAGAAGTTGTCGTTGTCGCCGCAGCTGGTGAGCAGCCACGATGCCATTGGCAACGCAATCAGGCACGCTATGAAATAAAATAACTTTTTCATTGTTATCTGAGTTTCAGAGTGTTAGTTAATTAATAGCCAGGATTCTGCTCGAGCTTGAGGTTGGTCTTCATTGCAGATTCGGGGATAGCGAAGATTTCGTACATCGACTTGTCGTTGCCATCCTTGCAGAACCAGCTCTTGCCGGTGAATACCGAGCGGCCATCATCCATGCGGAAGCGGATGAGCTGGGTGCGGCGAGCGCATTCGCCCACAAATTCCCAAGCATAGTCGTCGAGCAGACCGCCAAGTTCGATATCTGCGCCACCTTCGTTGGTACGTACCCAAGTGGTCCATTCGTTGTAAGCAGCGGTGGTGCACTCTTCATGGCCGTAAGCATATACGCTGGGGCCCTTGAGGTCAGCCACGGTGCGAGTAGCCAATGCTATTGAATCGGGGAACGAACGCTGGCGCACAGCTGTGATCAGGTCGGCAGCTGTTTGCTCGTCGCGACCGAGGCGCAGCAGGCACTCAGCCTTGGTGAAGTAAGCTTCAGCCAAGCGGATAGCTGGGAAGTCGTCGGCATAGGTGCCATTGTTGGTACCGTTAACGATTTCATACTTATGCATGCGGTAGCCCTCCTGCTGATAAGCACCGGGGTTGTCGATTGAGTGGAGGTTGCGGCTGTAGTTGAGGTAGCCTGTGCCTGACCAGTCGTCAGCATCGAATGGGATGGGGTCGCCTGCATTATTGGTGTAGGTGCCATCATCGTTCTTCACTGCATAGTGCTGCTGGCCTTGTGCCCAAGTGTCCTTGTTGCGACGATCCCATGGGCTGTAAGTGTCAACGAATTGGGGCACTGCAGCTGAGCCATTCCAGCAACCGCAAGAAGAAGCATAAGCCTCCATGCCAGTCTGCGGGAAAGCAATCGAGCAAAGTTGGAAGTGAGTAGCGTGGGTGCGATCCTCGGGGATAGCAAGGATAATCTCAGGATTATCGTTGAGGTTCTCGCGGAAGTTATCGCTGTAATTTGGAGCAAGGCTGTAACCGCCATTCTCGATAACATCGTTTACAAGAGCAAGGGCAGCTTCGTAACCAGTGTTGTCGTTGGTTCCAAGGTAAACGTTCTTGTTGAGGTAGAGGCGCGACAGGAACATTTCAGCAGCATACTTATGACCCCAGCCGTAGCTCTTCTCAGTGGTGATGTTGTCAACTACCCACTTGAGTTCGCTCTCAATATAGTCGTACATTGCTTGAATGCCAATCTGCTCGGGCAGCCAACCCACCTCTACGTCGAATGTGGTCATGTGAGGAACATTACGGAAGAGGTCAAAGAGGATATAGTAGCTGCAAGCGCGGAAGAAGCGAGCCTGGGTCGTAACAGTTGAAACCTCGTCGGGTTCGCAGTTGTCGAGCACCTTGTTGCAATAACCGATATTGGTATAGCAGCAGTTCCACAGGTTCTCGGCGTGGCCCTGAGTGTAGGTCCAGTCATGTTTGTGGAGGTTCACATAAAGGTCGCCCCATCCCACACCGATACGCTTAGGGATACAGTAGGTGTCGGCGCACTCTTCCTGGATTTCCATGTAGCCCCAATAGCTGACATAGATGTAACGGAAGGTAGTGCAGCAGTGACCCAGCATGGCGTTGAGGTCATCCTCGTTGTCAAGGTCGATGTTCTCATCGGCCAAGATATCGTAGAGGTTCTCGTCGAGATTGGTGCAAGAGCTGAAGCTCAGCGCGCCAAGGGCGAGTGTGCCTATTGCGAGTGTTTTGAATATATTTTTCATGTCTTTGTTGCGATTAGAAGGTTAAGTTCAAGCCCACTGTGTAGCTGCGGATTGTAGGATACTTGTCGCGATCGTCGATACCAGGCGAGATGAAGTAGTTGCTAACCTCGGGGTCAAGACCCTTGTACTTGGTGATGCAGAACAAGTTGGTAGCCGAAACATAAAGGCGCAGTGTCTTTACGAATTTCTTGAAGTCGCCCTTAAGCGGGAATGTATAGCCAAGAGTAGCATTGGTAAGCTTGAAGAAGTCGCCATTTTCGAGGTGGTCGCTCCATACGCCCTGCGACATTGATGATGACAGCTGTACCATCTTTTGCTTGCCAGTTTCGGGATCGATATAGGGAGTGCCGTCGATGTTGATAGCTGGATACCAGTTAGCAGCTGATTTCAGGCGGTTGTAAGCAATTGAGTTATTCTCATAGAAGCAGCGCTGCACGTTGAGAATCTTGTAACCGAATTGGCCAGTGAACTGCAGGTTAAGGTCAAATCCCTTGTAGTAGAAGGTATTGTTCCAACCAAGATAAACCTTAGGCATACCATTGCCGAGGCGCTGGCGGTTTTCGAGTTTGTTAAGGTTGGTGTCGAATGGTTGTACTACCCAGTTGCCATCATCGTCCTTTACCTCTACCAATACGAAGCCATCCTTGTCAACGCCTACTGACTTCAGACCCCAGAAGTCGCCAAGTCCATGGCCAACCTCCATACAGTGAGTTGATACTGAAATAGGATCAGATACGCCACCTACTTCCTGGAAGTTATCGGTTTCATAGAGTTCGTTGCTCAGGCTGAGCAGTTTATTCTTATTGTGTGACAGAGTTACAGTAGTGGTCCATTGGAAGTCCTTGGTCTGGAAAGGAATACCAGTAATCATAAACTCAACACCAGTGTTGCGCATCTTACCTACGTTGGCACGAGTGGTGCCATACAAATTTGGAGGCACAGGCACTGCATAGTCAAAGAGCAAGTCATGGGTGTCCTTGATATAGAAGTCAATAGCACCGCTGATGCGATCGTTGAAGAAGCCATAGTCAAGACCGAAGTTCCACTCGTGAGTGGTTTCCCACTTGAGGTCCTTATTTTGGTTATTCTCAATAATAAGGGTTTTGATCCATTCGCCTTCAAGGTTCATCACATCACCATAATTATCATAGTTGTATTGGTAAATCGACAGATAGGATTCGTCTGGAGTAATACCAGTTACACCATAACCAATGCGGAGACGCAGATTGTTGAGCCAAGCTGAGGTTGACTTCATGAACTCCTCGTTCATAATATTCCAGCCGAGTGATACAGAGGGGAAGTTTGCCCACTTGTTGTTATCACCAAACTTCGAACTACCCTCATGACGGATTGAAGCCAAGATGTTGTAGCGGTTGTCGTAGCCGTAGCTAACGCGGCCGAAGAAACCAATCAGAGTGTCGTCGTTGCGGTACGAACCCATCCAAGCGTGGCGGTCTTCTTCCTTAAGGAGCGAACCATTGGCGAGGTTGTTCCACTTGTAAGCTAAGGTTGAGAAGTTACCGTTGCCAGCATTGAAGCCATCATAAATATTATAGAGGTAGCTGTAACCAACCAGGGCATCGAGGCGATGCTTGTTATGCCAGTTCTTGTAATACTTCGATGTTACTTCGATGCTCTTGCTGTTGCTGTTACCCGAACTCTTGCTTGCCGAGCCGTTGTAATCGCTTTCGAGAGCAAGAGTATAATAGAGAGGAGAGGTAAAGCTCTCAGTGGTTGAGTTAGTCTCATTCCAAGCCAACATCACGCTTGTCTGCCATCCCTTGATAGGCTCTACGGTAACAGTACCAGCCATTTGCCAGAAATTGGTACGAGTGTTGCCTTCGTATTCATTCTGGATTTCTACGGGGTTGTAGTACTGGAAGCGGTCGAAATTCTCATAGTAGCTGCCATCTTCATTGTAAACCGGCTCAGAAGGATTGTGAATCAGGGCCTGACGATAGACGTAACTGTTGCTATTGAGCGAGTATTTGCGACGGCTGATGAGTGAGTTGAAGTTGACTTTCAAGATGTCGTTCCAGAAATACTGGGTGTAGTCCATTTGCAACTTCAAGCTCTCATTGTCAGATCCGCGCATTATACCTTCTTCCTTCATATAGGTGAGGTTACCCGAATAGGTGGCATTCTCGGTACCGCCGCTGATTTGGAAGCTATGGTTGTGCTTGAAACCGCTCTTGCGAGTCACAGCATCGAGCCAGTCGGTATCATATCCAGCGTAAGGAAGAGCTGTGAGGCCCTCGATTACATCATGGGTGTCCATGAAATCGGCCTTCTTGGTGAAGTCGGAGAATGAGAAGTAGTCGCTGTAACTGAACGAAGCGTTAGCACCGCGAGTACCACTCTTGGTGGTGATAAGGATAACACCATTGGCACCGCGAGTACCGTAGATAGCGGCAGCAGATGCATCCTTCAACACTGAAATCTCAGCGATGTTCTCAGGAGCCACAGTGGTCAGGCTACCCTCGATACCATCGACAAGCACAAGTGGTTCTACACTACCCATAAGGGTGGTGACACCGCGAAGCATAATTGAAGAAGTAGCGTTGGGGTCGCCAGATGAGTTAACAACCGACAGACCAGCAACCTTACCTTTGATAAGTTCGGCAGCATCGCCAATCTTACCAGCGGCAAAGTCTTCAGCCTTTACAGATGATACAGCCGAGGTTACATCGCCTTTTTTTCTGCGTACCATAACCGATGACTACCACGTCGTCGAGCATCTGTGAATCCTCATGGAGGGTAACTTTAATTGGCTGACCAGTTACAACCACAGTCTCGGGCACATATCCAACCGATTGTACCTTCAGCTTGGCACCGACAGGAGCCTTGATTGTAAATTCGCCATCAATGTTGGTGACTACGCCCTGTGCGCCATCCACCAAGACGGCAGCGCCGATGACTGGGTCGCCGTAAGTGTCAACAACCGTACCGGTTTGCGTTACGGTCTGAGCTTGCGAGCTCTGGGGAGCAGGCTCAGCAGCCTCGGCAGCGTAGCTTGTGTAAGCTCCGCCGCAAAGAAGCGCTGCAACCAGCATCCAGCGCCCACTGCGCTGTGTTAAATTTTTACACTTCATAAAAAAGCAGGTAAGTGATTATAATAATTTAAGGTATATCCTAACTTTGGTTTTAAGTTTTAAGTATTAAGTGTTAAGAAATTGATCTTTCTGTTTTAAGTTTTACGTTTTACGTTTTACGTTTTAAGAAAATGATTTTTCTATCCTTAGTTTTTCTTCTTTAGTAAAGCTTGTCAGGCGAATG
>JAJBUG010000051.1:54277-80895 GCA_020860515.1 Bacteroidales bacterium | reverse complement strand
TATTTCTTAAAACTTAAAACTTAAAACTTAAAACGTATTGAGCTAAAGCTTGTCAGGCGAATGTATTTCTTAAAACTTAAAACTTAAAACTTAAAACGTATTGAGCTAAAGCTTGTCAATCGATGTATTTCTTAATACTTAATACTTTACACTTAATACCTTGAATCGAAGATTCAGTCGATTTTCCACTCGATTACACCGCCGCTTTCACCATCTTGGAGCTGAGCTTCAAGCTTGAGGTCGGTGGTGGTGACGGGCTCGAATGTGAGATGGTTGTATTTGTCCTTCTCTGTTCCGTAGGGGCTGGTAGCAGCCACTTCTTTCCACTTGCCGTTGGCATCGCTGTAGTAGAGTTTCCAGCTCTGTGGCACGCGATAATTGCCATCGTAGTGGTCGAAGTCGAGCCAGTAAACGTCGGCTGACGACACCTCGGTAGGTTCGTTGAACTTATAGCAGACGTTCTCCAAGCTGCCGCGGCGGAGCCACCAATAATGGTAAGGCTTGCTGGTGTCAGCGCTGCTGGTGGGTTCCCATTGGTCGTTGTAGCCCCAAGCCCACTGCACATTGCTGGTGGCATCGGGAGCATCGGTAGCGGCCTCGGTGGGCAGCTGGTAGCACATTGCCTGGCTGGCCTTGGTGGGAGTGGGAGTAGCGGTAGCGGTGTCGGCATTGTCGGGAATCCACACTGCCATGTGGCCTTCGCCACGATTGTTCCATGTGCTGTAGGGGATTGCCTTGAAGTCTACTTCCTGGGTGGTGCCATCGGCGAGCTTCTTCTGAGCCTTGCCCTTGAGGGTGACAACTCCGTTGAGCAGGTCGGGCTCGTAAGCACTCTCCATCTGGGTGCCAGCGGGAATGAACTTGTCAAATACAGTGCTATCGTTCTGATCGATGCCTTCGAGGCAGAACATCACAGGACCACGCTCAATAGCGAGCTTGCCGCGATCGTCAGCAACGCTGTCGATTGCGCGCACCTGGCGGATGTCCATCGGCATGGTAATCTCCACCACGTCGCCGGGTTGCCATACTCGCTGCACTGTGGCATAGCCGTTGCCAACCATGGCATTGGTGCGAGCGCCATTCACCTTTATAGAAATAGGAGCCGAAGCCTTGTCAACGAAGCTGTAGAGGTCGGTAGGCACGGGAGCATCCTGAGCCCAGCCAGGCATACGCATGCGCAGAGCCCATTCTTCGGTGCCTACGCTGTCAGGATTGATGGTGAGAGTCACCTTGCCATCCCAAGGATAAGCAGTTTCTTGGGCGATTTTCACCTTATTGTTGGCTGTGTTGATGTCAGCCTCGCTCTGGATGAAGAGGTTCACAAAGATATCATCAGCCTGGGTTGCATACATATAATTAGGCACGCTGGCGATGAAGCGGGTGACGTTGCCAGGGCAGCATGCGCAGCCAAACCACTTCTCGCGGCCATGCTGGCCCATGCTTTCGAGCGGATTGTCATAGAAGAACTTGTCGCCAGAGAGTGAAACACCCGAAATCACGCCATTATATAAAGCACGCTCGTAAACGTCGGCATACTTAGAGTCGCCCGTGGCGAGGAACATGCGGTAATTCCAATATACATTAGCAATAGCAGCGCAGGTCTCGCAGTAGGCGGTGTGGTTATTGAGCTCATAGTTCGGACCGAAGCCCTCGCCCTGAGCTCGTGAACCAATACCACCTGTGATATAAAGCTTCTTAGAAGCCATATTATCCCAGATACGCTCTAAAGCATGGAAATATGCGGTGTCGTTGGTGAGGCTTGCCACATCGGCAACACCTGAATAGAGGTAGCCCGCACGCACGGCGTGGCCCACGATCTCATCCTGGTCGAGGATGGGCTTGTGGTCCTGGCTGTATTCGCTGAGGCGGTGTCCGTCGGTGCCTCGGCCAGTCTCCTCTACGAAATATTTGGCTGTCTGCAGATATTTTTCATTGCCTGTGACCTTGTACATCTTAGCAAGAGCCATCTCTACGATGGGGTGGCCCGAGGGCACGTGCTTCTGGCCCTCGTTGGGACCGAACACCTCGCACACGAGGTCGGCATTCTTGATGGCCACGTCGAGCAGGTTGCGCTTGCCAGTAGCAAGGTAATGAGCCACGGCTGCCTCGTAGAGGTGACCGCAGTTGTAGAGCTCATGGCTGTTGATTTTCTCCCAACGGCTGCTGCCCCACCATCCGCTCAGGCGCTTGCACTTGTTGGTGACGCATGTGGTGAGATACCCGTCGGGCTCTTGAGCGGCTGCGATGAGGCCGATCACACTGTCGAGGTAGGCATCGAGCTTGGGATCGTATTCTACGGCGAGCGAATAGCTGGCGCCCTCGATTACTTTATAAGGGTCGGTGTCGTCGAACGAGAAGTCGCCCCTATGCTCACCTTTCTTCAGCCCCCCGGCGATGGCGAAATTGTCGAAGCGGCCGTTCACCTCACATTCATGGAATGCTGAGGGGATCGACACCTTGCGGTTCGCCTCAATGCGCGGAGCCCAGAAGCTATCGGAGATGCGCACTTGTGTGAAGGGCACCTCGCGAATCGGAGCGTCGGGAGCCTCGTACACCTTCGCCTGCTGGCTGCATCCGGCCAGGACCGAGGCAGCGAGGACTGCCATCATAAGCTTGTCGATTTTCTTCATGGTTGTCTTAGGCAATGTTAAAGATTGTTATGTGAAATGATTGGTAATTTTAAGGATTTTGACCCTATTTTTAATAAGGTTGCACAAAATTAGACATTCATTAGCACAACTGTGAAAAATTCTGTGCAAATGTATAAAAAAATTGTTCATTTTACAACTTTTCTTGTAACTTTGCATAAAATTTTCGCTGATTGCACTTTTGTATTACCAAAACCTTACATATTTTTACTTACTTTGCATCATTAATGAAAATGGACATGAGTAATCTAATTAAACCTCTGCTTCTCGGCACTGCGCTCCTGCTCGGGGTGGCGCCTATGAGCGCCAAAAGAGCCAAGCTGACGTCGCCCAACGACAACATCATAGTGGTCATCAGCGACGAAGGCGGCCTCCACCTCGAGCTCAACTATCTGATTATGCCAATGCTCAACCCGAGTCCCATCGGCCTTGAAATCCAAGGTCGCAAAGGCGGCAACAAAATCAAGGGGGTCAAGACCACGGGCAAGAAAGTCGATAACATCGTGTCGCCCTTCTACCGCCAGTCGGGCTTCCAGTTCGAATACAAGAGCATGACCGTGAACCTCGACAATGGCGTTAGCATCGAAGTGCGCGCCAGCGACCAGGGCGTGGCCTATCGCTATGTGACCAACTGGAAAGAAAAGAAAAAGAATCCCGATGTGTTTGTGCTGAGCGAGAAAGCTGAATACAATATCGCTGGCGACCGCGAGTGCTGGATTCCATATAGCACCAACGACGAGAACCCCATGGCTATGGCATTCCAGAATGTCTATGACCACACCACAATCGGCCATGCAAAGGACAAGCTGGCTTTCCTGCCAATGACTGTGGCTTACCCCATGGGCAGCCTCGACATCAAGATGACCATCACCGAGAGCGACCTGGAATCGTATCCCGGCATGTTCTTGCGTCCCGACAGCGTGCAGGGTCGTCTCGTGGGCGAGTTCGCCCCCTACCCCAAGGACATGGCTTACTATCCCTGGCGCAAGCAGCTCTATGTGAAGAATGGTGAGGACTACATTGCCCGCACCAAAGGCACCCGCACTTACCCCTGGCGCATCTTCACTGTGACGCTCTCCGACACCAATATGCCTGTAAATAATATGGTATATGCCTTGGCTTCGGCCAGCAAAATCAAGGACACCAGCTGGATCAAGCCCGGCAAGGTGGCTTGGGACTGGTGGAACGATTGGGGCTTGAAAGGTGTGCCCTTCAAAGCCGGCATCAACATGGACACATATAGATATTATATCGACTTCGCTTCGGAGCATGGCATCGAATATGTAATTCTCGACGAAGGCTGGTATGATTCAAAGAGCGGCGACATGCTTACCCCGATTGAGGATCTCGACATTCGCAGCCTTATCCATTACGCCAATGGCAAGGGCGTGGGACTGGCGCTGTGGACAGTATTCAATGTGCTTGACAGCCAGCTCGAAGAGGCTTGCAAGACATATTCAGCAATGGGCATCAAGGGATTCAAGGTTGACTTCCTCGACCGCGATGATCAGACTGCCGTAGAAATGACCTACCGCATCGCCGACATGTGCGCCAAGTACAATCTGATGCTCGACTACCACGGCTATTACAAGCCCACTGGCATCAACCGCACCTATCCCAATATCATTAACTTTGAGGGCGTGTTCGGCATGGAAGAGGTGAAGTGGACCGAGATCGAAAAGAATATGCCTGAGTACGATGTTACATTCCCATATATCCGTCTGTTGGCAGGCCCGGTGGATTATACTCCTGGCGCAATGCGCAATGGCACCAAGCATGATTGGAAAGCTATGTACTACAATCCAATGAGCATGGGCACCCGCTGCCACCAGCTGGCCGCTTATGTGGTTTACGATTCGCCCTTCACGATGCTCTGCGACGCTCCGACCAATTATATAGGCGAGGAGGATTGCGTAGAGTTCATGGTGGGCACTCCCAACAATATTGATG
This sequence comes from Bacteroidales bacterium, assembly GCA_020860515.1. Lineage (GTDB taxonomy): Bacteria > Bacteroidota > Bacteroidia > Bacteroidales > Muribaculaceae > CAG-873. The sequence goes on along the minus strand of JAJBUG010000051.1, from coordinate 76,297 downwards.
AGACCCGAATCCTGCAAGGCGAGCTTGGCAAATATATCGTGACTGCCCGTCGCAAAGGCCAGGATTGGTGGGTTGGAGGCATGACCAACTGGGACGAACGCGAGATTCACCTGAGCCTCGGATTCCTGAGCGGTGGCACCTATGAGATGACGCTCTACAGCGACGGTCCCAATGCCAACAAGGTTGGCGAGGATTACCTGAAGACCGTACGCCGCGTCAACGCCACCAGCAAGGAGAACATCAAGATGGCATCAGGCGGCGGCTTCGCCATCAAGTTCCGCAAACTCTAATAAAAGTAATAAGTGTTAAGTGTTAAGTATTAAGTATTAAGAAATACATTACCTGACAAACTTTACAAAAGAAAGAAAGAACTTAGAATAGAAAATCTATTTCTTAAAACTTAATACTTAATACTTAAAACCTAACACTTAATACTTAACACCTCACATTAACTATATCATGAAAAGTAAGGTTTTGATTCTGATGGGATTATGCGCAGGAGCGGCTTTTGCCGACGTGCCATACAATGCGCCCGGCGCCCTGAATCCTGTGATCCCTGGGTACTTCGCCGACCCCACTGTGAAGAAATTTGGCGACGACTATTACATCTATGCTACTACCGACGGCAGCGGTGCCGGCTTCGGCCCCGCACAGCTTTGGACCAGCAAAGACTTTGTGAACTGGACGCTTATGCCAATGAACTGGCCCGACACCCATTGGATTTGGGCCCCCGATGTAATGCAAAGCGCCTACGACGGGAAATATTATTATCTCTACTGCCAGCCTTGCACCCTCCACATGGGCGTGAGCGACACTCCGCGCGGCCCTTGGGTCAATGTGCTTGGTGATAGCGACGCAGTGCTGGTGCCTGACCGCTTTGTAGAAAATGCTATTACCCTTGATGGCCAGACATTTGTGGATGATGACGGCTCAGTATACATGTACTGGGGCACCTGGGGCATCTATAAGGGCTTCGGTGCAGGCTCTGGCAAACTCAATCCTGACATGAAGACTTTCTCAGAGACTCGCCTGATACCCAACACTGAAATTATCGACTTCTTTGAGGCGCCATTCGTGCTAAAGCGCGACAGCACCTACTATTTCATGTACTCGTCGGAGAGTTGCCACAACGAAACTTACCATGTGCAGTATGCCACGAGCAAGAATCCTCTTGGACCCTACGAATACAAGGGCACGATTCTGAAAACCAACGAAGATGGCACTGTGCACGGCCCTGGCCATCACAGCATACTTAAGGACGGCGACGATTACTATATCCTGTATCATCGCCATGATAATCCTCACAGCAATCGCGGATTCCACCGCCAGCTTTGCCTCGACAAGATGGAATTTGATGCCGACGGCAATATCAAGCCAGTAACCCCGACTCACCAAGGCATCGGGGCATTGGCTCCATCTGTACTGAAAAGCAACAATATAGCCTACCAAGCCAAAGTGAAGGCTTCGAGCTATTATGATGAAGATTTCAAGCCCTCCTATGCAGTTGACGACAACAACGGCACTCTGTGGCGCCCAAAGACCAACGGCATGGAATGGATTGAAATCGACCTTGGCAAGCCCATGGACTTCCAGACCATTTGGACCCAATGGGAGTACGGCACACAATTCTACCAATATCTGATTGAAACATCGCTCGATGGCGAAAACTGGACAGTTTTTGCTGACAAGCGCGACAACCGCCTGGCTGGCAGCCCTATGGTTGACTTTGGCAAAGCTAACGCACAATATATAAGAATCACCTTCCTCAACGGCCAAAAAGCTGGGTTCCCAGGTGCTATATGGAATGTAAAAGTCTTCCCTGCAATCGAAGACGCATGTCCGCAGCAATGGCTTGGCCTAACAGCAGCCGACTGGAATGGCACCGAGTGGAAGAACAACGAAGGCATGCTTGGCGGCAGCTTCACCCTTAAAAGCGGAAAGGTGGATCGCCAGCGCCGAGGTGGCATCGACTATTTAGTGCTGCAGCCTGGCACCAAACTTGTGTATGAAAATCCTGTAATCGATGCGTCACGGCCCTATACTGCCAGTGCCCTTGTCATGGACGAGCACGGTTATGGCAGAGCTTACGATTTGGCCCACAATGTTGCTAATGGCACAATCACCTTAGAAGCAGGAGATAAGCCTTTGGCTATCACCAACGTAAGCTTTTACAATTGGGAGAAAACTCAAGCTGAGCGCGATTTTGATGCAGTAAGCATTGTGCGCAAGCCAGCTGCCAACAACGAACTCAAAGGGCTCGTGGTCAATATCAATTTCAACAATTATAACGACGGCGATACCGTCCCCTACTTTGAAAATATCAACGCTGCAGTCGAAGGATACTTCGAAGCTCTGCGTCGCCCAGCTGTTATCGAAGAGATTAAGGGCAAGAAGGCCTTGAAAATGACTGGCGAGGAAGTTTACACCAGTTCGTTTGGCCTCCCCACCACCTTGCTCGACAATGCCCCCTACACCTTGGAGGCTTGGATTCTCAATCCAGAAATCGCTGAGAATGAATGTATAGCTGATTTTACCACAACTCACGACGAACTGGAAAAGATAATGATGGTCAACGGCACAGAGCCTCGCTGCGGCGTCATGAACCACTACGGCTGGTTTGAAGATGCTGGCTATCCCGATGTGAAAGACTTGGCAGGGGAATGGCAACACATTTATGTATGTTTCGATGGCCGCATCGAAAAAGTTTACATCAACGACAAGCTGGTGAGCGAAAAGGACATCCAACTGCTGATCAAGCCGAGCCAGTTCATCACTATCGGTCGCAATGCCGAGCATGAATGGCCATTCACGGGCTATATCAATAGCATCCGCCTCTGGGATGAATACATCCCCTATTAATGAATAATTAATAATGAATAATTAATAATATCATGAAACCAATCATTATCACAGCCCTGGCTGCCGCTATCACACTTGGCGCTAACGCCAAGGAGCAGCCCAAGAGCAACGGCTACCCAATCGGCCAAGTGCCCTTCACCTCGGTGAAGCTCAACGATGCCTTCTGGGGACAACGCCTCAACGCAAGCCGCCAAGTCACAGTACCTCTCGCTTTCAGCAAATGCGAGGAAACTGGCCGCTACGAAAACTTTATCAAAGCAGCCCATCCGAGCGAAAGCTACGAGGTAGGAGGTCTGTCGTTCGACGACACCGACGTGTATAAGACCATCGAAGGTGCCAGCTACCTGATGCAGACTTACCCCGACCCAGCAATGGATCGCTACATCGACAGCGTGCTGGTAATCGTGGCCGCTGCCCAAGAGCCCGACGGCTACCTCTACACCAGCCGCACTATGAACCCCAAGCATCCCCACGAGTGGGCCGGTCCTACACGCTGGAGCATGGAGGAAGACCTTAGCCATGAGCTCTACAACCTGGGCCACATGATCGAGGGTGCAATCGCCCATTATCAGGCCACTGGCAAGCGCAACTTCCTCGACATCGCCATTAAATATGCCGACTGCGTATGCCGCGAGGTTGGTCCGAATCCCGGACAGGCTTGCGTTGTGCCTGGCCACCAAATCGCCGAAATGGCCCTGGCTAAGCTGTATCTGGTGACTGGCGACAAGAAATATCTTGACGAGGCTAAATTCCTGCTCGACTATCGCGGAAAGACCACCATCAAGAACGAATATTCACAGAGCCACAAGCCAGTGGTTGAGCAGGACGAGGCCGTAGGCCACGCCGTACGCGCTGCTTACATGTATGCTGGCATGGCCGATGTGGCTGCCCTGACTGGCGACAGCGCTTATATCAAGGCTATCGACCGAATCTGGGACAACATCGTTGACAAGAAATATTACATTACTGGCGGCATCGGATCCACCAGCAATGGAGAAGCCTTCGGCGAAAACTACGAGCTGCCCAATATGTCGGCTTACTGTGAAACATGCGCCGCTATCGGCAATGTTTACGTAAACTACCGTCTCTTCCTGCTCCACGGCGACAGCAAATACTACGATGTGCTCGAGCGCAGTCTCTATAACGGCCTTATCTCAGGCGTCAGCCTCGATGGCGGCGGCTTTTTCTACCCCAACCCGCTGAAGAGCATCGGTCAGCACCAGCGCCAGCCTTGGTTCGGCTGTGCCTGCTGCCCCAGTAATATCTGCCGCTTTATCCCCTCACTGCCCCAATATATCTATGCAGTGAAGGATCGCAATGTTTACGTAAACCTCTTCATGGGCAACACCGTAAACCTCGACGTTGACGGCAAGAAGGTGGAGCTGACACAAACCACCGACTATCCCTGGACTGGCGACGTGAACATCACTGTGGACAAGAACAATGCTGGCCAGTTTGGCATGAAAATCCGCATCCCTGGCTGGGTGAAGAATCAGCCTGTGCCAAGCGACCTCTACACCTACAATGATGGCAAGCGCCTTGGCTACACCGTGACCGTAAACGGAGAACCCGTAAACAGCACTCTTGAGCAAGGTTATTTCACCATCGACCGCAAGTGGAAGAAGGGCGACAAGGTTGCCGTGCATTTCGACATGGAGCCTCGCGTAGTGAAAGCCAACAACAAGGTTGAGGCCGACCGTGGACGCGTAGCTATCGAGCGCGGACCGCTGGTATATTGCGCCGAATGGCCCGACAATGATGTGGACATCCTCAGCATTATCATCAACCAAGATCCTAAGTTCGACGTGAAGAATATCAGCATGACCACCAAGAATCCTGACGCCACATATCCAATGGTAAGCCTCGTAACAGATGCACAAGAATTGAAATTCAACGACCAAGGCAAGCTGGTAACCAAGGAATCGAAGATCAACCTTATCCCCTACTATGCATGGTGTCATCGCGGCAGCGGCAAGATGGATGTATGGATTCCCCAAGATTTGTCAGCCACAACCCCCGCTATGCCTCCGACATTGGCAAGCCGCAGCAAACTCGACAGCAACTACAAGGGCGGCAGCCTAAGCTCTATTAACGACCGCCTCGTGCCTAAGGACGAGTTTGACCGCTCAATGCCTTATTTCCACACCTGGCCATCGCAGGGCGAGACCTACTGGATGACCTACGAGTTCCCAGAGGCAAGCCAAGTGCAGAGCAGCACCGTATATTGGTTCGACGACGGTCCTTGGGGCGGTTGCCGCGTGCCAAAGAACTGGAAGCTCTACTATAAAAACAACAGTGGCGACTGGGCTGAGGTGCCTAATGCTGACAAATACGCTACTGTAAAGGGCGCAGCCAACACCGTAAACTTTGATCCCATCACCACAACAGCCATGAAGCTCGAGTTCACGGAGCCCGACGACAACTCCACTGGCATCTTCGAATGGGAAGTAAAGTAAAACGAGAATCTACAAATTGAAACGAGAATCTACGAAAAAAACGAAAATCCACGATTAATTTAGTTCGTGGATTTTCGTTTTTTTCGTAGATTCTCGTTTATTCCACAAACATACAACAAAAGTTGTGCTTTTTCGTTTTATGGTTATGAGACGATTCATATTCACAATCATAGCGATGATGGCTGTAGCTACAGGCTGGGCCATTACCGTGAAGGAGGTGCCATTCGTGTATAGTCAGGATAGCACCAAATTCGTGTCTAACCCCAACGGCATATTATCCTCGACCACCGTGGCACAACTAAATGCCACCATCCGCCAAGCATGGCGCCAATCGAGTTGCGAATTTATGGTAGCCGTGGTTGACCAGACTGACCCTGAGGATATCGACCAATTTGCCACTGAGCTATTCGAAGCCTGGGGCCTTGGCAAAAAGGACAAAGACAATGGAGTGCTGATGGTCGTGGCCAAAGACCAGCGGCAAGCTATAATCCGCACTGGCTATGGAGTGGAGGGCATCCTGCCCGATATCACTTGCTGGCACATTCTTGACCAAGACATGTTCCCAGATTTCAAGAAAAACGACTATGATGCAGGGGTGACAGCTGGCGTGGACCAAGTATGCAAAATCCTCACAGATCCCGAATATGCAGCTGAGGTGCAATCGAAATATGCCAACCATAAGCAATTGACTGAAGACGATGATTTCTGGGCTTGGTTCGGTGGCTATATATGCCTTTCGTTGATAATCACCTTGATTGCCATTGGATATTTCTGGTGGGTATATTTCAGCAACAAAAAGACACCAGCCCTTGGATACAACAAACTAAAGAAATTCAACCTGCCTGTAGCTGTGCTTGCGGCCATTGGGCTTGGCATACCGCTCTTGGCTTATTTCCGCCTCCACAATCTGATGCGACGGCTCAGGAATACCGGGCGCAAATGTCCGCATTGCGGCACTGAAATGGTGAAGCAGGATGAGGAGCACGACAATTACTACCTCAACACTGGCCAGGATATGGAGGAGCAGCTCAACTCGGTTGACTACGATGTGTGGCTGTGCCCCAAATGTGGCGAGAAGGATGTAATCCCGTTTGACAATCCCGACAGTCCTTATGTGAAATGCCCCACTTGCGGAGCAAAGACAGCCCGATTGGAATCGGTGCGTGTATTGCGCCCGGCCACTACACAACAGGAGGGCGAAGAGGCCTACATCTACCATTGTGAGCATTGCCGCAACAATCACCAGAAGCGGCGCACAATACCTAAGAAAGCTGACCCAGCAGCGGCTGCAGCCGCTGGCCTGATTATTGGCAGTATGCTTGGCGGTGGCGGGGGTCGCTCAGGCGGAGGTGGCTTCGGTGGCGGCTTCACTGGAGGAGGTCGCACCGGCGGAGGCGGAGCCTCGGGCGGCTGGTAAATCACTAAATCACTAACCCACTAAATCACCAAACCACAAAATATGAAAAAATTTCTTCCAATCTTTATCGGCATCGTAGTGATTGCCGCCATCATTATCGGCTGGGGCATCGGCGTACGCAACGGATTCGTTCGTGCCAACCAAGACGTAAACGAAGCTTGGGGCAATGTAGAAAACCAGTACCAACGTCGCCTCGACCTCATCCCCAACCTCGTGAACACCGTGAAGGGATATGCAGAACACGAATCATCAACCTATGAGAATGTGACCAAGGCTCGCGCTGGCCTCACCCAAGCCTACGATTCGGCACAAGCCGTGACTGGCACCAACGCTCCCGAAGACTTGGCAAAATTCCAAGCCGCCCAAGCCAACCTCAATCGCCAGCTCGGCATCTACATCAACGCTGTGCATGAGGCTTATCCTGACCTGAAGGCCAATGAGAACTTCATGGATCTGCAGAAGCAGCTCGAAGGCACCGAAAATCGCATTGCTACCGAGCGCACACGCTACAACGCTGTGGTGAAAGAATACAACAACAAGATTCTGATGTTCCCTGGCAACCTCTTCTCATGGGGCTATGCCGAGAAGCAAATGTTTACAGCCGACCCCGAGGCCTCACGCGCTCCCACAGTCAGCTTTTGAATAAAAAAATCGCCCATCCCTGACGGGATGGGCGATTTTTTTATTCAATTAATTGTTGGCGGAGATGGGGGTGGATTTTGACGATGCCTTCTTGTCGCGTTTGCGCCAGAGGGCGGTCATATCCTCCAGAGTCTTGCCCTTGGTCTCAGGCACAAGGCTGTAAACAAACCACGCTGCCACGATGCAGATGACGCCATAGAGAGCGTAAGCAAACATGTGGCCGAACTTCGAGCCCATATCACCAAGCTCCATATTGTACATCGGCACAAAGGTAGATGACACGATGAAGTTGAAGATCCACTGGAATGCCACTGCGATAGCCACAGCTGCTGAACGGATGGTGTTGGGGAAAATCTCTGAAATCAGCACCCAGCAAATCGGACCCCACGAGAACATGAACGATGCCGAATAAACCATGATGCAAATCACTGGGAACAATGGAGGCACTGCCACAAGATTGCTGATAGCTACGCCGATGGCGCCAAGAGCCATGCCCAAAGAACCCCAGATAAGCAGTGGCTTGCGACCCAGCTTCTCAACTGTGAACACTGCAACCAAAGTAAACGAGATATTCACAACGCCCATAATCACAGTCTGCACCATAGGATTGCCCATGCCCATCGACTCGAATATGCGCGGAGCATAGTAAAGCACTGCATTGATACCGACTGCCTGCTGGAACACTGACAGCATAATACCCACGAAGATTACCATAACGCCGAATGAGAACAGACGCTCGCTCTTAACCTCAGTTGTGCCCTTGATCTCTTGAAGGATTACCTGAGCCTTGGCCGAACCATTGATATGAGCCAGTACGTTGAACGCCTTCTTGTCCTTGCCAATCAGGGCCAGGAAGCGAGGAGATTCGGGGATAAAGAGGCAGAGGATGGTAAATGCAGCAGCCACAAAGGCTTCGCTTACGAACATATATCGCCAGCCAGTAGAGATGGTCCAAGCATCGCTGGTGGGAAGCACTACATAGAGGTTCTCGGCGGTCTTCTCGATGATGGGGTTGGTGTGCTCGCCAAGAATCATGAAGTTGACGAAGTAAACCACGAGCTGACCGAAAATGATAGCGAACTGGTTCCAGCTCACCAAGGTGCCGCGAATATCACTGGGCGCAACCTCAGCAATATACATCGGACAAACAGCCGAAGCCAAGCCCACGCCAATGCCGCCGATGATGCGGTAGAAGTTGAACATCAACAGAAGGTTGAAATTGGGATTGCCCTTCTCGAAGAACAAGAACTCTGGCGCATAGCTGCCAAGAGCGGAGAGCAGGAACAGGATGCCGGCGATAAAAAGGCTCTTGCGGCGCCCTAAGCGGCCAGCGCAGATGCCCGACAAAGCCGAACCGATAATGCAGCCCAGGAGGGCGCTTGATGAAGTGATGCCATGGATGACATCAGTGTACACAAAATCCTTGGCGCCAAGGAAATAGGCTTGAAGGCCCTTCTCTGCGCCAGAAATCACAGCGGTGTCGTAGCCGAACAAAAGGCCGCCACACACCGCCACAAGCACAATCGAAAATAGATACAGTTTGCTGCCTGTAGCGTAAGTTTTGGTATTAGCCATGTAGAATGATATGATTGATTATATTTTATTTCACAGTGCAAATTTAGTAATAATCTGCCAATTTTTTGTGCTAATATGTAACATAAATGTGCATAAAAAGTAAAAAAGCGGCCAAATTGGCCGCTTTTTTTAGAAGCGATTCTTGATAGGCTTGAGGGCGAAGCGGAATGTGTAATCGCCGTAAGGAATCATGTATTCGGGGCGAGGAAGGGCGCGCCATGAATCCACGCAACCCAGGCCTTGCTGCTTTAAATCGAAACATACCTCAGTAGCTCCAGATTTCGGTACTTCGGGCATGTGGTAATTGTATCTGTCCTGCTGGGTGCCCTCGAGATCCTCGATTGAATATTCCGATGCGGAAGCCGAGAAGGGCTCGCTGGCTGTAATCTTCAGCCCACGTCCGCTCTTGTTGATGATAGCCCATTCGATAAGATCGCTGCGAGTACCAGATTCCTGAGGCAGGATATAATCGTAGGTCATTTCCTCTACACCTTTGCTGTAAAGGCCAAAATCGGCACTGCTCTTGCGATCCCAATAATTCTCCTCGGGACCACGGCCGAACCATTCAACGCGGCCAAACTGCCTTGGCATCGACATGCGCATGCCGAAGCGATACATATTGCTTACCTCTGCGCTCTTGTCAGCTACGAAGTCCTCAGTTCCGAAAATCTCGCCACGGCCATTCACGCGATAAGCAAGAGTGAGGTTGCCCTTTACGCCAGGCATCTCATATTTGGCAGTCACATTCACCACTCCATCGCCAGGCTCAGCATTAATGCTCACCAATTTCATCTCGGGCTGACGCCAAGCCTCGTACTTGCGGTGTGTGCCTGCGCCATAGTCATTGTCGGTAGGAGCGCGCCAGAAATTAGGACGCAGAGGTGATTCCAAGAGTTGCACACCATCTACCACATACGAGGTAAGATACCCACTAACTTGATCAAACACAATCTCAAAATTAGCGTCTGAAAGGATAATCTTGCCATCGGCACGCTTAATCGAGGGGATATTTGCAGTCTTGGTCATCGGGCAATTCTCGCTGCCGCTGCATACATGGCCCTTAGCCAATTCAAACTGCTGCTTAGCCACCACATGCCCAGCTTCGAGCAGAGGCTCAGCCTCCTTAAGCTTGTACTCAACGTTGAGATGCCAGAAACCAGGAGCTGAAGTGTCGCCAATTTCAAGCTTCACATTCTTGGTTTGCTGCGGACCTACCTCGATATCCTTCACCGAGCCAGTGCGCACAGCCTTGCCATTGTGGAGAAGGGTCCAGTCGAGACTTACATAATCAAGATTGCGAAAGAAATTCTCATTGAAGATCTTCAGCACACCAGTGGCAGGATCATATTCGCTCCAAATATTTTGATGCACGCGAGCCACCTCATAGGCATGGGGGTTAGGCACACGGTCGGGGGAAATAAGGCCATTATCGCAGAAATTGCGGTCGAACATCGAATCATAGTCGTTGAAATCGCCAGCATAGCCCCAAATTTCCTGACCCTCGGCATTTTTCCAGCGAACTGACTGGTCAACGAAGTCCCAGATATATCCGCCTTGATACTTAGGATACTTGCGGATAAGGTCCCAATATTCTTTGAAACCGCCCTCGCTGTTGCCCATTGCATGAGCATATTCGCATTGGATCAGAGGCTTGGTCTTAGTGTTATCTTCGCAATATTTGATGCAAGTGTCATAGTCGCGGTACATTGGGCACTCGATATCGGTAAGGCCATCTTCCCAGATTGCGCGCTCGTACTGCACTGGACGAGTCGAATCCATGCTCTTCACCAGCTCGTAGGCGTCGGCAAAGTTGGGACCGTAGCCAGCCTCATTGCCAAGACTCCAAACGATGATCGAGGGATGGTTGAAATTGCGAGCCACGTTGCGCTCATTGCGCTCGAGGTGAGCCTTGTGGTAGAGAGGATTCTTAGCCAGAGTTTCCTCTTTATAGCCCATGCCATGGCTCTCAACATTAGCCTCGGCAGTCACATAGATTCCATATTCATCGCAGAGGTCATACCACAGAGCATCATCGGGATAGTGGCATGTGCGCACGGCATTGATGTTGAGCTCCTTCATGCGCTTGATATCTTCTATCATGCGCTCACGGCTTACCACATAGCCGCCATCTGGATCGAGTTCGTGACGGTCTGCCCCCTTGATAAGCACTGGCTGTCCATTGATCAGCAGCTGGGCATTCTTAATTTCGATCTTGCGAAAACCTACATTTACGGCAGCTTCTTCGATAGTCTTGCCATCCTTGACCACGGTAGCTGTGAGCTTATAGAGGTTGGGGGTTTCGGCAGTCCATTTGGCAGGATTGTCGATATTCATAACAGTGCTCAGGTTGCCGCTGCCCTTGAGCTGCGCACTTGCAATTTGCTTGCCTGCAGCATCGGTGAGACTGAGGTCAACAGTGGCATTGCCCTTGAGGTCAACATTCACGCTCAGCTCGCCATCACGATAATCATTGGTGAGATCACCAATCACGCGGATGTCCTCGATATGGGTTTTCTTATCGCGAGCATAGAGATAATTGTCGCGAGCGAAACCAGAGAGACGGAAGAAGTCCTGATCCTCCAGGTAGGTGCCATCGCACCAGCGGAACACCTGGAAAGCGATAAGATTATCCTGGCCAGGCTTGATGTAAGGGGTGATGTCAAACTCAGGCTCCAGCTTTGAGTCCTCGCTGTAGCCTGCGAATTTGCCGTTTACGTACATATACACATTGCTGGTGACTGAGCCCAGATGAACAATTACCTGCTTTCCTGCCCAATCCGCAGGAATGGTTATGGTGCGGCGATACGAGCCTACGTGGTTGTCCTTAGTAGGCACAGTGCCAGGGGTATTCTCGGCATGTTCGCGCCAGGGGTAGCCCACGTTTACATAGATGGGATCGCCGAAGCCGTTGAGCTCCCAGTTGCCAGGGATTGGCATAATGTCCCAGGTGCTGTCGTCGAGGCCGACCTCGTAGAAGTTGGTTGGGCGCTGGTCGGCATCAGCCACCCAGTTGAATTTCCAATCGCCATGTAGGCTGATGCGATTGGGCTGCTCCCAAGTGGTATGCATCGGGAGGCGGTTGACTTGGTTTACATTGGCATCTTGCCATTCTGGGGCCTTTGCGGCCGAAAGAAGCGGAAGGGCTAAGGCCATTAAAAAGATTTTTTTCATCGGTGTGGTATTTGGTTTATGGTTGGTGGCTTTACTTGCGGATTATTTTAATTTTTCCAGATTCATCATGATATAACTCAATTATGCCGCTATGGAAGGTGGTGGCGGGGGTTTCTTTGAGGAAAGGGGTGATGGTCACAGAGCGGCCATCTGGGGAAATCTCTGCGATGGAGAGGGGATATTCCCTACCCTCGTAGATGATTTTATGCGCCAGTATTCGTTGCAATGGGTGCGGAGTTTTTGATATTTTCTATTTTTATGCTATCTTGCTCTTTCACTGGAGCAATTGGCTTCTTATCGTAAAGCTCAGGATAAGTGCGCTGGCGATATTTCCCACTATATTTTTGGCGGTCAACACGCTTGCGCAGCAGCTGTATGCTATCGATATAAATCACATCGCTCTTGAGCGACGAGGTAGTCACCATCCCACGAATACGAGTGGTCAGCCTAGTGCTATCGGTAAAGAACGACACTTCGTTCCAACCCTTTGAGGTGGTGCTTTGGCTCAAATACTCGCAGGTGCTGTCGGCATAATTGGCCATAAATGTCCAGTTGACTTGGGCGTCGTCCACATCAATCAGCTTGAGACGCCAGATGTAATAGTCGCCCGAGTCCATGTTTTCATCGTGAGGAATGTCAAACACAAGGCTTTTCGTGGGGAAGCGGTCGCTAATGATGGCATAGCGCGACCCGCCCCACACATCCACCGAGTCGCCTTCGAGACTCATAGCCATCTCCAGCATCAGCGAGCCAGCATTGGCATTACGGCTCTCAAGAAGCTTGATTTCGCGATCACACACATCCATGTATTTATCCATGTGGTGCGCGTACCAAACCATCGAGGTGTCGAATTTCTCTTGAGTGATGCCATGCTTGGCGAAAATCGACTGCTTCAGAGCCATCTTGGCTGAATCGGTATTGAAAGCCACATGATTCATCTCCACCACCGCCTCGCCAATATGGATATCGGCCATCACCTCGGCCATTTTCTTTTGGCTAAGCACATAAGATGGGCGCTTGCTGCAGCCCGTAAGGGCCAACAGCGCCAACATCAGTAATATGCCTAATCTACTTTTCAATTATTATTATTCGAATATTCGGGTAATCGGTAAAACGGTAAAACGAATGGCTGACGCACACCCATCCGAGGTTTTTCTTAATACTTAATACTTAATACTTAATACTATTTATTCTCTTGCATTTTATCTACTGCTTCGTTGCTGGTGATGAGCACATATTTCGAGTAGAATATCAGCAGCACTATCATGCCCACCGAAATGGCGGCGTCGGCGAGATTGAACACTGGGTCGAAGAACGAAAACACCTGGCCGCCTACAAATGGCATACCTTGGGGCCATGTGAACGCGAACAGAGGGAAATAGAGCATATCCACCACCTTGCCATGAAAGAGGGATCCATAGCCCTCGCCCCACGGCACAAATGTGGCAATCTGTGGAGGATAAGGATTGTTGAAAATCTCGCCGTAGAACACACAATCGAAGATATTGCCGGCCGCGCCCGCTATAATCAGTGCCACGCACACCACATAGCCCGTGGGCACCTTGCTGACATGGCGCAGTTTATACAGATACACGGCAAGCAGCACCACTACGACGATCCTGAATATCGTAAGGAAGAGCTTGCTGCCCAGCTCCCAGCCGAACGCCATGCCGGGATTCTCGACAAAGCGAAGCTGGAAGAAAGGCAACACATCTACATGCTCGCCCAGGTAGAAATGGGTCTTGACCCAAATCTTAAGCCATTGGTCGAGCACGATGACCACAAGGATGATGATTAGCGACAGCCAACCACGCGACAGCTTCATGCGGCTTACTTGTTGTTTTTGGCCTCAACGCTGAGGGTGGCATGTGGGACGGCCATCAAGCGCTCCTTGGGGATAAGCTTGCCAGTGGCGCGGCAGATGCCGTAGGTTTTGTTTTCGATGCGCACCAGGGCAGCTTGCAGATGCTGTATGAACTGGCGCTGCCTTTCGGCCATGCGCACGTTATGCTCCTTCTCCAGCGTGCCGGCGCCCTCCTCGAGCACCTTGAATGTGGGAGATGTATCACTGGTGTCGTTGCCGTCGCCATTGTTGACGAGCTGGCGCAGACGCTCATATTCATTCTGTGCTTTTTCAAGCTTTGCAAGGATCAACTCTTTGAACTCTTGCAGTTCTTCATCGGTATAACGGGTTTTCTCTGCCATAGTCAGAAATGGTTATGATAGGTTAATGATGATCGGAAGTTTCAAGCCGTCGATGTCGAGTACCTCGTAGCCAGGGACACTATCCGCCAGCTTGGGCATGATCTCGATTCTGTTGGCCAACACTTGGGCTGCTATGTATTCGCCAAACTCCTTTACAGCATCGTCGGATTCGGGATTGCTCTCGATATAAATGTTGATGCGGTCGGTGATGGCGTAGTCGCGTCCCTTGCGGATGTTTTGCACACGGTTCACTATGTCGCGAGCCAAGCCTTCGCGCTTCAGCTCGGGATCCTCGGTGATGTCGAGAGCCACGGTGATATTGCCCTCGTTGGCCACGAGCCAGCCAGGGATGTCCTCCGAGATGATTTCTACGTCGGCCACGTCGATGGTGGCTGGGCCAGCTTCGAGCTGCAGGGTGATTTGGCCTTCACGCTCGAATTGGTTGATCAGCTTTTGGTCGAGCTCTTGCAGAGCCTTTGCCACAGCCTTCATCTGCTTGCCATGCTTCGGACCGAGCTTCTTGAAGTCGGGCTTGATGCGCTTTACGAGGATGCCCTCGCTGGCATCGGCAATCTTCAGCTCCTTCACGTTAACCTCGTTGAGAATAAGCTGCTTCATCGACTCAATCAGAGCCTTCTGCTCAGCATCAACGGCAGGGATGATGATTTCGCGCAGCGGCTGGCGCACCTTGATGTTTGCCTTGCGGCGGAGGCTCAGCACAAGCGAGGTGATGGTCTGCGCAGCAGCCATGCGAGCCTCAAGCTTCTTGTCAATCATGTTCTGATCAGCCTTGGGGAACATAGCCAAGTGAACCGACTGAGGCTCGGCATCGCTCTGCGGCTCAGTGAGGTCGCGGTAAAGCTTGTCGGCAAAGAAGGGCGAGATAGGCGCGATAAGCAGCGCCAAGGTTTCGAGGCAGGTGTAAAGTGTCTGATATGCTGCCAGCTTGTCCTTGGTCATCTCGCCGCCCCAGAAGCGCTTGCGGTTGAGGCGAACATACCAGTTGGAAAGATGGTCGTTGACAAATTCATTGATTGCGCGCGCTGCCTTGGTGGGCTCATAGTCGGCAAGAGCCTCATCTACAGTCACTATGAGCGAATTGAGCAGCGACAGTATCCAGCGGTCGATTTCTGGGCGTTCGCTCATAGGCACTTGTTCTGCCTTGGGGTCGAAGCCATCCACGTTGGCATAGAGGGCAAAGAATGAATAGGTATTGTAGAGGGTGGCGAAGAGCTTGCGGGCCACCTCCTGCACGCCTGCCTCGTCGAACTTCAGGTTGTCCCATGGGGCAGAATTGGCAATCATGTACCAGCGCAGCGGGTCGCTGCCATATTTCTCAATAGTAGTAAAGGGGTTCACGGCATTGCCAAGGCGCTTCGACATCTTGTTGCCGAATTTGTCGAGTACGAGGCCGTTGGAGATTACCGCTTTGTAAGAAACCTTGTCGAACACCATGCCAGCGATTGCGTGGAGCGTGAAGAACCAGCCACGAGTCTGGTCAACGCCCTCGGCGATGAAGTCGGCTGGATAAACCTCGCCTTTGTCAAAGGCTTCCTTGTTCTCAAATGGATAATGAATTTGAGCGTAAGGCATCGAGCCCGAATCGAACCATACGTCGATCAGGTCAAGCTCGCGATGCATTGGCTTGCCCGACGCTGATATCAGAACGATGTCATCTACGTATGGGCGATGCAGGTCAATCTTCTCGTAATTCTCCTTAGTATAGACTCCAGGCTCAAAGCCCTTGGTCTTGAAGGGATTCTCCTTCATCACGCCAGCGGCCACGGCCTTTTCGATTTCGTTGTAGAGTTGTTCTATACTGCCTATGCACAGCTCCTCCTTGGCATCCTCGGTGCGCCAGATGGGCAGCGGAGTACCCCAATAGCGGCTGCGGCTGAGATTCCAGTCCTGCAAGTTTTCAAGCCACTTGCCGAAGCGGCCAGTACCCGTAGAGGCCGGCTTCCAGTTGATGGTCTCGTTGAGCTCCATCAGACGCTCGCGAGCTGCGGGAGTCTTGATAAACCAGCTGTCGAGGGGGTAGTAAAGTACTGGCTTGTCGGTGCGCCAGCAATGTGGATAGCTATGCACGTGCTTTTCGATCTTGAACACCATATCCCGCTGCTTGAGATACATGCAGATCTCCACATCGAGCGTCTCAGTTTCCTCGGAAGCTTCGGGATTGAAGGCATTCTTTACGTATTTGCCCTCCCAAGGTTTGTATTCCTCCACATTCACCATTGTCTCGACAAACTTGGGGTCGAGGTCGGCGATAAGGTAGAAGCGGCCAGTGGGGTCAACCATGGGTCGCAAGTTGCCGTCCTTGTCATAGAGGTGGAGCGGCGGCACATTGTTCTGCTTGCTCACTCGTGCGTCATCGGCGCCGAATGTGCCAGCGATATGCACGATGCCAGTACCGTCCTCGGTGCTTACGAAGTCGCCAGGTATTACGCGGAAAGCGCCTTCGCCAGGATTTACCCAAGGCATCAGTTGCTCATAGCCCATGCCCACCAAGTCCTTGCCTTGATACTGGGCCACAACCTTGAATGGGATCAGCTTCGAGCCTTTCTCGTACTGGTCGAGAGCGAGGTCCGCCGCCTTGGAATTGAAGAGGCTGCCCATCAGGGCATCTGCCACCACCACAGTGATTGGTGTGCCACTGTAGGGATTGTATGTGCGCACTACATTGTAGGTGATATTGGGGCCTACGGCCAGAGCGGTGTTGCTGGGGAGTGTCCATGGCGTGGTGGTCCAAGCCAAGAAGAAGGGCTTGCCCCACCCCAGCATGTCGGGTTTGGGGTCGGTCATGGCAAACTGAGCGATGCAGGTAGTGTCCTTGACATCGCGGTAGCAGCCGGGCTGGTTTAGCTCGTGGGTGCTGAGCCCTGTGCCAGCAGCAGGCGAATAGGGCTGGATGGTATAACCCTTGTAAAGGTAGCCCTTTTGGTACATCTGCGACAAAAGCCACCACACCGATTCAATATAGCGATTGTCGTAGGTGATGTACGGGTCGGTCATATCCACCCAGTATCCCATCGATTCTGTCAGGTTCTCCCACTCGCGGGTGTATTTCATCACCTCGCGGCGGCAGGCCGCATTGTATTCGTCAACCGAAATTTTCTTGCCGATATCCTCTTTGGTAATTCCCAGGGCTTTCTCTACGCCCAATTCTACTGGAAGGCCGTGGGTGTCCCAGCCGGCTTTGCGCTTCACATGGAAGCCCTTCATGGTCTTGTAGCGGCAGAAGATGTCCTTGATTGTGCGGGCCATTACGTGATGGATGCCTGGCATGCCGTTGGCTGATGGTGGACCCTCGTAGAACACAAACGAGGGGCAGCCCTCGCGCACCTTCATGCTCTGCTCAAAGAGGTGGTTTTCATTCCATTGCTTGAGCACTTCCTTGTTAACCTCGGAAAGGTTCAAGCCCGAATACTCGTGGAACTTTTTCATATCTTGCAAGTAATTAGTAGTTTCGTTATTTGGGGTGCAAAGTTACGAAATAATTTCCACATATCCTAATTAAAAAAGAAAATCATGGTTTTAAAGGGATTGCAGAAGGCAAGGAGGGCAAGGAGTGATTCACCACGGAGACACGGAGAAAAAAATTTGATTCATTATTTCTCTTATTTGTTTTCGAGGGGGTAGAGAAAGAGGAAATTGGTTTTCTCGAAAAAAAGCAGTAAATTTGCGCTTTAATTCAGGATTTAGGATTTAGGATTTAGGATTTGGGCTGCGGCAGCCCCCCTAAATACTAAATCCTAAATCCCAAAACCTATAACGATGAGCGAGACCTCGAAAAATAAGTTTTTTTGGCTGCGGTTTGCCAGCAAGCACCCCATTTTGGCCAATATAGTGTATATATGCGTGGCGGGAGCCGTGCTGATTGGCCTTGGTTTCCTGTTTCTGAACCGCTGGACCCATCACGGCGACATCGACCAGATCCCCAACGTGGCAAGCCTCGACTATGAGCGCGCCATGAATGTGCTGGAGGAGCAGGGATTCCAAGTGGAGATTTCCGACTCGGTGTACGATGCGCGTCTCAAGCCTGGCACCGTGATCAGCAGCTGGCCCAAGGCAGGAGCCGTGGTGAAGCCGGGCCGCGAGGTTTTCCTCACCATTGCCTCATTCCAGCCCCGCAAGGTGAGCATCAGCATGCCGCTTGTCAACGTAAGCAGCCGCCAAGCCATGAAATACCTGGAGAGCGTAGGCATAAAGAATGTGCGCATCGTAAATGTGCCATCGCAGTTTGCCGACCTTGTGCTCGGTGCCAAATACCGAGGCCAGGACATAGTGCCAGGTATGCTGCTGCCCGTCAACGGCGAAGTAACGCTTGAGGTGGGCACAGTGCCGACCGTCAGCGAGGAGGAGATTGGCGACTACCACGAGACCAACTCAACCGATGTGATCCGCGACAGTTGGAACGAACCGGATTACAACTACGACGAACCTCAATCATCGGCCTATGATTGACGACAAGGAGCTGGAGATATTCGAGGAGCTGCCCCCCGAACCAACCATCGTGACAGCCGAGGGGGTGGAGATGTATGAGCATTTCCACTTCGTGGCTGACAAGGGCCAGGAACTGCTGCGAGTGGACAAGTTCTTGGTTACTCGCATACCCAAGAGCAGCCGCAACCGCATACAGCAAGCTGCCGAGGCTGGCTGCATCCTGGTCAACGGCAAGGCCGTGAAAAGCAATTACCGGGTGAAGCCGCTCGATGTAGTGCAGGTGGTTATGGACCGTCCGCGCTACGAATTTGAGATACTGGCTGAAGACATTCCGCTCGACATTGTATATGAAGACGACACCGTGCTGGTGGTGAATAAGCCAGCAGGGTTGGTAGTGCACCCGGGCCACGGCAACTACAGCGGCACGCTGGTCAACGCCCTGGCTTGGCATTTCAAGGACAATCCCGATTACGACGTGACTGACCCTCGCCTTGGATTGGTGCACCGAATAGATAAGGATACTTCGGGCCTCTTGGTCATTGCCAAGACTCCCGATGCAAAGACTGACTTAGGCCGACAATTCTTCAACAAGACTACCAAGCGTGAGTACGCGGCTGTGGTATGGGGAGTGCCCTCGCCCAAGAGCGGCACAATCGTGGGAAATATAGGGCGCAACCCCAAGGATAGGCTGCAAATGGCAGTGTTCGACCCAGACAGTGGCATAGGTAAGTATGCCGTGACGCACTATGAGGTAATCGAGGACCTGGGGTATGTGTCGGTGGTGAAGTGCGTGCTGGAGACGGGCCGCACCCACCAGATACGCGCCCACATGCGGCACATAGGCCATCCGCTGTTCAACGACACTCGCTACGGCGGCGACCAGATACTGCGCGGCCAAAAGACGACCAAATACGCCCAGTTCATAAGAAACTGCTTCGAGCTGTGTCCCCGCCAAGCCCTCCATGCCCGCACCTTAGGCTTCCGCCATCCCAAGACAGGCCAAGAGATGTTCTTCGAAGCCCCCATCCCTGAAGATATTTCCACAGTAATAGAAAAATTCAGAAATTTAAATATATGAAATCAACATTACCACTTGCAATGACTGCACTGCTCACCCTCGCGGCCTGCGCCCCAAAGGACAAGGCTGATGAGGGCAAAATCATCGACCGCACCGATTACAAGAGCGAAACTGGCATCTTCGACATCGAGTGCATGGAGTCGCTCGGTCGCGTCAGCGGCATCCAAGTGTCGCCCGACGGCTCACAGGTGCTCTACGGCATTTCCTACGAGAGCATCGAGGAGAACGCCAGCAACCGCGACCTCTATGTGAAGCCCATCGCCGGAGGCGACAGCACTCGCCTTACCCGCACGCCCAAGAGCGAAAACGGCGAGGTGTGGATCGACAATGGCGACCGCATCGCCTTCCTCTACCCCGACAAGGAGGGCAAGCCCCAGGTGTGGGCCATGAAGGCTGATGGCAGCAACCGCACTCAGCTCACCACCGTGGAGAATGGCGTGGGGGGCTTCCTGTTCTCGCCCGACCAGAGCAAAATCGCCCTTATCGTGAATATCAAGAGCGTGCGCACAGCCGAGGACATCTACCCCGACCTGCCCAAGGCCACAGGTCGCGTGATTGACGACCTGATGTACAAGCACTGGGACGAGTGGGTGACAGAAATTCCCCACCCCTTCGTGGGCAACTTCGACGGCACCAAGGTCACCGACCTGACCGACATCATGATTGACGAGCCTTACGAGGCACCGATGAAGCCATTCGGAGGCATCGAAAGCCTGGCTTGGACCCCCGACGGCAACGGTCTGGTGTACGTGTCACGCAAAAAGACTGGCTTGGAATATGCCATCTCCACCAACAGCGATCTTTATCTCTACGACTTCAACTCAAAGACCACCAGCAACCTGACCGAAGGCATGATGGGCTACGACACCAATCCAGCCTTCTCGCCCGACGGCACCAAGCTGGCTTGGCTCAGCATGGAGCGCGACGGTTATGAGGCTGACCGCAACCGCCTATTCGTGATGGATTGGCCGACACGCGAGAAGCAGGACATCACCGCCGACTGGGACTATACGATCGACGAGTTTGTTTGGGCAAAGGATAGCAAGAGCATCAAGTTCATTGCCCCCTACCATGGATTCATTCCAATGTTCTCGATCGACCTGGCCTCGCACCAAGTGACTACAATGGCTGAGAACATGGACTATGCAGGCATCGCCGAGGCTGCTCCCGACAAGTGGCTGGCTCTGGCCCACACATTCGTGCATGCCAATGAGATTTACACCATAGAGAATGGCAAGGTGGAGCAATTCACAGGCGTCAACGATGCCACAATGGCTCAGCTGACCCTGCCTACGGCTGAGAAGCACATGGTGAAGTGCACTAATGGCGAGGAAATGCTGGTGTGGATGCTGCTGCCCCCGAACTTCGACCCCAACAAGAAATATCCCTCAATCCTTTACTGCCAAGGCGGACCGCAAAGCGCGCTCAGCCAGTACTTCAGCTTCCGCTGGAACCTCTGCCTGATGGCAAGCCACGGATATGTGATTATCGCGCCTAACCGCCACGGTCTT
Source organism: Bacteroidales bacterium (assembly GCA_020860515.1). Classification (GTDB taxonomy): domain Bacteria; phylum Bacteroidota; class Bacteroidia; order Bacteroidales; family Muribaculaceae; genus CAG-873. The sequence goes on along the minus strand of JAJBUG010000051.1, from coordinate 54,937 downwards.
CCCGGATTCGGATCGGCTTGGAACGAGCAAATCTCTAAGGACTATCCCGGACAGAACATGAAGGATTATCTGTCGGCAGCCGACTATGCCAAGAGCCTGCCTTACATCGACCCCGACAAGATGGGCGCGACAGGCGCAAGCTACGGCGGATTCTCAGTATATTGGCTGGCTGGAAACCACGAGCACCGCTTCGCTGCTCTACTGGCCCACGCTGGAATCTTCAACACCGAGGCTCAGTATCTTGAGACGGAGGAGATGTGGTTTGCCAACTGGGACATGGGCGGAGCCTTCTGGGAGAAGGACAATGCTGCAGCTCAGCGCACCCACTCGATGTCGCCTCACCGCTTCGTGGATAAGTGGGACACCCCGATTATGATCACCCATGGCGAATATGACTACCGCATCCTGTCGTCGCAGGGCGAGATGGCGTTCAATGCAGCCAAGCTGCGTGGAATCCCTGCTGAAATGGTAATCTTCCCCGATGAGAATCACTGGATTCTGAAGCCGCAGAACGCAGTGATGTGGCAGCGCCTATTCTTCCGTTGGTTCGACCGCTGGCTAAAGGACGAAAAGTGACGAGAGATACGAATGACGAGAGATACGAAGAAAATCTACGAATAGAACAGAAACGAGAATCTACGAATAGACGAGAATCTACGA
>JAJBUG010000051.1:0-54177 GCA_020860515.1 Bacteroidales bacterium | reverse complement strand
CTAAATTCTCGTTTTTCGTATCTCTCGTCTTTCGTATCTCTCGTCTTTCGTATCTTTCGTCTTTCGTATCTCTCGTCTTTCGTATCTCTCGTCTTTCGTATCTCTCGTCTGAGATTACCAGAGGATTTTGACATTATTGACCACGTAGCAGCCTCGGGCGGGGAGCTGGGCTGCGTCGGTGTCGGTGAGGATTAGGCGCCCCTGGAGGTCGTAAACCTCTATTGGACCCTCAGCATAGACAATGCCCGAAGTGCGGTCGAGCCGCACGTGCTGAGCCTTGTCGGCAACCACGCTGCTGATGCCAGCATCGCCAGGCACGGCGTTGATCACGATGTTGGCATTGGTAGTGATGGCCATCTCCATCGAAGCGCCATCAATATACTCAGCCTGGCCGTTGCCTACAATCACATTCCATCCTTTCACGCCCTGCTCGGCTACAAGACGGATGGTGCGACCTACATAGTCGGTGCCATCGAAACGCTTGGTCACTAACTCCACTCCAGCATAGGTCAGCTCGATATCCTCGAGTTCGTCATCAGTGAGGGCTTGGTTGACCTGCACCTTGGTAGCATCGCCAAGGTCGAAATTCTTCTTCAGCAGCTTAGGCAGATAATTGTGGCGATTGGTAATCCATGTGCGCATGTTGCTCCATTCATTGTCGAGGTTCTGCCACCAGAATCCCCACTTGCTGTCGCTGGTCTTGAGTTCCCCTTGGTTCTCATCGAGTATCTCATCCAGCAAGGCACGTGCATTCGTGGCAGTCAGGAAATCACCCGTATGAGCCACAAAGCGGTCAACATACAGCTGTTTGTAGTCGGGATTGAGCATCAGGCGGCGGTAAAGGCGCGTGGAATCATAGTAGCCATTATTATAGAGCCAGTTAAAATAGTCGTAGGTGTACTTATGCTCGGTGCTGTCCCAGATGCCAAGACCGAAGTCAAAATCCTTGAGCACCCAGCGCCACTTGCCCCCCTCGGCGCGCGGACGCCACATCACTATATTATTATGTGGGAAGTCGTCGTTGATCACCCACGAAGCCAGTATCATCATGTCGGTGTATTCCTCTACATCCATCCACTTGCGCCATTCCACCATGCTGTGTCCGTCAGCCTCAGAGTAAAACTCGGTAAACGCATTGCAATTGTCCCAGTCGCCAGCCTTGAGTTCGTACCAATTCTCTATCATGTCAATATCCTCCAGGCCGTCGTAGTTGCTGTAGATATTGTCCTCGTTGCTGCGCTCGCGGATTGCAAGCATGGCATGATACTTGCCATTGAGGTAGATTATGGCAGGTGCATAGCCCTGCCAGTCGATATCCACATAACGGCCCATCATTCGCTGGCACAGGGCATCGCGGATGTAGCCGAAGCCAAAGTCGTTGCCTCCGTGGCGCAGGATTATGCTTTTGTTGTCAATGATTCCGGGCTTGTCGGTTGGCCAGAATTCGTATTCAAACCTCTTGGTGCCAAATCGCTTGTTGGCATAGATAGCCACTGATTTCAAGTCGCTGCTTTGGCGCGTCCAGCCGCCTTGCACTCGCATTTCGCAGAGCTGGTTGAGGGCTGCGTCTTCCTCCACTGGGAAATATTCGAGGTTGATGGGTCGGCGCCAGTTGTAATTGTAGTTTGGGTCGTTGCTGCCGCCCTTGCCCTCCACAAAGATGCCAATCTCCTTGTCGTAGAGATACTTTTGGTCGGTAATGATTGAAATCAAGGGGATTTTCTGGTCGCGGCCCAGGAAGATGTACGACTGCGCCGTGGAGGGAATCGACAGACAGCCGTCGGCCATCACCTTGGCCCGCACCACGGTGGAGGCCGCTATGCGGATTGCGCCAGTGTATTCCTTACCATTGGTGAGTGTTGGTTCGGTGCCGTCGGTAGTATAACGGATTATGGCCCCTTCGGGAGCATCATCGGGAATGGTCAACTCAAGGTCGAATGGGATGACGGATTTCCATACTCCACCCGGCTGGCTGAACTCTGGTTCTCCAAGCACCATATCGCTCACCTCGCCAGTGTTTGCTGTGCCAGGCGTGGGTGTGAGCTGGTAGCCCCAGTCGTCGCTGCCGTCGGTCACTCGGCCATAGGCGATGTTGGGAGCCGGCTGCTTTTTGATTTTGTCGATGCCGTCAACGAGGTTGCCATCTTGGTCGAAAAGGTAGAGCGAGCCTTTGCCCGAATCGATGCGGAAGCTTGCATGAAAGCCCTCGCCCACCTTGTCGCAGTAAATGAGAAAGTAGCCTTGAGGGATTATATGGTAGCTGGGCAGCACATAGCCTTCGCTGCCGTCGGCATTGAGCGAGAGGGTGTAGCCCTCGATATCCACTGCGATGGTGCCTGGATTGTAGAGTTCGAGCCAGGAGTCGGGAAAGTCGTTGAGGTCGTCCATTATGCAGTCGATATTGCTCTGCATCAACTCATTGATTACCAACTGACCATTAGCCGACAGCCCAGCCGCCAGTGCCAAAATTGCCATGAATTCCTTGCTTCTCATATAGGTAGGTAAATAGTTGAGGTAAAAAAGTACATTCTTAAGGCTTGCTTTTCAAAAACAATTTTAAAAACCCCACAAAGTTACGAAATTTTATCATATCTCTACTAAATTCTCAGTAATTTTATGTAAATTTGCGTGACAAAACATAGAATTAATCTTATAGTACCAATATGATTATATTTGATGACATGCCAATTCGATACCCTGTGGGCGAACACAGCTTCAGGGAACTGCGCAGAGGTGATTATTTATATGTGGATAAGACCAAATTTGTAGCTCGCCTGCTGAGGCAAGGGAAATTCATCTTTTTATCTCGCCCCAGGAGATTTGGCAAGAGCCTTATGCTTTCTACCGTAGAAAGTTATTTTAGAGGTGAAAAAGAGCTATTTAATGGCACTTGGCTTGGTGAGCATGAGACAGATTGGGAAAGTTATCCTGTGCTTCATTTTGATATGAGCCGCACCAGCGGATATACAGCTGCCGGATTGCTTAGGCATTTGAATGGGAGATTGGAATCATTTGAAAAAGAATTCGGATTAACCAAAGATTGTAATCCCGATGACATTGGTGACCGATTCAGCACGCTCATCGAGGCCATTTACAAAAGCACAGGGCAGCAAGTGGTGATACTCATCGATGAATATGACTCTGGTATTTTAGAGACTCTTGACTATCCTCAAGAAGAACAAGATGCTATAAGCAATGTGCTCAGAGCTTTTTATCGTCAGCCCAAGGCCATGACAGAATGTGTGAAATTTTGCATGGTAACTGGGGTGGCTCGCTTTGGGAGCTATACCCTATTCTCTGGCGGCAATAACTACCTTGATATTTCGATGAACTCTACCTATGCATCTATTTGTGGCATTACTCAAAAGGAACTATTAGAGAATTTCCAAATTGGAATCAAAGATTTGGCTCAGAAGAGAAATCTGAGTGAAGAAGAGATGATGGAGGCTCTCCGCATCAAATATGATAGCTACAGATTTTCTCAGAGCGAGGAGTTGGTGTACAATCCATTCAGTTTGCTGAATGCCTTTTCAGAACTTAGCCTTGACAATTATTGGATTAAATCAGGCACAAGCAAGGTATTTGTGAAATACTTGTCACGAGCGGAGTTTGATTTGATGGAGCTTGAAGAGCTGTGGGTAAGCCGCGAACGCATGGAAGCTAAGTACAGCAAGGAGGATTCCATTCCATTGTTGTTCCAGACTGGCTATTTGACAATCAAGGATGTGCTCGATTTCAAGATGTACCGCCTCGGCATCCCAAATGGCGAAGTCCGCAGCGCCCTTGTTGATCAATTGATGCCAATGTATATGGGCATTTCTGAAGATCAATTCTCAGTACTTCTTACCCATCTACAATCTAACCTATAGAAAAGTGTACAAAGTAGGAATTGTATTCTCCTCGAAAGAAAGGAATATTGTGGCTTACGAATATATGAGTGAAAATTAGAATTACATAAAACAACTATTTCAGAGATTTTCTTCTTTTTCTCCAAAATATTGAGTAATTTTGCGCTGGAATTTAGAAAAGAAGACGAATGAAGGTCGTTCATGTGACATGGACTCTCAAATTTGGAGGCATAGAGACCATGCTTGTAAACATAGCCAACCAGCAGACCCTGAGCGGTGCTGATGTCACGGTAATCGTACTTAATCAAGAGTACGAGCCAACGCTTACAAGCAAACTTTCAAAAAAGGTGAACCTCATAATCAATTCACGTGCACATGCCTCCAAAAATCCCAAATTGATTAACTGGGTCAACACACAACTCGAGAATCTCCAGCCCGACATAATTCATACCCATTCAAGCAAGGCCATCGGCCTTTTCAAGCCGAAATGGCGCCAACGATCAGTAACTACGCTTCATGCCCTACCCTTCGGCAGTTTTTATAATACAAAACTTCCGAAATTTCTTACAAAGAACTTTCCCATATTGAATATTTGGGGTAAAACAGGAAATCTCGGCAATATGAATCTCTATCCTCAAGTTTTTGCAATTAGCAATTCGGTAAAGAAGGGATTAGAGCAATATGGGATTCAAAGCGAAGTGATATATAATGGGATTCCCACTTCTAAGTTCAAACTAAGAGAACTAAGACAACCTAACGGATTATTCAAAATCGTACAAGTTGGAAGGCTTGAATGTGTAAACAAAGGCCAAGACGTACTGCTTGATGCATTAAGCCTGTTACCCAAAAATATTACTGTAGATTTCATTGGTGATGGGCCAGATATGGAAGCACTTCGACAAAAAGCCGAGCAATATGGCCTTAACGGACGTATAAAGTGGTTCGGTGGTCAACCACCACAATTTATAGCTGAAAGGTTGAAAGATTACGACCTCTTTGTGCAACCTTCTCGACTTGAAGGCTTCGGCCTTACAGTTGCTGAGGCTATGTGTGCGCAATTGCCAGTATTGGTATCAAGCGGACAAGGGCCAGAGGAGGTGACACAAGGTGATCGGTATGGCTGGACCTTTGTCAATGGTGACGCAGATTCTCTGGCAAAAGAAATCAAAAACATTCAAAACCATTATAATCAAGCTTTAGACAAAGCATTGGCTGCCCGTGATTATGTAGTTAATGCTTTTGATGTGGCAACTACTGCCACCAATTATCTCAATGCTTACAATAAAATATTAGCATTTACGTTACTTAACAAATGAAGTCTTGCAAGCTACTGCATACAACGATTTCAATACGAGAACAATTATAAGCCAATTTAAGACTCTATGAAGTTGATTAAACAATGGGCAACTGTGGGCATCGTCCTGCTAATGGCTTCTTGCACCACCCAGAGAGCCCCTCTAACATATTTCGAGAATATCGACACCACAGCAAAAGCCATTCCTGCGGGCGATTACATGGTAAAGATTCAACCATCTGATGAACTTTTTATCACTGTAACCTCGGAAACTCCTGAGGCTACTGCCATATACAACCTACCATCTCAAAACCCAGCTACTTCAGCTAACTTGATTAGCAACACTCAACCTCGCCAACAAACCTACATTGTAGATTCGAAGGGAGACATCAATTTTCCGCAATTGGGTGAGATTCATGTAGCAGGAATGAATGTGGAGCAACTGCGAGATTACCTTACTGAAAGAATAAGCAAGGATGTAATCAACCCAGTGGTAAATGTACAATTGGTCAACTTCGTGGTAAATGTGGCAGGTGAAGTGAAAAATCCAATGCGAGTGTCGATTAATACACCACGTTTTTCGGTACTTGATGCCATTACGGCAGCTGGCGACCTTACCCCTTACGGAATGCGTGAAAATGTACTGCTAATTCGCGAGGAGAATGGGGAGCGCACCTTCACGCGCATCGACCTCAATGATGCTGCTTTGCTGTCAAGCCCCTACTACTATGTGAAGCAGAATGATTATATCTATGTGGAGCCTTCGCCAGTGCGAAAGGACAATGCTGACTATAACACCAACAATTCTTACAAATTGTCGATTGTCTCAACCATTGTTAGCGCATGTTCGGTAATTGCCTCCTTAGTGATTGCTCTTGCAGTAAAATAAAAATCATCAATCGTCATGGCTCAAAACAAAAACCAATCAGATTTCATCGACGTAAAAGCTATACTTAAGCAATACCTAAAGAAATGGTATTACTTTGTAATCTCTGTGGTGATTATGGGATGCTTGGGATTTTTTGTCACAAAGATTGTTAAGCCCAAATATCAAGTGAATGCCAGCATAGTGCTTTCTACCAGTAGTGGTTCTAACTCAATGATGGCAAGTGCCATGGGTATGCTTGGCGACTTTGGTGGTCTATTAGGAGCCAACGCCGAGATAGAAGATGAGATTTTTATCATCACATCTCATAGCGTGCTTAAAAATGTGGCAAAGGACTTGAATCTCAACATCGAACATTTCGTACGTACTGGATTCTTACAAAAGGAATTCATGTATGAAGATTTCCCAGTGCAAATTTATCCGGCTCCTGGACTTACCGACACTCTGCGCACCTCGATTTATTTTAAAATCAAGGTCAATAGCAAAGGCAAAGTAGATGTGACGGCTAAGGCCAGAAAGAACAAAATCGTGGATGTGGAGGACGGTACTTTTCCACTTACTCTTGACACATCTTATGGCAAATTTGTGATTGACAAAACCAGTTCTTTCCCCGAAGGAGAATCTCTTAAAACCAATATCAATGTAAAGGGTTATGGCATCGTAGCTGAAGAATTGGCCGAAGACATAACTGTGGATATGGCCAGCAAGAGATCAAACATAATCAATCTTGGTTACAAAACTGCTTACCCTCTATTCGGTGAAATGGTGTTGGATAAAGTAATACAACTTTACAACCAGCGTGGCATCGAGTTCAAAAATAACCAAAACGGAAGGACATCGGCATTTCTACACGAAAGAATTGCTTTGGCCGAGGCTGACCTTAACGACGCTGAGACCTCGCTGGCACGCTACAAAGAGAAAAGCGGAATTGTCAACTTGGAAACTGATGCTGAATACATGTATACTCTGCGTGGTGAAAACGAAAGCAGATTAACCCAAGAACTTACTCGTCTGGATATACTTAAGAGCAATCTTGATTTTCTGAGCAACCCAGAGAATTCATACAGCATGATTCCTGCACTGTCTGGAAGCACTGGCTTCAACGATGCTATAGCTACTTACAATTCTCTGATTCTGCAACGCATGGACTTGCTACGAACTGTCACAACAAACAATCCGATGATTGTGAAACTTGATTCGCAAATCGATGCTATGCGTGATAACATAGTTGAGACCATGGAAAAGTCATACAAAAATGCTCAAATCTCGGTGCGTGACCTACAAAAAAATATGGCAAAATCCAACACTGCACTTGGCAATATACCTAACCAACTTAAGGATTATGTGTCACTGAATCGCAGCAGGGAAATTAAACAGACTATTTATCTCTATTTACTAAAGAGCTTGGAAGAGACTGAACTGGCTATAGCCAAGAGTGAGCCCACTGCTGACGTACTGGATGAAGCCTATACTCTGAAAGAGCCACTGGGATTCAGCAACAAATTGTGGATCGTAATCTTTATAATGGTAGGATTCTGCATTCCTCCTGTTGTGATATATTGTGAAGATTTAATTAATCAGAATAAGATACAAAAGGCACAAGCCGCTTAAGATTTTACCCCTTGACAGCCATAACTACATATTCTGATACTGTTCCCTCAGAAGCAGGGCAAAAGAAATATTTGGATTTACAGCTACACGAATGGCTGTGGCCTTTGGCTGCATTGCTAAGCCTATCAATGATAGGCCTCTCTTTCCCATTGGGATATCTTGGCTTAGCCATTGTCATGTTCAACCGGTTTTTCAAAAACCGGTATGATTTTCTTATTATCTTCTGCATTTGGTGCGGCAATTATGCGTTCACGGCTCTTGACAATTATAAGGTGACGCAGCCTTGGAACATTGGGCTTGCAGTGAGCATTATTGGAGCAATATTTCTCAAATGGAATTCTGCAACCCGTAAGGCGATTATTGCCCTAATAATATATGCCGCCTCTCTGATATGGCTTGCTATACAGAGCTGGGAAACTTTAAAGGTGCAGTCAATCATATTAAAAACTTATTTCTTTTTTATCTATTTCACACTGCCCTTACTTTTTTTCGCAAACCGTGAATTTAATGTTGCTTACTTTTTCCGCAGGTTATTCCCTTATATGCTGATAATATGTATATTTTATATTATCGACTGCATTATATTCAATGGTAACGTACTAATCCCTAATTCATACTTATCGGGAGGTGCAATATCACGCTTTTATGATTTATATTGGGCGCCATTCTCATTTCAATTTCCACGTAAATATCCTCCAGGCCTCTATTTGTTGGTTCTGATCATCTTCCCATTGCAACAATTCTACAAGTTGCGTACTTGGCAATGGATTGTAATCATACTTGCTTTGCTGACTTGCCGTACCCTTTCGGTGATTACGGCTCTCCTCCTCTCGTTTCTTCTTTTCCAAAAAAACACTCGAAAAACCGCCATATATCTTGGAGCCCTAATCGTGGCTATGGTGCCTGTCTATTTTGTGGATAAAGCAATGGGCGTAACCTCAAACAAAGATGAGAGCGTACTACGCATTAGCTCTTCAGTTGACCAGTTTATTAATCTTGGCAGTGCCCAGGATGATGAGGATTTAGCTGAGTTCGGTTCGGGCCGCATGGCCCAAGCGTTGCCTAAATTGGCTTTAGTTTACGAATATAAAAAGCAGTGGACTGGCTTGGGGTTTCTCCATCCCCAATACACCAAGAATCCCAAACTAATAATATTCAATGAATATTATAGTGATGTAACAAAGGCTGAGGAATCCGCTGCTGGCATTGAGGTGGAATTATTGCAAACCTTCGTCAATTGTGGATATTTGGGATTGATTGTATTTTTCTTATTCTATGGGTACACTTGCTGGGTGGTACGCAAATATAGCTTGGCGAAATTCTATTACACAGTCCTATTTGCCATTTTTTGGATGGGCATGGGCGGCTTCGCAACACTTTCTTTCCCCCACGGCCTCATTATTGCAGGCTTGGCCTACGGTGTGGTTCTACTCTCAGAAAAGAACGAGAAGAACCGAGAATATACCATAGAATTAATGGAAGGAAAAGAGAAGGAACCATGAAAAAGATAAATTCTTATCATATCATATCAATAATTGCTTTGATTGGAACCCTTGCAGGCCTATGCTCATGCTCAAATGATGACAGTGACGAACTGTACTACTTAGCCACTTCACCCAATGAGAGCAATGTGAAATATGGAACAGCCAAACTGCAGAATCTTGATATATTCCTACCAAATGATTCATCGCAGTCGTTGATTCCCGTGTTAATTTATGTTCACGGAGGGGGCTGGGCTGGTGGAGACAAATCAGATTGGGGAGAGGAAGCAGTAAAAGCTTTTAGAGAGTTAGGGTATCTTACCATCAGCATTAATTATAGGCTTGTCCCCACTGTGATATTTCCAGAAAATCTTTATGATGTAATCCATGGCATCGAATGGGTGTATTCCCATATTGAGAGTTATCATGGTAATCCTCATGATATCACATTGGTTGGACATTCAGCAGGCACTCATCTTATCGCCTCGGTTGTATGCAATCAAAAATATTTACATAATGCAGCTTTTGATTGCCATGATATACACATGGTATGTCTGCTTGATGGAGGAGGTTATTTAGCCATGCAAAAAACCATCTACGACGATACGGATATTTATGATATGGTGAATCGTGCTCTTGGAGGTAATCAATCCAACTGGATTGATTTTGGTCCAGCTAATTCAATTGCTGATTGTGACTACATACCCCCGATGGTAATTTGCCACTCCGATGATAATTATCGTGTGCGGTCAAATGCAGAATTCATTCAAAAGCTTGACGATTACGGATTCGATTATACCGAGTACACTATGGCAGGATACACTCATGGTGGTATGTTAGGTAATTTTCCCTACTATAAAAATGAATATGATGTAATCTCCCATTTTATAAAATAGAATGAGCGCCCAGACTACACATAGCAATAACAAGCGAATAGCTAAGAACACCGCTTTCCTCTATATCAGAATGTTGGTGGTCATGGCCGTTACCTTGTACACCTCAAGAATCATTCTTGAGGGTCTGGGGATAGAAGATTATGGAATCTACAATGTTGTGGGTGGATTGGCGGCGTCGTTCATGTTCTTTTCTTCGAGTTTATCCAACTCCACCCAGCGATTTCTTAACATCGCACTGGGAAGCCACAACGATAGCCTACTAAAGAAGATATTCAATTTATCTCTATTGGTATATGGCAGCATAGCATTGCTGGTTTTCATCCTGATAGCCATATTTGGCCATTGGTTGCTCGATGCCAAGTTGGTAATTCCGCCTGATCGAATGACTGCAGCCAACTGGGTGCTATGGTGCTTTAATCTATCACTTTGCCTTACTTTCATTGGCACTGCCTATGACTCAGTGCTGATTGCCCATGAAAATATGAAAATCTTTGCATGGGTGGGAGTGCTGGATGCTTTTTTGAAATTGGGGATTGCATTCGTGATTCTATTTGTAGATAATGACAAGTTGATTCTCTATTCGATACTGATAATGCTTGCCACGCTTTTGACTCGTGCCATACCAGCGATATATTGCCATAAAATCTACGAGGAATGTAAACTCACATGGGTATGGGACAAGTCACTATTCAAATCACTATTTGGATTCACCGGATGGAACCTTGTAGGATGCTTTGTTTATATGCTCAACAATCAGGGCATTTCCATTTTACTAAATATATTCTTCGGTCCTGTGGTAAATGCTGCCAAAGGCATAGCCACTCAAGTTGATTCGGCTGTCAACAATTTTGCGACAAATTTCTTCGTCGCTGTAAGGCCTCAGATAGTAAAGCAATACGCCCAGGATAAAATCCAAGAGATGGTTAGCCTGCTCTTCAACAGCTCGCGCTATGGCTTTTATCTTCTGTGGATAATTAGCCTCCCACTGATGCTAAGGATTGACTATGTACTTAATATTTGGCTGACCGAAGTGCCGGAATATACCAGTCAGTTTGTCATTTGGATTATGATATATAATCTAATTAATGTGCTTACCAGTCCATGGTGGTCGGCTATTCAGGCTGTAGGACGACTGAGACTCTACACCATAATTGGCAGCGGAGTATTTCTATTGGCCTTCCCTATCGGATGGATATGTTTGTATCATGGCTTGCTGCCAACGAGTGTATTCCAAGCGCTTTGTATCGTGCGCATCATATATATTATAGTTACAATAAATATAGTACATAAATATATACGCTTCTCACGCTGGCAATATGTGAGAGATGCTATCTTCCCCATTTGCAGTGTTGCTGTACTTACCACTATCGTGACTTATTATATCAATAGCGTACTTCCACAGGAAAGCTTCGTAATGCTTATAGCAGTGGTAGGCATTACTCTTGGCATAAACTTCGGAGTCATATTCCTACTCTCAACCAAGGCTGAGCGACAACTATTTATTCAGCAAGTTCATAAATTTAAAACAAAAATAAAATGAAACTTATTAAAAAGATTAAAGAAAAAGGGATTGGATACACTCTCCGAAGAATTGATAGCAAATATGGCATTGGCCGTTTAGAACGAGCAATAGCCAGCAACTGGCTTAATCCTTTTGCTACATTATGGCTAAATTTTCGTTCTTTGCCATTCAAACAAGCCATAAAATTACCCATTTTCGTTTATGGGCGTCCTCGATTCTATTGCACTTCGGGTAAGATAAAGTTCGTATGCAAGCCTAAGATGGGTATGGTCACTTTTAATCGTACTCATCCAGGGTCTCCTTGTATGGGTTCAGTACAATCTGAATTCTCTAACGCTGGTGTTATCCATTTTCATGGCATAGGGCAAATTGATACTGGTACCAGATTCTTTGTGTCCAATAATGGTACTCTTGAAATTGGTGACCATTTCAAAATCAGTGATATGATTAATTTTTGTTGTACCCATAAAATTACTATTGGCAATTACGTCCGAATTGCTCATCGCAGCCAAGTATTCGATAATAATTACCATTCAGTAGCAAATCTCAAAAGAGGTACTATACCCCCTCGTTCTAAGGAGATCAATATTGGCAACAATGTATGGATTTGTAACAGCACCACAATTAATGGAGGCACGAAGATTCCTGATTTTGTTATTGTAAGTTCTAATAGCCACATAAGCAAGGATTTCTCAACATGTGAGCCGGGTACTGTGATAGGAGGTATACCTGCTAAGGTTATAGGGGAAAAATCATTCCGCCTTGAAAATGACAAGCTAGAAGATCAACTATTGGAATACTACCAAAACACTAATGAGCCATTCTCTATAGCTGAAAAGAGTCTCACCCTTGAAGAAATAGTTCCAGGACTTTCTGTATTTTCCAATGACACTCATTGAAAGTGCATTTATCAGCGAGCTATTTTTCTTTCTATTGTCTCACCAGAAGATGTAATAGCTTTTATTATTACCACAGAGCTATTTCCAAATGAGATTTTAAATGCAGAAGAGTTGCTTTCGTATATCGATAATTTCTGACCCAGAACATTATAAGCATCTAATGACACAAAATTTCCTCTTATCTGAAACTCATTACCTAGTCTTTCTATCTCAATATCATCAGGCATTACAGCTTCCTTGGAAGCCATCTGACGCAGCAAGGCCTCATCGAAAATCTGGGCATTTCCTCTTAATGCCGTTTCAATTTCTTCATAACAAGTATACGAATCGGTGAAATCTACAATGGCCAACTGAGATGGCCATACCGCCCAATCATTCTCCATAGGGATAGCAAGCCTTTCTTGCATTTCTTTAAGATACAGTAGAGTTTCCTCAAACTGGTCAGGAAAGAACTTATTCCACTCTTCATATACAGCCGTCCAATACTGTGGATAACGCCTAATACCATCCATATACTTAAACCTCGTAAGATATGTGAAAATTTCAAGGCTATTGAGTAGCAAGTCATCGTGGTCTCTGAATCTTAGTTGACAATCCCACATTGGGCCAACAATCCACTTTGAATCCTCGCCCTTATCCTTATGGAAATACCAAGAGCCATAATAGGCATCTCCGTCGAATAGGATATCTCGCACAAGGGAGTATCGCGCTAACGAAGTAATGTCAATGTGTTGGAAAAGAGAAGGATTGTCGGTCTCGAAGATGTAGGATTCCAACCCAAGTTGGGTAAACTCATTCTCAAGCCATTCATACTGCAAAGAATTTAAATCTTCAGGCGAATGGGGAGTTATCCAATTAATAGGTCCGCCAGGCCATTCTTCCACATTCACTTGGCCTTCCTCAATAGAGTTATCAACTTCTACGAGCCAGCCATAAGGCAAATCCTCGGAATCAATATTGCCATCTTTTTGTTCGAATATATCAAGTCTTCCTTCAACAATTCTTATGGTTTCCTGTATGAAATACAAACCAATAAATTGACCATTAAGAATTACCTCCACTGGCACCATGTGTGGTTGCCAGCCCATCCCAATCTTCCTTGCCATTTCAAAAGCGAAATAATTGGAACTCCAAGTTTGGGTCATCCAATGAGCCATCAATGCCCAATGTTTGTTTTCAGGTAGTCCCATGAGGGAGGCCTTTTTATTGAGCTTTATTTTATAAGGTTTCTTTGGAGGAACTTCCCACGTATGATTTCCACGACCCCGAATTTGTGTTTCACCCGAATAATCATAAAGATGATCTGGATCAGTTATGGTCATTTCTGCATTGACGTATTCTTCTTTTGATTCAATAGGCACACTATTTTCAGTAACAATGTTCACTATAGCCAACAAATTTGTAGGCTCACCTATATTCTGTGATTTTAAGCCTAAGGAAGACAAAAGAAACACAAAAAACACGACCTTACGTATAGGGAATAAATATTCTTTCATTCGAAAATTTCATTCGAAAATTTTATTAAACGATGGTAACTGAAAATCACCATCTTAAGCTTGTAATCAGTTTTATGACACAACAGAAAGAGAGCGGACACCAGATTGGCATTCGCGGCTATAGGACAGGCGTTTAATTTTTAAAACGACCGGACGGTCAGGAATTTTCATTCGCGTACTCGTGGTAACATTCTTTGCCTCTCTGTCGTTTAGGTCAGTTTCATTTTCAGGCTCTGCGACCCAATAAAAATCGACCTTAGGATCTGTGCGCTAAGCGCTTTTTGCCTCGAGCAAATCCCCTCTGAGTAGCTTGTCAAGCTGTTCGCGGTGGTACTTGATTTGGGCATCCTTGCGCCACTCGTCCTGGTAGTTGTCTCCTAATTCCCTGTATCGGGTGCCTTCCTTTAGCATGTGGTAGACAACTTTCAGCATTGCGGCTGCAAGAGCCACCAAGGCTCGCTTCTTCCCTCGCCTTGCGGCCAGCCTCTTGTACATGGCTGAGAAATAAGTGCCTTTTGTCCTGGTGGCGCACCATGCGCATTCCGTCATTATAGCCTTGGTGGCCTTGTTTCCGTGGTTGGTGTGAGCTTTTTTTGCCAGCGCTTTCGTTGTTGCCAGGAGCAAGACCTGCCCAAGAGGCGAGATGCTCGGCTGTAGGGAACACTTCCAGGTCCACGCCGATTTCTGCCAGCAGCTCCTTGGCGGAGATAGCATCTATCCCCGGGATCTCGCTCAGGCGAGAGATCTGCTCGGCGAAAGGCTGCACCCTGCGCTCGATCTCCTGGTCGAGGTGGGCAATCTCTTTCTCTATGTTCATGATGCTCGTGCGGATGGCGCGGATCATGAACTTGTGGTGTTCCGTGAACTTGCCTTCAACTGCCAACGCTATCTCTTCCCGAGTGCTTTTGAGCCGCCAGTGGGTGCAGAGGGAGGCCAGCTTTTGAGGGTTCGTCTCTCCTGCTATCACTGCGTCGATTACCATGGTGCAGGTCTTTCCCCGGATGTTGGAGAAAACACTTGAGAGCTTCAGGTTGGCGTCCTCGAAGATGCGTATCATCCGGTTGTGCTCGGCTGACTCTTGCTGGACGAGCTTGCGGCGGTATCTGGTCAGGTCTCTCAGCTCGCGCTGTTCCCTTGACGGGACGAAGCTCCCCTTAGCAGCCCTGCCTGCAGCAGCTTGCATATCCATGCCGAGTCCTTCTTGTCGGTCTTGTGCCCTGGAACGTACTTGATGTGGCGCGCGTTAACTACCAGTATGGTAAAGCCTCCCGGCTCAAGGACGTTGAGAACCGGCTTCCAGTACACTCCGGTGCTTTCCATGGCAACGTGGGTTACGCCCAGTTCCAATAGCCATTCTTTCAGTTCTGTCAATGATCTCGTCGTTGATTGGAACGTGCGAGTCTCTGAGGCAACGCCCGTTCCGCCAACAGTTGCCACTATTTCCTTCTTGTGGATGTCAAGCCCGCAGGCCCGAGCAACCACCTGTTCGAAGGATACTTCCTGATTATTATGCTTCGCCATAGATGTGGGTATTAGTTAATGTGGCAAAGGTAACTAATATCCTTGAATATGCCAACGTTTACTTGGACTTTTCATTCTCTTTGGCGAAGCCGTTCATGTACGTTTCATATTTATATTTAAACCTCATCCTATTAACTATATTTTGAACTGTCAAACCTCAAAAATCCTTTTTTCTATCTCGCATGTATGCTGTTTTGTATCGGTATCATAGTTGATGCCCACCAGAATTATGTCATTGGTATATTCACGCACCTTGTCCATGTAGTCCTTAGCCTTTATCTGCTCCATGGCCGTGGTCGTGTCACGATTGCACTTCAACTCCATGATGATTCCAGGTTTGTTTGTGCCAGGACGAGGAATGAATATAAGGTCAGCGTACCCCTTGCCAGTGGCCAGCTCTCGATGGAGTATGTAGTCATTCTGAGCTGAGTAGAAAGCAAGGCCTATGACGCACGCCAAAGAGTTTTCATCGTTGTACGACAGTATGCTCGTCTCTTTCTGATGCACTTTCTCAACTCCTTGTGCTACTTCTTCTTGGTTACCGGCCACCAACGCATTCATCAAAGCTTCTGAAGCATGGATAGCCTGTGTGACTTTATCCCACTTCACATCCTGCACTGCTCGCTGCATTTCTTCACGCACTTCCAAATTGGGAATATAACAGGATTTGTCGACTTGGTTATAGGCAAGATAACCCAAATGAATTAAAAGAGCAAGAACATCATCTTTATTCTTAATTAAATTTATGTCATTACCAAAACTGCTGCAATCGACCCTGCATCTGCCACCTGCAAGCATGTCAATAATCGATTCTTTTAGCCCTTCATAATTGATTTTAATATAAGCCGACACGGCCTCGTAAGCTCCTGTGGAATTCCAATAGTTAGAGCAACGTCCACGATCCAAAGCCTCCCTTACCGAGTTAGGATTGAACATCGATGATTGGTCGCCAATTTGATATCCATCATACCATTTCTCCAATTCTTGAAAATCAATGCCAGAATTTGGGCTTAGAGCTTTGATTTCTGTCTTTGTAAAACCGAAGTACTGACCAAAACGTGAAGGATCCATCATCGTGTACTCTTTGAAATTGTTAAGAGCCGATTGGGTCTTTTTTCCCTTTCGCATCGACAATACGAGATAGAAAGCTCATCAAATCATCTTCTGACTCCAACCTCACATCTGGATATTCATTCTTTATGTCATTTATGAGCAAACGTTGCATCTTCTCCACTATCTTCTGATCCTCATCAAACATAGCTGTGAATGTGGTCAAGCTTACAAAAATTACAACATATTTGTTAAGGTGAGCCTCAAATGACGGATCCTTCTCTATGGCTAAACCATTAAAAAGTTCATGCGAGTCACATGATTGGTCATAATAGGCACATAACATATCAGCGGCCGTAGACTTACCGAATCTACGACTGCGCGTCATGCATATCATATTTCTTTTAGTGCCAAGAACAGCATTGACCTCAGCTATCAGCTGCGACTTGTCTACAAATCCATCATTGCGAGCTGCTCTAAAATTAAAATTTCCAATGTTTAAATAATCACCCATGACGTTATAAGTTAAGGTTTCCGCAAAGATAGCAATTTTATTTGAATTTACAGATGTAGATTCAACCAATAGCTATTATTCTTTACTACCTTTTATTGCAATCTCAATCCTTCATGACACATTCGCCACTGGCCACAAGCTGGTGGTTGCGGAATACAAGATATAGAGGGATGAGAGGGGTGCCACGAAGCAGATGGCTATCGTGAAGGTGGTTGTCGGCGATGTATTGCTTCAATTGGTGGCAAGCCTCGTCAATATAGTGGTCCACATTCTTTTCTTGAGACTTCATGTATTTAAGCTCTACAAGGTAGCTGTGACTGGTAGGACAAGTGGCAGTGTTCTTGGGCACAAGCAATAGGTCGGAACAGCCGAGGTTAAGCTCAAGCTCGGGCCATATGGCGAAATAAGGCGAAAAGCATAGAAGACCTCTTAGGAACCCTTGCACATCATATTCCCCACCCTTGATATTGCGGAGGCTTGAATAAGTTTTTACAATTTCTCCGATTTTTTCTACCATAGGCTCCCATAAGCCATTGACTGCAGCATCCTGAGTGTTTCTATACAGTTCTTTGCTCAGCTGATTTACATCCACACCCTCGCTCTTAATGATGTCAAGCAGGTATTTCAGGTACAGATCAGCCATAGTGCGGTTGGTTACGGTAAGGCGAGTTATTCCGTCCTCGTTCCAGCCATTGAAAGAGAGGGTGCCATAATAGAAAAGCATGCTTTTGAAGTTGTCTTCATCACCCACTTCAGAGGCTGGGAACTTTTCCTCCACGTAACCGTAGGTGCTGCCGGTAGCACAAATCTCCTTTACAATCTCTTCCCTGCGCTCTCGATTTTTGAGATCCTCCGACTTTACCAGAAAGTTGAGCTTTTCTGGATCTATCCTTGCATCTCTATCA
Source organism: Bacteroidales bacterium (assembly GCA_020860515.1). Classification (GTDB taxonomy): domain Bacteria; phylum Bacteroidota; class Bacteroidia; order Bacteroidales; family Muribaculaceae; genus CAG-873. The sequence goes on along the minus strand of JAJBUG010000051.1, from coordinate 36,254 downwards.
ATGAGCGTACGAGGGGCCTTCCCCTGGTTTATGTATTCTCTCAGGTAACGCAACACACTTTGGGTATTATAAATCGTTGGTTCTTTCCCAAAAGATTCGTCTGAGAAACAGAAATGGTCATACCAGGGTTTCATTTCTGCAATCAGCCTATCGGCAGGAAAGCTTAGCGTTCCCTCTTTGCGGTAATACTCTATCATATCCGACAATTCCGCCTCCGTAATGCCAACAGCGGCATTGAACCTTGGCATAAGCGAAACCATGTCTGCTATAGAGAATCCCGATGTCAAATCATCATAGGTGACTGGCGATACTCCAGTCATGAAGATGCGATCAAAAGTTCCTTTTAATCCTTTAAAAAAGTCACGATAAAAACCATCTCCATGGGTAATTTCCTCATGGGCCTTAACCCCACGCGCTGAGAGTACGACATTTGTAAAATTGTCATATTCGTCAATAAAAAGATAAACTTTCAAACCCTTATAGTGCACTATGTTCATCAGGTTATTTATGACATTCTTGACAATATCCCAAGCCATTATCTCTTCTTTTTCCGTAGATGTAAAGAAACTTTCATATCTAAGGAAAAAATCAGACATACACATCCTAAAATATTTAGTAAAATTCTGGGCGAGAAGTTCAGGGTCATACTGAACTTGTGAAAAGTCCAACTTGAGCACCAAGTATTTGTTAGCCAATGATGTAGGGTTTAATCCAATCTCTAAATTTCCAAATAGTTCTTTAAATCTATTACCGTAGTTTATATCGTAATAGGTTTGCAACATACTTGTAAACAAAGTTTTCCCCATTCTTCGGGGTCTTACCAAAAGAATAAACTTCTTTTGTGCCTCAAGCGCACGTATATACTGTGTCTTATCAATATAGTAATAGTCTTCATTGATAAGTGTTACAAAGTTATCAACATCTGTCGGAATCTGCTTCATACTCTTAATAATTTTAAACTTTTATTATTTGTTGATGATGCCTATTTCTTGGAGGAGGTGAGGGGTGACCAGGAGGTTGGAATCATAGGCATCGGCCTGGGATTGGCAGAGCGCGCGCATGGCTTCCAAGTCTTTGTCGCCAGTAATTACGCTGCGCATTGCCTCGGCAAGAGCCTTTGGATCGTGCGGGGGTATCTTGATGCCAGTTTCCCCTTCGGTAAGGATTTCGAAGTTGTGGTTCCAGTCTGATGCTATGATCGGGAGGCCTGCGATAAAAGCATCAATAAATATGCCCGAAAATCCCTCGCTCTTCCAGTACGTAGGAAAAAGCATTGCTGTGTATTCCGACAAGGCATCGTAAGAAGCAGGACTTGAAAGATCAAGAAATCCACCATACCGAGCATTATGCACAGCTTTCACATGGTTGAAGAATATGTCTTTGTAATCCTCGTCGATGCGTCCAAAGAGGTCCACTTCGTATTGGTCTTGGTAACCCTCGATGTTGAGTTGACGCATTGCCTCAAAGATGTAGTCAACCCCTTTTTCAGGCTTGATGCGAGATATGAACACAAAGCGTTTTTTACCCGCTTGTGGCTTTAGGACTGGCTTGTAGGGAATAGGCTTGAAGTTGGCAAGGTATCGAGTGTTGGTCACTCCGTCTTCGGCCAACCAATCCACCATTTCTGGGCTCTCAACGATGTTGATATGCAGGTCTTTTATGTATTTGGCGCCTATTTCGCCTCGGCGCACCAGCTGATGGAGATTGCCGCCGATAACCCAATGGATTACTTTGCGGCTGGAATGGAGCCAGTTGTGCCACTTCATCATGAAGTACACATTCTTGGGGGCCGTAGAGAGAATCAAAGGGGTGTGAGGATAGGCTAACAACGAACCAAAGAATTTGAGTATTACCCAAGGATGGCGCTTCCAGCGGTAAAAGTCAAGCACAATGACATCTACACCGCATTTACGCAGACGGTCAAGAATGTACTGGTTCTTCACCGTCTCGCCGCACTGGGCTTGGTGACCATAGTTCACCCACCCTAACAACATTGCTCTTGCCTTAGCCATTTCCTTTTCTCAGTTTAAGGTAACACAAAACTATATAACGAAATATGATAGAATACTGGTATTCTTATCGTGGACTTTTTCTATCCCCTCAGCTACAGCTTTACTGTCACCAGAGAGAAGGCGTAGAAAATCCACATATTGATCCATAGCAACTTCATTATCTTGGAACTCTCGGCATATAGCATCCCATTCATCAATTATCATAAAGAAAAGATTTCCAGTTTTGGAAACGATTCTTAATAATAATTTAACAAGATTGTCATTGTCTTCCTTTTCAACTTCCGGAAAAGTCTTAAGCAAGTCATTATATAAGTCAATCTTTACCTTTTCAACTATATCTTGGGTATGGCCATAAAGTGTTATAAAATATGTCATATCCAAATATATAACTGAAAATTTATTGAGATAATTCTCAAAGGTAGGATCTTTTTCAATGTTTAAACCTTTGAATAGAACATGAGAATCACAAGATTTATCGTAATAAGCTCTGAGCATTGTTGCCGCCATCGACTTTCCAAATCGACGACAACGAGTGACACAACTCATCCTTAATTCGGTACATAAAGTACGATTAATCTCTGCTATCAGTAGCGTTTTATCCACAAATTCACTGGCTACTGCATCCTGGAATCTTCTATTTCCAACATTGATAAATTGTCCCATAACATTAAATTTAATAATTATTACAAAGGCACTGAATAATGCCGATTAATTGGAGAAACTGAAGAGTGATCCGAAGACACCATGGCTTTAGCTCTGGCCTTAGCCATTTCCTTTTTCCGTTTTAAGGATACGAAATACCTATTAACGCAAATCCCCTCCTTTTATTGCAATCTCAATCCTTCATGACACATGCGCCACTTGCCACCAGCTGGTGGCTGCGGAATACGAGGTAGAGAGGGGTTAGGGGGGTGCCACAAAGGAGTGGGCTATCTTGAAGATGATTATCCGAGACATATTGCTTAAGCTGCTTACAGGCCTCGTCAACATAATGGCCCACATTCTTTTCTTGAGACTTCATGTATTTAAGTTCTACAAGGTAGCTGTGCCTGGTAGGACAGGTGGCAGTGTTCTTTGGCACAAGCAAAAGATCTGAATAGCCGAGGTTAAGCTCAAGTTCGGGCCACATGGCGAAATAAGGCGAAAAACACAGCAGGCCTCTTAGGAACCCTTGCACATCATATTCCCCACCCTTGATATTGCGGAGGCTTGAATAAGTTTTTACAATTTCTCCGATTTTTTCTACCATAGGCTCCCATAAGCCATTGACTGCAGCATCCTGAGTGTTTCTATACAGTTCTTTGCTCAGCTGATTTACATCCACACCCTCGCTCTTAATGATGTCAAGCAGGTATTTCAGGTACAGATCAGCCATAGTGCGGTTGGTTACGGTAAGGCGAGTTATTCCGTCCTCGTTCCAGCCATTGAAAGAGAGGGTGCCATAATAGAAAAGCATGCTTTTGAAGTTGTCTTCATCACCCACTTCAGAGGCTGGGAACTTTTCCTCCACGTAACCGTAGGTGCTGCCGGTAGCACAAATCTCCTTTACAATCTCTTCCCTGCGCTCTCGATTTTTGAGATCCTCCGACTTTACCAGAAAGTTGAGCTTTTCTGGATCTATCCTTGCATCTCTATCAATGAGCGTACGAGGGGCCTTCCCCTGGTTTATGTATTCTCTCAGGTAACGCAACACACTTTGGGTATTATAAATCGTTGGTTCTTTCCCAAAAGATTCGTCTGAGAAACAGAAATGGTCATACCAGGGTTTCATTTCTGCAATCAGCCTATCGGCAGGAAAGCTTAGCGTTCCCTCTTTGCGGTAATACTCTATCATATCCGACAATTCCGCCTCCGTAATGCCAACAGCGGCATTGAACCTTGGCATAAGCGAAACCATGTCTGCTATAGAGAATCCCGATGTCAAATCATCATAGGTGACTGGCGATACTCCAGTCATGAAGATGCGATCAAATGTACCCTTTAGTCCCTTGAAGAAGTCTCGATAAAAGCCATCGCCGTGTGTGATTTCTTCATGAGCCTTTACCCCGCGAGCAGCCAGCACTACATTTGTGAAATTGTCGTATTCGTCAATAAAAAGATAGATCTTTTGTTTCTTTAGATGTGTGATATCTACAAGCCGTACGATAGCATTCTTTACCGATTGACTTGACAGCACCTGGTTTCGTTGCTCAAAGGTATAATAATCACTATATCTATCAAAGTAGTCCTTAAGTTTATTTAAACAGTATTCTCTAAAATGTATTGATAACCCTTCATCACATCCCTCAACCAGTGAAAAATCAAGCTTTAATACAAAATAAGAATTAGCTATTGATGTGGGATTTTCTCCAATAGCGAAATTTCCAAAAAGCCTGTCAAATTGGTCTTTGTAGTTAATGTCATAATATGACATCAGCATGCTCGAAAACAAAGTCTTCCCCATTCTTCGGGGTCTTACAAAAAGTATAAACTTCTTTTGAGCCTCAAGAGTACGTATATACTGTGTCTTATCTATGTAATAGTAGTCCTCATTGATAAGTGTTACAAAATTGTCAACATCGGTCGGAATCTGCTTCATACTCTTAATAATTTTAAACTTTTTGTAAAAGTTATTTTACTATGCCGCGTTCCAGGAATTCTGCGAGGTTGGTGCGCACATGCTCGCCAGCTCGCTCCACTGCCACGCGCTCCATGTCGGCGCGCACCATCAGCTTTACAAGTTGCTCAAATGATGTCTTTTGCGGGTTCCATCCTAACAGAGCCTTAGCCTTGGTGGGATCGCCCCAAAGATTCACCACATCGGTTGGGCGATAAAAATCAGGAGATACCTCCACTATAACCTTGCCCGTGCGCTCGTCAATGCCCTTTTCGTCGGCACCCTCGCCTTCCCAGCGCAGAGGGATGCCAACCTCGGCAAATGCCAAGGTTGCAAATTCCCGCACTGTATGCTGCTCGCCAGTAGCGATTACAAAATCATCAGGCTTGTCCTGCTGCAGCATTAGCCACATGCATTCCACATAATCGCGAGCATAGCCCCAATCGCGCTTGCTGCTGAGATTGCCAAGTTGCAGCTTTTCTTGCTTGCCTTGGGCGATACGAGCAGCTGCAAGGGTTATTTTGCGAGTAACAAATGTCTCGCCTCGGCGCTCGCTCTCGTGATTGAAGAGAATGCCGGAGCAGCAGTACATATTATAGGCCTCACGATACTCTTTTACAATCCAAAACCCATAGAGCTTGGCTACAGCATAAGGGCTGTAAGGATGGAATGGTGTGTTTTCATTCTGAGGCACCTCCTCCACCTTGCCATAAAGCTCAGAAGTGGATGCTTGATAGATTCTACAGTTCTGAGCCAAGCCCGCTTGGCGTACAGCCTCGAGCACACGCAGCACGCCAGTGGCATCCACATTGGCAGTGTATTCAGGCACATCAAACGACACCTGCACGTGGCTTTGGGCGGCAAGGTTGTAAACCTCGTCGGGCTTTACGCGCTGCATCACCATCAACAGGCTGGTGCTATCGGCCATATCTGCAAAATGCAAATGAAAATGCGGATGGCCCTCAAGGTGGGCTATCCTCTCACGGTAATCAACGCTGCTTCGGCGAATGCAGCCATGCACGTCGTAACCTTTTTCAAGCAATAGTTCTGCCAAATATGAGCCGTCCTGGCCGGTAACTCCAGTGATAAGCGCTGTCTTCATGTGGGTTTTAGGTTTTGTAATAGCAAAGTTAGCAATTTTCCATGGTTTTTCAAAATAGAGACGAAAAAATGAAGATGAGCTATAATAGATTCCAATCAAAGAACTCCGTAGGAGTTCTTTCCAATAGATTCCAGAATGTTCTAAAAAATACAAAATCGGTGCCAAAGGCACCGATTTTGTAGGGGAATGGAAATATCGATATCTATTGAAAAGAATCCCTACGGGATTCCGTGGTGAAGTTGCAATCCGGGATTCCGTGGTGAAGCTGCAATCCGGGATTCCGTGGTGAAGTTGCATAATGACAACCTCATTGATTCTCGTCTAATGGTATTAGCGGATGATGAGCTTGCGGCCATTAGCTATGTAAAGGCCAGCTGGCAGCGAACGCAAATCAGTTGCTGATGCACCTGAAAGCACGCGGATACCCTGCATGTTGTAAACATCAAATGTCGAACTCTCGGCCATAATCGAGCTGATGCTATCGAGATCACCAATGGTATAAACCTCGGTCTGACCCTTATAGCCCTCAGTGTCAAATTCTGTACCAAGAGTAAGAGCTGTCTGTGGCACTACCAGAGTGTATTCGCCCTTGGCGGTAATAGTGGTGTTCAAAGCCAGAGTAAGACTCATTGCCTCCTCATCTACTGTGTAAGATTCGCCATAGGCTGCCACTGCTCCATCAGCATCGTAAACCTTTACATCCTGAGGCTGGCATGAACCCCAAGTAATGAGCTTGCTGTAAGAGAATGTGAATTCTGAAAGGCTATCCACCTTGCCAGCGGCTGGAGTCACATCCACGGTCACTCCGCCCTCGTAGCAATCGTAGTTCAAAGCTATTTCTGTATAAGCGCCTGTGGTCACATCCCAATAAGGATATATGACACTGTGGATAGCTGTAGGATCATAGTCGGCTACCGTAACATAAGCACCGTATTCATCTATGATCGTAAGAAGCATCATCGGAGTGCCGAATGTCTCAGCCAAGAAGCTTGCAGGCACTGTAATGGTCCATACCTGATTAAGAGCGTCAGGGGTAATCTGCAACACAGCTTCGTTGGCAGCCTGACCGCCAGTGGTGATTATACCTGTAACTGATTGCATAGCCTCGGGCAATGAAAGCACAATCACATTGTTGTCACAAGTCAATGTAGAACCAGGAGCTGGTGAGAAATTCTCGGCTGTAACAGTAACACTGCTGAAAGTGATATTGTCAACCGTAGTGCCAACATAAGTGAACGAACGCTGGAACAGGATATTGCTGTCGGTCACACCATTCTCCTTATCATAAAGAGTAACCTGGAACTCATAGCTGCGTCCTGAGTACATGGGCCAATCCATTTGGTGGTTGGTGAATGTAACCTGAGTATCAGTGGTCTTCACGGCGTCAATCTGGGTCAAATATTCACCATCCTCAAATATCTTGAGCAGGCTTTTCTTTACTCCTTCGGTAGTGTTGAAGGTTACAATGATTGACTCGTTCTCAGCGAACTCGGCCATTTCTGTGTACTCGGCCGGATCGATGCTTACGAAAGTAATTTCTTCTCCCTGGTTCTGAGATGTGCCTTTTACATTGTAGTAGTATTGCAAATATGGATTATAGTCGCCATTCTCATCGGTAAATGTAGCCTGTGGGATAATCAGCTGATAATCGCCTGTGGTGGTAATCTCATCGAATGTCAAACGCATGTATGCCCCGCCGGCCATGCCTGAGAATGTGGCATCGTAGGTAGCAGTTACTGCCACTTCGTCGCCCGACTCTACATTGATAAGGCAGATTTCACTTGGGTCTTTTACGGTGAACACTGTGGTAAAACCACCGAATGTGAGGTTTACATGATCGAAAGCTCCATCCATAGCTACATCGTATTCACCCTCGGCAGGCGATAGGGCTGTGGGCACCAGGATAGCCTCGCCATCTGCATAAGCGACAGCTGTGCACATGGCAGCTGCAAGTGCAAAAATAAATTTTCTCATAAATAATTTGGTTTAGGATTATAGATAGCAAAAATAATGCATTAGTTTAAATCAACAAATGCAGCTCGGACTCCGAAGGCCCGAGTTGCATTTGATATAGGTAGAAAGTTGATTAGTCCTCCTTGTTCTGCTCGGCATACTCCTTGAGCAGCTTCTCTTGCACATCGCCAGGAACCAATTCGTAGCTCGAGAACTTCATCGAGAACGATGAACGGCCACCAGTGATTGAGCTGAGGGCTGTTGAGTAGTTGGCCAGTTCCTTCAATGGCACCTTAGCCTGGATCTTGTCGAAGCCATTCTCGCTTGATGTGCCCATGATGATGCCACGGCGCCCTGGAAGGTCGCTCATCACATCGCCCATTAGTTCGCTTGGAACGAGCACCTCTACGTCGTAGATAGGTTCAAGCACCTTGGGATTGGCATTGCGGAAAGCCTCGCTGAAAGCGTTGCGCCCTGCCAGACGGAACGAGATTTCATTCGAGTCAACTGGGTGCATCTTGCCATCGTAGATGCATACGCGCACGTCGCGAGCATACGAACCAGTGAGTGGGCCTTGCTCCATGCGGTCCATCAGACCCTTTACGATAGCAGGTATGAAGCGAGCATCGATTGCACCACCCACGATGCAATTGCACACTACCAGCTTGCCACCCCATGCCAATGGAATCTCCTGGGTATCGCGAACGCTCATCTTGTACTCCTGATTGCCGAACTTATAGGTATCTGGGGCAGGCATACCCTCTTCGTAAGGCTCAATAATCAGGTGAACCTCGCCGAACTGGCCGCTACCGCCCGACTGCTTCTTGTGACGATAGTCGGCACGAGCTGCCTTGGTGATGGTCTCACGATAAGGAATCTTGGGCTCCTCGAAGATGATTGGGAGCTTATCATTGTTCTCAACACGCCATTTCAGAGTGCGAAGGTGGAATTCACCTTGTCCGCTGAGAATAGTCTGCTTGAGTTCCTTGGAAATCTCAACAACCCATGTGGGATCCTCCTCGTGCATGCGGTTGAGGATTGCACCCAACTTCTCTGAATCGCTCTCGGTGACGGGGCGGATAGCGCGCTGATACTTTGGCGCGGGATATTTGATAAAGTCGAACTCATAGGTGCAGCCCTTTTCATCGAGGGTATTGCCTGTGCGTACATCCTTGAGTTTCACAGTAGCACCGATATCGCCTGCGCAGAGTTCATCAACTGGGGTCTTGATCTGGCCACATACGCAATAGATCTGAGCCAAACGTTCCTTCGATCCACGGTTTACATTGTCAAGGTCCATGCCAACCTTAAGAGTACCTGACATTACCTTGAAGTAGCAAACTTCGCCAATATGGGGCTCAATTGTGGTCTTGAACATGAAGATGCTCACAGGGCCATTGGCATCGGGCTTAACCTCATCGCCCGCTGTATCCACGGGAGCAGGCATTTCCTCAACGAAAGGAACCACATTGCCAAGGAACTCCATCATGCGGCGAACGCCCATATCCTTGGCTGCGCTTACGCAGAACACTGGATAGATGCTATTCGATACCAAGCCTTTGCGGATGCCTTCGCGCATTTCATCCTCTGTAAGTGCGCCATCCTCAAAGAATTTGTCCATGAGGGTCTCATCGTTCTCAGCAGCAGCTTCTACAAGGGCAGCATGCAATTCCTGAGCTTTGTCCATTTGGTCGGCAGGAATATCTTCTACCTTAGGCACGCCGCCATCGGGGCCCCATGAATATTTCTTCATCAGGAGCACATCAATGAATGCGTTGAAGCCTGGGCCACATTGGATAGGATATTGCACTGGCACTACCTTAGAGCCAAAGACCTCCTTCATATTCTCCAGCACATTGTCGAAGTCGGCCTTCTCCCCATCAAGCTGGTTAACAGCGAAGATGATGGGCTTGCCAACCTGGTTGCAAGTGCGGAAAATGTTCTGGGTGCCTACCTCTACGCCGTACTGTCCATTGATGACGATTACGCCAGTATCAGTAACGTTGAGCGCTGTGATTGCATTGCCAACGAAGTCATCAGCTCCAGGGCAGTCGATTACATTGAGCTTCTTGCCACCGAACTCGGCATAGAAGACAGTCGAGAATACTGATGAGCCGTATTCTTTCTCCACGGGGAAGTAGTCACTGACAGTGTTGCCAGCCTCTACGGTGCCGCGACGTTTTATCACTCCACACTCGTAGAGCATTGCCTCAGCGAGTGTGGTCTTACCCGAGCCTTTGCTTCCAAGCAAGGCTATGTTCTTGATTTCCTGAGTTTTGTAAACTTTCATGTTATACTTATCAATAATTAGATTTCGGTAGGAATTGAAATTGAGTGCAATTTAAGCATAATTTTTCACATAACGCCACTTTTCCTAAAAAAAATCACAAATATTAATATTTTTTAGTGTTTCAATCCACCCCACCACCAAATCACCAAATCACCAAACCACCCAACCACCCAATCACTCAACCACGTAAGGCATTATCACGTCGCGCCATTGGATATAGCCTGGTCCCAGCAGATGAAGGCCGTCGTTGGTAAATTCTTTGCGCATGTGACCCTCGGCATCTACAAAATGCGGATAGAGGTCAATCCAAGTAAAGCCCTTCTCATCGGCCATGGCCGCCAAGCGAGCATTGATATCTCGGATTTGCTGCTCCTTGTCGGCCATTTTTTGTACAATCCATAGCTGATATTGATTGGCAGCATAGATTCCACATACAGCTTAGTATGTGGCATTTGCTCTTGAATCATGTCGATAAGTCGGCCATAAGCGTTGGCAATAGAGTCGACCCCGAGATTATGGCTAACGTCGTTGACCCCAGTAAGGAGAAAAATCTTGGCTGGCTGCCCATTGATGATAGGCTCCATTCGGTCGGCCACCCCCTGAATCACGTCGCTGCTAATGCCGCGATTCTTTACATTGGGCAGCCCAAGCAGCTCGTGCCATTCGCACCCGTTGGTAAGCGAATTGCCAAGCATCACTATGTCGGTGCTGTCGATTGGGAGCTCATCAAAGAGCGTGGCTCTCTGATAATAGAACACATTATAGTCGTAATGCTCAGGCCCAGTAGCCTCCTGCGCATTTATCGACAGAAATCCAAAAAAGGATAATAAAATCCATAAATATTTTTGCATAATAAATCTTTGTTAATCTTTGATGTGATCGAGGACCGATTTAACAGAACCGTAGAACAGGAGCAGACGCTTGGCTTCGTCGTAGGTAAGGGGGTGTGCATCTCCCACCTCTTCGAGAATCATGCGAGTGCCACGATCCACCAGCTTGGCATTGGTGAGCTGCATATTCACCATCTTATTGCCCTTTACGCGCCCCAGCTTAATCATCACCGAGGTGGAAATCATATTGCAAATCATCTTCTGCCCAGTGCCACTCTTCATACGGCTGCTGCCAGTCACATACTCAGGCCCCACTACCATTTCGATGGGTATCTCAGCGGCCTCGCTCACTGGCGCATCTGGATTGCTGGTGATAGCTGCTGTGAGGATTCCACGCTTGCGAGCCTCCTTGATGGCACCAATCACATAGGGAGTGGTACCGCTGGCAGCAATGCCTATCACAGTGTCCTTGGTGTTGATGTTGTATTTTTCCAAGTCCTTCCAGCCCTGCAGAGTGTCATCCTCAGCATTCTCCACCGCATGACGCAGAGCATAGTCGCCACCTGCCACCAAGCCAATTACCCAGGTGTCCTCCATGCCGAATGTGGGAGGAATCTCCGAGGCATCAAGCACGCCCAAGCGGCCAGATGTGCCAGCTCCGATATAGAATATGCGGCCACCCTTGCGCATGCGCTCTACGATGCCATTCACCAGCTTTTCAATCTGTGGCAGAGCCTTCTCTACCGCGAAGGCCACTTTTTTGTCCTCGTTGTTTATGTCGTGAAGGATTTCTCCTACACTTTTTTGTTCCAAATTGTCGTAGAGAGAGTCCTGTTCGCTTATTTTTTCAAACATGATTGCTATTTGATTATTTGGTGTGATATTGTATTAGGCCCTCCATTGGAGCGCGCAAGATAGTGCCGATGGCGAAGCCATTGGCAGCGGCAGCCTCCTCAAGCAATGGGCGATAATAGTAGGCAATGGAGCCAACGAAGTTGGCGACACGGCTTTGGGAATAAGCGCATAAATTACGCCGAAAGAAAGCCATGAACTCATTTATTACTAATGCCCGCATCTCTGGGCAATCGATATGCTCGTGAATAAAAGGCGAGAGCGATGCCAAGAACTTATTGGCCTGTGGCTTTCGGTACACCCGGTCAATGATGCTGAGCAGATCAAGATCATATTGATTCAGGAATTTCTCACAAATATCAGCGGGGAGCTGCCGCTTGAGCACATCGCCCACCAGGCGCTTGCCAAGCACCGCTCCGCTGCCCTCATCACCGAGGATAAAGCCTAAGGGCGACACATTGCTTACAATCTCTTGGCCATCGTAATAGCATGAGTTGGAACCTGTGCCCATGATGCAGGCTATGCCAGGTTCATGGCCGCAAAGGGCGCGAGCCGCTGCTAAGAGGTCGCTGTAAACCTCCACCTTGGCATTGGGCAAATAGTGGCTGATGCCATCTGCCACATTGCCGCATACGGCAGGAGAAATGCACCCAGCACCATAGAAATATACGTGCCCGACGCGTGAGTGGGCATCGCCAAGCTCAGGCACCAGTTCAGCAGCGATGCGCTGGTCAATCTCATCACGCGTCATCATCACGGCATTCATACCCGGTGTGTGGAAGCGCTTCTCTTCGCGCCCATCGACCGAAAGAAGGCTCCATTCTATTTTCGAACTGCCGCAATCTGCAATTAAAATCATAATTTGATATATATTTTCTTTTTGTAAAGAGGCAATCCTATTGCCCAGTTGATCAGCACAAAGATGATAGCGTAGAGGCACGAGGCCAAAGTGGCATCTTCGCAGCAGATGGGCAGCAGGAAGAACTTATATATTAACGTGTGTATAGAAGCAAAGCCTGTCTCTGTGCCCGAGCAGGGGAAAGAGATAAAGCCGAAAAGTATCGCCAAAACCGACGAGAGAGCATATAAGAAGAGGGGATTCACCCCGAACACCTCGAAGAATGTGCACCATCTCTTCTGTCCCTGAATGTCAATAATCCAAATCAGCAGGCCCAAAAGCGTAGAGGCCATGCCGCAGGTGGTGAATACGAATGTGGGGCTCCAGATTTTCTTGTTGATTGGAATGCCATATGACAGCAATAATCCGCAGAAAGTAAGAATGGACCCAATTATGAATAGGTTGAGAGCCCGCTTTTCATTGTCCTTAATCCTGACTATCATGCCTCCGCATAAGAAGCCTATCATGCAGTGGGCAATTGAGGGCAATGTGCTCAGCAGACCCTCGGGATCAAATTTCAAGGTTACGCCATCAATGGTGTCAGCATACATGTGGTTGGCACCAAGCACCTTATGATCTACAATCGAAATCACATTGCGGTCACTGAACTCAAACCCATTGCCAAAGAACAAAAGCAGTGTATAAACGATCAACATCGCACCGATTATCCACGACAGCCACTTATGATTTACACAAATTCCAACCATAGCTGCTACGCCATAGCAAATGCCCAATCGAGGCAGCACCCCAAGGATGCGAATGCGATTAAAACTGAAGATAGCCTCCAGAGTACTCATCTCGGGGTTGGCTATCCCACGAAGCAGCATGGCAAACCATGCAATAGCCCAGCCAATGAGCACAATCAGCACTGAGCGGCGCACTATCTTCCAGAATGCCGGCCATGAGAATGAGAAATTGTACTTGCGCAATGAAAAATAGGTGCTTACGCCCATTATGAACATAAAGAATGGAAACACCAAGTCAGTAGGCGTAAGCCCATGCCATTCGGCATGGCGCAAAGGCGCGTAGATGCAGCTCCATGTGCCGGGATTGTTAACAAGTATCATCCCTGCCACAGTCAGGCCTCGGAGTATGTCGAGTGATAATAATCGCTTATTAGCCATGATTGGTTTGTTATTGTTTTTAACTTCGATTTAGATCGAATCAAATCGAATTAAGTCGAATCAATCCGAAAAGCAATATAGTGGTCTATTTCGGTGTTGTCACTTGATCAACCAAGTAGGCAATCGATTGATAAGGCACCCCGCTATTGGTGGTAAGGCCTATCTCGCACGTGCGGGAATTTGAGAAACCTTCCCTTACACCAGCAGCTTGCACTTGATTCTTGAGCTTGCGCAGACCCCAGCGATTCAGCTCAGGATAAGCAAAGCCCTTGTCGCCGGCAAAGCCGCAACAACCCACCTCGGTGGGCACAAGCACATTGTCGCTGCACATCTGAGCCAAAGCTACCAGCTTGTCGCCAAGCCCCATTAGTCGAGTGCTGCAAGTAATATGTACTGCCACTGGCTCGCTCACTGGATGGAAATCGAGCCTCGGGGCCAAGAACTGATGTATGAATTCCACTGGCTCATACAGTTTCATGCTCTTGATATGCTCGCGCATGCGGTGCAAGCATGGACTTTGATCACATAGCACCGGATATTTTCCATTTTCAGAAGCCTTGAGCAGAGCGGCCTCAAGTTCCGAGGTCTTAATGGCTGCGATTCGAGGATGGCCTTTGCTCTCCCAAATCATGCCGCAGCATAGATTCTGCATATTTTCAGGAAAAATCACCTCATAGCCAGCCTTATTGCAAAGGGCTACCATGGTATTCACCAAGGGGTCGAGTGTCTTATGTCCGCCTGTATGAGATGGTCCCATTGTCTGATTGATACACGATGGGAAATATACTACCTTCAGACCAGTAGTCTGCTTCTCACCTAAGTTATCAGGCTTTTTGTAGGGCTTAGGCAGCGATGGTGTCCATAAGGGCAAACCAACTTTATGCAATGCCTTTCCTACCAAATCCACTCCAGCATCGCCGATTACCGAATGAGCCGCATTAGCCACCGCCAAGGTAGGACGCAGCACATCCTCGATCGTAGCAAGATGTTCGCCTGTCCATTTGCCTATCTTGCGTGAAAGCTGATTGTGTTTTTTGCTGGCTTGACGTATTTTGTGGGTAAGATCGCCAGTATTGATAGTCATTGGGCACGATGTGCTGCAAAGGCCATCGGCGGCACAAGTCTCATCGCCAAGGTATTTGTATCCTCGCTTCAATTCCTTCAGATCGGGGTTCTTGGGATTGGAATTGTGTAGGCGAGCCATCTCTCGGTTTATCACAATGCGCTGGCGAGCCGAGAGAGTAAGACCGCAGCTCACGCAGTTCACCTCGCAGAATCCACATTCGATGCATTTGTCAATGATGGGGTCGGTAATTGGCAGTGGCTTCATATTGCGCACATGGCACTCAGGGTCAGAGTTGAAAATGACTCCAGGATTGAGTATTCCTTTAGGGTCAAGAAGGTGCTTCACCCTCAGCATATAGTCGTGGGCTTCCTTCCCCCACTCTTTTTCTACAAAGGGAGCCATATTTCGACCAGTTCCATGCTCGGCCTTCAGCGAACCGTCATACTTGTCAACAACCAATTTTACAATCTCATCAATCAAATGACTGTATTTTTCTACATCCTTTTTAGTGTCGAATGCCTGAGCTATCACAAAATGGTAATTGCCCTCGAAGCAGTGCCCATAGATGCAAGCGTCATCGTAGCCGCAGTCCTCGATTAGTTTGGCCAAATCCATCGTGGCTTCAGGCAGGTCATCGATATGAAAAGCTATATCTTCGATTAGCGACGTGGTGCCAATCGGGCGAGTACCACCTACGGCTGGGAAAACACCGCTGCGCATTTTCCACAGTTCAGCCGTTTTGGCGGGATCAGTCTGAAACTCGGGCTTTACATAAAGATTGTATTTGTTGAGCAGAGCTAAAATGTCATTGATGTGATGATTGAGCTCAGTCTGAGTCTCTGCTCGAGTTTCAATCAGCAGAGCCGTCAAGTCTTCACCAGTATTGTCGTGGACCGAGGCAAGCGACTTTTTATCGAGCATCTCGCAACTATACACGCCTAAGTTGGCCTTTTTCAGAGCCACTACTGCCTCGCAGGCCTCACGCATATCTTGGAAATAGACCATGGCCGAAGCAGTGAATGGCACCAATGGACCAGTCTTCATAGTCACCTCGCTGATAAAGCCCAAAGTACCCTCCGATCCCACCATTAGATGCGCCAAAATCTCACTTGGATCATCATAAGCCACAAACGGACGCAGGTTGAGGCCAGTGACATTCTTTATGGAATACTTGCGCTTGATGCGCTCGGTCAAAGCCTGATCCTGGCGAATCTCATCGCGAATCTTAGCCAAGCCCTCGAGTATTTCTTTTTCTCGCGTGCTATTGCCGGGCTTTGCAGTGTCAACCACAGTGCCATCAGCCAGGACAATGCGAGCCGACACCAGCATCTTGTCGCTATTGGCATGGGTGCCGCAATTCATGCCGCTGGCATTGTTGGCTACGATGCCTCCGACCATTGCGCTCTTAATCGAGGCAGGGTCAGGGGTGAAAATCTTGCCGTAAGGTTTCAGAATTTCATTGACACGCGCGCCAATGATGCCCGGTTGCAAAGTGATAGTGTCGGCACCCTCGTGCACCATATAATCTTCCCAATACTTTCCTGCCACAATCAGCACTGAATCGCTGATTGCCTGCCCCGAAAGGCTGGTGCCAGCAGCTCGGAATGTGACTGGCAGGTCAAGAGCCGCCGCAGTTCTTAGCAGCAGTGACACCTCGCGCTCGCTCACGGCCCGCACTACCATCTTTGGCACCAAGCGGTAAAATCCGGCATCGGTGCCCCACGCCAATGTGCGCAGACTATCGGTGTAGATGCGATTCTTAGGTACGAAGGTGGATATGGCCTGATAGTATTGTTTATGTTTTCCTTGGAGAGTTTTCATGTCGTGGGTGAGATTTGTTTATTCGTATATATAATAAACAGACGAAGCATTGCGAAATGTTTCCACATCCTTGTTCCAATATGGCTCCAAATCGCTTACCTTGTAATTTTTGCCAAAGAGCTGGCGGATTTGCTTGCTGCCAACTACCTTGTCGAACATTGAGAATCGCTTTTCATTAGCCGTCTCAAAAGCCTTATGGTCGGGATAGAGCTTGGCTATCTCCTGCATCACATAGAATTGGATCAATGTGATGGGTGCTTTTTCTTTATCAGTGATATAAACTTGCACCCCTTGCAGATTCTCACCCTTGCCAAATCCATAGAAAGGCTTAATGTGAATCGGGCGGAATTTTACGCCTGGGATATCAAGAGCATTAAGGTCGTCAGCCAATTGGTCGGCATTAATCCATGATGCGCAGAATAGCTGGAATGGCAGAGTGTAACCTACTCCGATATTCATGTATTCCAGCTCGCCTATGATACCCGAAGCTGGATAGTAGAGCGAAGTTTCAGCTTGCGGAATATGAGGCGAAGGGAGCACCCAAGGCATTCCCGTCTCTTCAAATGCCATATCGCGCTTCCAGCCGTCCATAGGCACCACCGTGAGGTCAACCTTTTTGCCACCGCTGAGCAGGCCTTCCTCGTTAAGATATTTGGCTAATTCGCCTGGAGTCATGCCATAGAGGTATGGAATCTTGAATTGGCTTACAAATGATATGCAATCGTCCTCTACTAAGTTACCTTCAATCTTATTTCCTCCCACTGGATTCGGGCGGTCAAGCACCATAAACTCCTTGCCCAATTCGGCGCATGCCTCCATAGCCTTGCCCATCGAGGAAATGAACGTGAACGAGCGGCAACCATTGTCCTGGATGTCATACACCAGCACATCCACATCCTTGAGCATATCGGCAGTAGGCTTGAGGGTCTTGCCGTACATTGAATATACGGGCACACCTGTCTTTGGATCGATATAAGTGTCCACTTTGTCGCCAGCATGCACGTCTCCACGCACTCCATGCTCAGGAGCGTATAGGCATACCAATTCAACACCAGGAGCCTCAGCTAAGATGTCGATTGTGGATTTCAAATCGTTGTCAACTCCGCTGGGATTTGTAATCAGGCCAACGCGCTTGCCTTGGAGCGGGGCAAAGCCATTGTCGCGGAGCACTTCAATGCCTGGCTTTACCTGGGCTGAGACGCTGAGGGCTAACGCTAATAAAACGACTAAAAAAATATATTTTTTCATTGTTATTTTTCGGGAAAACGGGAAAACGAGGAAAACGGGAAAACGAACGGCTGTCGCATGGATTATTCTTTCTTTTTACCAAAGTTGGGATCTACCTTCACTATCATTGCCACTCCGATGGTGACTATGCAGCAAATCATAGTCCAGATAAAGAACTTCTCATAACCGATGCTCTCCTGGATGTAACCGGCTATCATGCCTGTCATCATTGACAGAGCCATCAATCCTGTGCAAATTGAATAGTGCGAGGTCTTGAAAGCTCCTTCACTGTAATAAATCATATAGAGCATGTAGGCAGTGAATCCGAAGCCATAGCCAAACTGCTCAATGAATACGCAGATGTTGACCGTAAGCAGCGAATGATCCTGCACCATCGAAAGATATACAAATGTAAGACAGGTAAGCGACATGCTCCAAGCCATCGGCAGAAGCCATTTCTTAAGGCCTCCCTTTGCCGCTACAAAACCGCCAATAATGCCACCTAAGGTTAGGCCTATTACACCCACTGTGCCATATACCATGCCTACTTCCTGAGTGGTCAGTCCTAAGCCTCCCTTTTCAATGGGATCAAGCAGGAAAGGCTGGATTATCTTGGTAAGCTGCGCTTCGGGGAAGCGGTAAAAGAGCATAAACAGAATTGCTGCTACTGTCTGGCCAGGAGAAAACTTGGTGAAGAATGTACGGAATGCCGACACAAAACCCGAGAAAATATCCTTGGCCGAAGTACCATGGTCGCTACCGTCGCCACGCGGCTTGGGGAGCGCCCAACTATGATATAATACAATGATAAAGAAAAAGCCAGAAAGCACTATGAATACCACGCTCCATGCCATCGGGATATTGCCCGTGTGCATCTCGATAGCACCAGCCAAAATTACGAGCAAGCCCTGGCCTACCACGGTGGCAATGCGATAGAAGGTAGAACGAATGCCCACATAGAACGACTGGTCATGCTCATTGAGAGCAATCATATAAAAACCGTCGGCAGCTATATCGTGTGTCGCTGAGGCGAAACCCATCAACATAAATATAGCCAAGGTGAATTGCACATAGAATGCCGTAGGGATTGAAAAGGCGATTCCTGCTAAGGCAAACGCTACAATCCATTGCATAGTAAGGGTCCACCATCGCTTGGTGCGTATCAAATCCACAAAGGGGCTCCAAAATGGCTTTATTACCCATGGGAGGCCCAGCCACCCGGTGTAGAGGGCTATGTCGGTATTGCTCATTCCCAGGCGCTTGTACATAATGACCGAGATGGTCATTACTGCCACATAAGGCAAGCCCTGCGCGAAATATAGCGTAGGAATCCATGCCCATGGATTGCGCTTGGTCACTGCTTTCACATTTTCTTTCATTGTGATTAGTCTTTATTTAAGGTTCATCTATATAATTCATGTTGTCACTATCTCACTGCCCGGATAGTAGTGTGCCAGGATTTCTCGGTAACCGTAGCCTCGGTGGGCCATCATGGCTGCGCCGATTTGGCAAAGCCCTACGCCATGCCCCCAGCCAGCACCGCGCAAGCGGAAACCTCGGTCAGTTTTTTCCACCACAAAAGCCGAGCTGTAGAGATGGCTCTCGCTGAGGATGCGGCGAATTTCCAATTCTTTTCCAATCTCCATAGTGCGATTTGTGCCCACTACCTTCAGAAGGCTGATTCGGCCTGAGGTGCCACGCTCAAGCGGCACCAGGTCAATAATTGTGCCAAAGTCGATTCCGCTTCGCCTGGATATAAGTTCGCTAAGTTCTTGGGTGGTATATTCCACAGTCCAGCGGTAGAAATCAGCAGTTTCTTGGTCGTAACCATTGAGCACTTGCGCCAGCACCTCCTTGTCATGAGTATTGCAAAATGCATCTGGCGATTCTTTGATCCATTTTGAGGCCTCGGCTTCAATGCGTAGATCCGGGTACTCCATAGGATGCTCACTGTCGCGACGAGCCACAAGATAGGGATAATGCTGGTCCTCCCAACAATATTCATATTGCTCAAACACTCCACCGCAGCACTTTGAGAATCGAGTGTCACAGAGATGGCCATCGCACATTAGCACCTCGCCACGCGTTGCATCCACTGCCTCTTGCACCACTGGTGTGGTCTGCCGAGTAATTCCTTGGTAACGCTGGCAATGGTCGTCGGCACAAACGTCAAATAGGTCATGGTCATCGTGGTCGTACCAGCGCACACGCCTTTCGGGCGTCTCTATGCATTCTTGATGAAGTTTTTCTCCTTTGTTTTCAATCTGAGCCAGCACCCAACTGCGTGAAATCACAGCATGAGCCTTGAGCAATTCAACCATCGATGTGGCGCTCATCTCCGAAGAGATTACACTGGCCAGATAGTCCTCCACCGATAAGGTGTTCACTACTACCAATTCGCCGTCGTGGGGAAGGATTGTAATGGTGCCGCGGAACAGCTGGTTTTCCTTGCGTTCCCAATGAAAGTTTACGCCAATGGTAACATTCTTCACTTCGGCGCTACATTCAGCATTGGCGGGAAGGAAAATCAATTTGTCGCGCACATTTTTGATGCTGAGGCTCACTGCCCCAGTCACCACATCTCCATCAAGGGTGTAGTCGCCATTGAGCACCAGCTCAATGTTTTTATCGCTCATTATGCCCACGCTGATTACGCGGGTGCTTATTTCAGATTCGTACATAGGTCTTTAATTTCTTCAGGAGTGTAGCAAAGCTGAGCTAAAGTTTTGTCAATAATTGCCGCGTCAAGCTTGTCGAAATCTTCGCGGCGCGGAGTAATCATCACGCCGCCAAGATCGACCGACGCGGGCGAAAGAATCATTTGATCTGGACCATCGCCATAGAAATCAGGGCGATGACGCTTGCGAGGAATCACCAACATGCGCACGCCCTCGTCGTCGGCTGCGCAAAGCACGTTAATCATAGGTTCGCCTACTGCATCGTCCATCGGCAGCAAATTGATTACACGCTCAAAAAGATCCTGCGCATGCTCTGGGCCATTTCCATCGATTACAATCATCCCTGGCCTTACATTTGGATTTTTAGGATAACCAATTCCTGGCACCACATATTCCACCTCGTCAATCTGGCTTAGCAGTGGCAGGAAGTCGCGATTGCCTGCCTGGAAATGCATGTGGTCAGGAGCCGAAGCCCCGCATTTCTGACCATTATAGAATATCACATAATCTGGCAATTCTTGCGCAAGCTTTGCCATATCTGCAGCTCGACCCATCATTGTTTGGGGAGCATGTTCCTTCAAGGGTAGGGTAAGGTGGCGTGGGAAAATCGGGAAGGGATTCACTAAGATAGTGTAATCGCCCCACTCTATCCCATCCTGCTCGGCCGGACGGTTTTTCTCACACAGGAAGCATGGCCGCTTTTTCAAAGTGGCAGCATCCATCTTGGCGCCTGTGGAAACTATTCGCGCAGGATTATACTGCACTTTCATCTCAAACCCTCCAGGCATAGTTATGGTTTTAGTGTCCACGCCTTTCAGAGCTTGATAATTGCCATTGGCCAATGGCCAGGCAGCCAATTGGGATTCTATGAATTGATTGATTGGGATCATGCCTTGTTTGCCTTGTTTTGTGCTATGCGAGCTTCGAGCTCCCATGTGCGAATACGATCCTTATATAGATTGTTGCGATTCATTTTCTCGATGTCGAGAGCGGCATCGCTATTATCTTCCCAGCGACGGCAACAATACAACACATCGTAGATACGACCGATCTGATGCTTGCGCGATACAGCCAAACCCACTGCGTAATCCTCGCCATAACTGGTGTTGGGAATGTGTATTTTGCGTACCAGCGGAGTGTAGAAAGCACGCGGTGCACCAAAGCCATTGATACGAAGGGCATTGTTGCGGCCATTTTCGGGAGTCCATTCCTTATGGTCGATTACGCCCGGGGGAATAGGATTCTTGTCAAGGTCGGTAAGCATATATGTGCCCACCACCATGCCGCATTTCAAATTATAGAAGGCATCAACGATTTTCTTCAGAGTGTCAGGCCCCGAGTACACGTCATCGCTGTCAAGCTGGATGGCAAACTTGCCGCATCGGCGGTCCTCAATGCCCATGTTCCAGCATCCGCCAATGCCGAGGTCGGTGCGTTCGGGTCGGATGTGGATTACACGTGGATCACCCTTGAACTCTTCGATAGCCTCGGTTGTGCCATCGGTGCTGTGGTTGTCAATTACGATAACATTGAATTTGAATGGGGCCTCTTGGCTGAGCGCACTGTTGAGGGCATCGCGAATGGTGCGCACGCGATTGCGCACTGGGATAATTACCGAAGCTTCTACCTCGAAATCGCCTTTATCGAAGTCAATAGGCTCAAACACGGGCTCCAGGTATCCGCCAACAGCCTTCAGGTGATCGGTGCAAGCCTCTTCTTTTTCAAGCTGTGAGGCACGGTTGCGAGGATCAACATAGTCGAAAATCTTCTCACCGCTCTTGCGATTGTCGTTCTCAACGTCTTGATACAGATATTCATTTATATGTACCACAGGTGCCATGCGGCTTATGCGCAGTCGCACATCGTAGAGGCCTGCTGTCTTGTAATCCTTATCCATTTCTGCCACTGCTTTGCAGAAAAGATCTGTACGGAAAAAAAGTACGGATCCGAAGTCGAAATCATCACGGAGCGATCCGAACTGATAGTCGATTACAGGTGAATTTTTCTGCTTTCCCTCGGCCACAGTGTAATGATCGGCATAGAGCAAGCCTGCGCCAGTATCCTCGGCAATGTGCACCATGCGCTCCAGGGCAAAATAGCCTGGCACCAGCGTGTTGTACTTAGTGTAAAGCAAGATGTAGGTGCTGCCTTTGGCCAGCTCCGCAATCTTTTTCATCATTTTAGTAGAGGTGAGTGACTCGTGGTTGGTATCGAGCACCTCTACTCCGCTCACCAGCGGGCAAGCAGTCAGGGCAACTACCGACTCTAAAGTGTCAGCCTGGTCGGTGCAGGGTAAAAATACTTTTATCATGAGATTTTGGTTATTTATCAAGGAATTTCAGGATTTGACGCATCAGCAAATTGCGGCCATCGGCCTGACGAATGCTTTCGAATGGGAAGCCAAGCACTACTGTGCGATAGCGCCCCGGATTATAAGCTGTACCAGCCACAAGATTGTTCTCAGTGTAGCGCATGATGGTAGCGCCCTTGGCTTTGTCAGGGGCATAGAACGAATCTGGACTTTCCACAGCGTACATATCGGGGTTGAGTTCGTTGTAGAAATCAAACTCGCCGCCATCGAAGGCCTTGTAGCGGCTTTGCACCTCATAAACCTCGCCCGTAACTGAGGCTTGGCCTACACGCCAGCAATAGCCTAAAACTTCCTGGGCAAATTTCTGGTCAGCAGCAGCCACAGCCTTGCTCGAATGGGGATTATCCCAAAGGTCGGTAGCCACGAATGAGCCTGTCACCATCACGCAGCCTCCAGCCTGAGTGTAAGCGCGAAGCTTATTTTGTAGCTGGCTTGGGAAGGTCTTGAAATAAGTGCCATAGGCTCCAGTGCCATGCTGGATTTCTTTCTGCTTGCCCAGAATTAGGTCAAGAATCTTAGGCTGGTCAGTAGCTCCCGAATTCATAAAGGCCTCTACGCTGCTTGATATGAATCCGTAGCCCGCTGCCTTGATTGCATCGCCATGCAGAGCTGGATAATCAAATGTATTGCCAGCCACTACCTGTGTCTCATAATTGCTGCGTGAAGCGCCAAAGCCAGCTGAATCGTCATCCATCCAGGGAATGTCGCGGCGGAACTCAAACTGCTGGCCAATCAAGCTGATATCCTGCATATATGGCACGCCCCCATCTCGATCATTGTAGAAGCCAGCTATTTCATCGCTGTCAAACCAGTCGGGAGCGCTCACTCTGGTAAAGCCATTCACTACCAGCACTTGCTTTGCTCCAGGCTTATAGCAAAGGGCCAATATCTCGGATGGGAAGCTTACCCCGCCTTCATTGCCAGCCACGATGCGGTAGCTATGGATATCATTGTCGGTGATTGTCACATCCCATCTGGGCTCTACTACCATAGCCACATCGCGGAAACCAACGCCACCCTCCTCGCGCTCTTGCACAAGATAATAAGTAGGATGTGCCGTTTCCTCAAGCGAGTCTACGGTTTCGCTCCAAGTCAGGGTGTATTTGCCATTTGCGCCCCCATTGATTGCGAAGGCTCTCACTGGGAGCGGCTGCACCACATATTCACGGCCATCACGATTGGCTAAGAACTGCAGCATGCCTTTATATATGGCACGCGATACAGTGAAGCGGAAGGCTGGATCAAGGCCATACTTCATATCCGCGAAATTCTGGTGCGATAGAAGTTCGAGCAGCATCGTTGGCACCTCGGGGATTCGAGCCTCGGCATAACTTTTATCCCACATGCCACGGCGAGTCCAATTAGGCTCGAACTGGTCGCGCACATCGTCCACAATATTTGTCATCACAGCATTTGTAAGGTCGCGCGAAGCCAAGCGGTCAGTTCCGTTGGCATAGGTCCCATCGTTTGACTGGGTCATATAAATGCCCAAAGTTCCGATTATGGAATCGTTAGGCGTGGTGCCAGCATCGCTATGGAAAGCGAAAGCCAAATCAACTGGTATTTTCAGTCCTTCGCGATCGGGAAGCATTGAGCTGCCTCCAGTAATCCAATTCACCCACAACGGGCGGCTCATATAGTCGTCCTTGTAGTCATTTACATTTTCATTGGGAGTGTAAACGCTGTCGGGCGCGCCTGCCCATTGCAGGAAATAACGTGCGCCCTCGGTAAAGCGAGGATATTTGCTGCTCACGTATTCATAATCAATGTCAGGGTCGCCATCATGCACTATGCGGGCCACATTGCCAATTCCGCCGCCAATCTTCACTGCGTCCACGCTGACCACTGCATCTTTGTCGCCAGTGAGATTGCTGACAGTCACCAGAGGCTGATTGCTATTGGCCTTGAAGGGGAAATGGCCAAGATAAATCCATGTGCCACCTCCCATTTTCTGATTCACCTTGATTTTATGAGGACCATTGGCAGCATTTACAGTGTAGGTGACATCGGTAGCGCTATTTGGCAGACTTTGGTACGACACATACACTGCGTAGTCGCCGTTCTCAGGCACCTCGCCGCACCATTGAGCCACTGATTCCTTGTCAGCTTCATTGACACCCTCAATCATTCGGGCAGTGCCATTCTTGAATGGGTTTACACCCTCAGTCAACAGCTCGCCTTTATATCCGAAGCCTGGCAGGCTTGTGGTCTTCCATTTTTTCTCGCCGTTGCTTTCTTTGTAGCCCGGGCCGTTATCATTGTCGATAATCAATTCCTGGGTGCGGGTATCGCGTTCGCGCGGACTCATCACGTAAGCCCCAGCATTCTCCAGCATGGGCATGAGATAAGGCATCACATAGCTTTGGGTATATAGGTCCTCTACGGTTTCAAATATGCGCGCTCGCTGCCATTCCCAACGGTTGAGGCTTGGCTCGAAATACCAGCCATGGCTTTGCCACAGGGCTATGTTATCACCGTCAAGGCCCTTTGGGGCAGCCACCTGGTCTTCGCGCGTAATGAAGCGCGTGGTTTCCGTAGGGCCCTGGATTTTGCGCTTGGTGTCGCTTGCCAGTTCATCGAGGGTATGGCCAGTTGTGATAAGGCTAATCTTGTAGGTGGCATATTTCGTGCCCAAAGCCTTGCGAATGTCAGCCTTCAAGTCACTCACCTCTTCTGTGGTCAATGGCAGATAGCTGGCACTTTCGCTAAGGTCAATCTTTATAGTTTTCGACGCATCACTGACAGTCACCTTTTTCACCGTAGGCAAAAGGTAACCAGCATTGTCGGGCACATAGTCACTCAGCACTCTTTGCGCTCTGTCCTCGTTGATTCCGGCATTGATACTTGTAGGTGTATTGGCTATGAGTGTTGCAAGTATCAGGCCTGTAAGCAGTCTTTTCATCACAGTAGTTGACAATATTGTTAATCGTGCTACAAAGGTAATAAAAAATTATACAAATTAAATTTATTTTACAATATTTATTAATTAATAGCGTATTTTTAGAATTGGACGCGTTTACTTTCGAGGGAACTTTTGTTGCAAATATCGGGCTAGCGAATGTGGATCGGTGCCATGGTCGTCGTAGGCTGTGATGTAGGCATCAAACATTTCCTCGTAGAAAAAATCATTGTATATTAGTGCCATCCTCATTATATTGTCCACAGCATCTCGGGCTTGCACTTGCAGGCAATGCTGCTGCACATGCTGCAGGGCATCACGGAATGCCACTACTGCCTTAGGCTGCATTTTGTACCATTTGTAGCCCGCGAAGCAAGCCACCCTCACCAAATCATCTACATAATAAAGATGAAGTTCGGCTAAATGTTCAGCCGTTGGCCACAGCGAGGCGAAATGCTTGATCACCTTTTTGCACTGGCTTACACGAGCACGACGTTTGCCCTTCGCAGGGAAGAATTCTTTGTTGATGGTTTCCTTGCTTTTTGCCAACAATCCCTTTTCATCGGGATTGAGATAGTATTCCAAATAATCTTTGGCTTCTTTTCGGGCCGTGTACAAGTCCAATACCAAATTTATGATATCTTCCTTTTCTATTGCTTGGAGATGCTTCTTTAGGGTTGCTTTCGACATATTTTCTTCTTTTGTTGCCTTTATTTCTTATTTAACAGTTGCAAAGGTACAAAATAGTTGAAATATGGCTAATATTTTTTTGTAAATTCAAACTAAAAGACGTAACTTTGCGTTAGAATTTCAAAAGGCAAGAGAGCCACAAGCCAATTAACAAGGCTTGAAACCTAAAACTTGAAATAAGATACTACCACATCAAAGTTGATTGGGAAACTCGTCAAATTTTATGTGTTATTCCGAGACAAGCTTAGGCACCCAATGGCGGGCCCCAGCTTGGGCGCAAGCCCAAGAGTACGTAGCTACCAGGCGGATTACAAAGGATGCCGAGCTCTCAAATCCTGTCTATTCGGAGTTTCATCGCATCCTTTGGTGTGGTTTCAAACAGAAAGACGACCGACTTCCATCGGCCGTCTTTTTTTCTTGTGAATTGCAAACAATTCTTATATAACAATAAAAATGGTGCCGACCCCACCACGAGTCGGCACCGGTCAGATATATAATCTGAAGTATAGCCAAAAGTTATTGTGGTCTCCTTGGGAGACCGAGAGGAGAGTTATTCTGGTGCTATCTCCCCAGCCCAAGGGCGGCAAGTTGTGCCATCGACTGGATAGCGATACCATGTAGAGGTGGATATTAAGTCCGCTTCAACCCATGATTTGAAAGTATACCCTGTGGTATTGTAAGCATCGCTAATATTTTTTCGTTCAATGGGCCAACGGTAGTAAGTAGGTGTAGTATCCGATGCCTTTTGCCATGAATAAGGAAT
This sequence comes from Bacteroidales bacterium, assembly GCA_020860515.1. Taxonomy (GTDB): domain Bacteria; phylum Bacteroidota; class Bacteroidia; order Bacteroidales; family Muribaculaceae; genus CAG-873. Next base: position 9,082 of record JAJBUG010000051.1, on the reverse strand, counting down.
CACAAACATCTGGGGAGCATAGCTGTTAAATTCACTGCCTTGTTCTTCAGAGCGGAACTTTGGCTTGATGATTTGCTTTTCATCATCGCCAGCACTGCTATTTTCTACCTCAATCCAGAAACTTGCTAGAGTATTCTTTACGGTTGAGCTTTCTGTGACCTGTTGATTGGTCTTAGAAGCAGCATCCGCATATAGACTGAATGTGCCGTCGATATAAAGGGTGCAATAACGGCCTCCTACACCACTACTGCCCGAGGTATTTATCATCTCTGAAAATTGATATCCAGAAGTCCCAAACCACTTATGGAACTCTGCAAAATTCTCATCCTTGCCATTAGGATACATTAAACCTTTAGATGTAATACTGCTTTGCTTATCTTCATCCGTGGTACTATAAATCTTAGTTGGATCAAAGTAGAGGTACAAAGGCAGTGTACCGCCAGCGGCCATAGCAGTGAATTTAGCCCATGTATAGGTGCCTTCACCTCCATCACCATTGGTTAATGTCTCAACTTTAACAATCATATCATTAAAGTCAAAGTCATCAGTTGTACCAAGGTCCTCAGCACAAATGAGCCACTGATAAGGGGTATCTTCATCTTCCTCTACTTCATCGGTTTCACCTATATGTACATCACTCATGCTAAGATTCTCTATCATAAATACCATATCATTCAGATCCCAGTAAGTTGACTTTTGGCTAATGCCATAAGCATCTTCAAAAGCAAAGAAAACGTCAGCACTATTAAGTGGGCTTTCGAAAGTGCAGGCATAGGATTCCCCATCATCTGTCCTGCTGGATACCGAATAAACATATTGACCAGTGCTTTCATCACTATCAATCAGCATATACAGGCCAAATCTTAACCCTTCGGGAACAGTAACTTCAAATCCTTTGGTACGGAAGTAATATTCATCGTTTTCTTCTTCAACTAAATAGAGGGCATCTACTTCAAATGCATTAGGTATACCTGTCCAAGTTGAACCAACAACATTTCCTTGATCATCCTCTGATGAGAATGTAAAGCTAAATTCAAAATAAGGAGTATTAGTAATGACTCCGCCCCACTCACTATAGTCAGAGTAAGATGAGTAATTATTTACTATCTTAAAAGATTTTAAAGTAATATCAGAATAAACACTGAATTCGGAAGAGTTAAACAATGTGGCACATAATTCATCCCATAAGTCTTCCCCTAAATCATCTTCACCATAGGTTCCAGCTTGAATATCAGCGTATTTACCAGTGGTATTTAATTCTTCAATTACATCCTCCATAATATCATTAAGCCAACTTGCAGAGGTAGAGTTTTCGTTGATAACTGAGAAGTCACTTTGCAATTTATAATTATACGTCAATTCATTATTCACCCAATTTAAAGTTTTTTTATATTGTATTATGCAATTTGACCCATAAACCTTGTTTTGAAACAAAGGAACATGAACGACAGTTTCAACTCCCTCCACTCTGTCAATATAATACAATCCTAAAAGATTAGTATGATTGGTGTACCAATAGGCAGGATAAATTATAAATGGCTTTCCAGTGGATACGAACATAAAGTCAAGGGTGATACCAGATTGTGATGTTTTGTAGGTATCATATCCATCAACATTGTTGTTTTCTGGCAAAATACCACATAGATTATTTTCAAAGTGATCTCCTGTTACTGGAGAATCGAAATTATATGGACTATTACCCAAGATTGGACGCATATCCTTGCTGTACCATTCCCAATAATCTTCTGTAGAAAGAGCAACTTTAATGCCTTTCCATGTATAACCATTATTAGTATAATAAACACCATCAGCTGCTTGGGTAGGTGCTGTAGTTTGATCAGTAGCGTAATCGGCGCGGCTGCCGCCGGAGACGGTGAGGGTGGTGCCGGCTTGGGCATAGTAGGTGGTGCCATCGATTTTGAGCTTGAGGTCGGTGGTGCCAGCGGGTGCGTCGAAGGTAATGGTTGTGGTCTTGTAGAGGTTGGTGTAACGGGCCACATAATAATAGTGGCCGTCGGTGCGCGAATAGACCTTCACCTCGTTGATGAGGCTCTGAGGGTTGATGGTGATAGATGTGGGGGTTGCTACGCACCAGGTGTGATTCTGGTCGTACACGCCGAACTCCTTTACAAAGGAGCGAGCATAAAGCTCCTCGGTAGGAATTTCCATGTCTCCAAAGTCGCTGCAGGCGGAGAACAAGGCTGTCATAAAGGCAGCAAAGAAGATGGTGAGACCGCTTTGCTTCATGATAGGTAATTTAGGCAGTTAAATTAATGGTTAGTAAGCTATACAGTTGATAGTTGATTGTGAGTGGTTGCTATATGTTGCTCTGCCATCAGCCCCATGACAAGGATATATACAAAAAAAGAGGCGTTGGGCTGTTATGCCACGCCTTATGTTGAAGGTGGTCGGAATACCTCTAAAGAAAGATGTGGAAAATATAACAGCTCCACGCCTTATGGACGTGTACCCTCAAACGTAAACAGCTGATTTGTAGTTGTTTATAAAGGGTCTGAATTTTGCACCGATTTTCCACCGATTGTGTTAGTGAATGTGTAGCTTAACTCTCAGGAGGCAATTGGTGCCTTCCATTCTTCCTTTACGTAGTGTTCATATCCTCTATATTAATAATGTCAGTTAAGGAGAATCTTCAACTTGTGTAAAATCTACACAAGTTCACTGCTGGTCAAAATTTTTGACCAGTTGTTGGTTCACTTAAAATTAGTACAAAGTTACTGCCTTTTCCCCCATTGACCAAAAGTGAAGAAAGAAAGTTTGCGCTAAAAAAGATTAACGCCCCTGCTTCTCAGCAAGAGGCGTTAACGTGCATCTACAAATATCTCCAATAGCCGTTTGGCTATGCATAATTTAGACAGTGATGTTGGTTTTATCCTTTTTGTTGACATATACACAATAATACATCTGACTGTTGGCTGACCATGCGTAGATGTACCATTTACCATCTTTCTTGATATGGTAATAACCATTGGCATCAAGGTAGGCTTCTTGTGCTCCCTCCACCATGTCTGTCAACTCGTCAAGACTATATCCACGCGAAATGAAAATGGGTTGCAGTTCATCGTCATCGTCAGCGAAGTACAGAGGAAAGGAAGTTGATGTGCCATTAAGCCCAACAGAGTTACCACTGATCGTGGTATTAGGAGTGGCTGCGAAGGCTATGCCCGAGAGCAGCGCGATGGCTCCGAGAGCCATTAGGATTTTCTTCTTCATGTGAGTGAATTTTGGTTTAACATTTGGTTGTTATCTTATTGAAGAGGATCAATCAATATTTGATTGTGCTTCTTCTTGGAGTTCTATGGTTACTAAGCCACAGAACTTGAAATTTGGTTTTGGGTACAAATGTAATAAGAAATGGATAAATATCTAATAGGTGTTTTCAAATGTCCTCAATCAGTCCTTAACTTTTCTTCTGTCAGTCCTAAATGGGGTTAGCTGACCCCCTTTTTATCTATGTTTGCTACCGCATTTTAATGAATGATTTTTTGTGAAGCAATGGCTGGAGATCGTAACCCAAAGAGAGATGGTTAAAAGAATATATCCAATAATCTGTGAAAGACTATCCTCCTCGGTTATCAAGCAGTGCGCCAAGGCCATTATACTCATAAATGCCACCAGCCACACTGATAGCAGGGTCAGTGTGACGGAGAAAATAGAGATATGAGTGTTTCTTCTTAATTGTCCCATAGAAAATCAAATTTTGATTGTTTCTTGATGATTTTTCAAACGATTTGCAATCTCTATGTGGCGCATTTCGAGAGAGGTAGGCGGAAAGCGTTGTAGTATAGATTGGAGAAATGGAGAATCGTCCTGAAGTGGCATAAGCTCATATTTTGGAGAATAGAAATCTGGTAATGATGATATTTTCTCACATGAGAAGCCAAGTTTTATAGCCTCATAGCGCTCTTGGGCAACACCATGATCAATGGATTTATTATTCTTGGTTCTACCTCTTTTTTTAATTCGTATATAATCACTACCAACTTTAGCAGCTTCCCAAGAAATAGCCTCCAGTGCTGTAATGTCATTAGTTAGATATTTTTTCAAAATTAGACCAGCAAGACAATCTGCATGATTTTCAGTCCGTCGCTTCCAATTGTCTGGCAAATGACCGTCGTTATTGGCATAGAGAATATCAAGTTGCTGGAAAATACCATAATGGTATTGTATGGCATGAGCAAGTTCATGAGCCAAAGCTAACTGTAAATCATACGTATTATTGATACCTGCTAACTCTATCAATATTTGATAACGGTTTTCTGGACCTAAGACATAGCAATCATCAAGACTGGTTGTGCTATTTTTCCCAAAGCCTACATCTGTGTAGGTTAACAGTTCTGGAGTATTGAAGCCACGATTTTCCTTCTCCATAAGGCCAACTATAATTTTTGACAAATCAATATATACGCTTTGAGCTTTCTTGTCTAAATCAGATATCTCATTTACATATTTTTGTTCGGATTCAATATAATCTGAATTTGACGGGAAATGACCGTCTGCCAAAGAATCACCATTTATTCTAAGCCATTCAAGATGAGAAGGCTTTTGGCATTCATTTAAACTTAAGGTAAAGAATGTATTTAAATTTGGACCAGAAATTATATGACTTTTTAGTAGGAGTGGGGTTAAACCATGCTTTTTGTATTCATCCTCAGAAAACTTTTTCCAAAGATATTGCGCGTGTTTTTCTGCTTTGGTATTAATGCCGGATTGTTCTTCTTTACCGTAATGCAAGGATAACATCTTATAGAAATCATGAAGAGGATTGATGAGTTCCAAAACTCCATCAATAACACTTTTATTATCAAAATTATTAGAGAATTCGTTATCCCACTTCTTGATTACATCAGCCATGGCTTCTTGCTCAGATTGCCAAGCGGTCGCTTCCATATAATCTTTTGCAAAGGCAAGGTCATTAAGTCTTGACAATTGCTCAGGGGTCAAGACTGCTTTTGCAGCCTCAATAGCTTTACCAAGATATTGGCTGATATACCAGCGTGTCGCAGCCGCTACACGAGCTGTTATGGAAATGTCAGGCTTCATTGTTTTGTTTTTTTACATTTTTCGTTGGACTGTATTTCATTTTGGGGAATACCATACACCTTTTACCAAATTATGATCGAAATCTTCCATTTTTCTTGATTATACCTCTTTCTTGATATTGATATAATCTTTATTCATTAGAAGTTATCAGGAATGCAGGAGTGGCTTAAGGAGTGACATGTCATACGAGCTAACAGATGTTGAAGCGACTCCAATAGAATGACTTCTTCTTGAGGATGCCATGCAACATAATCATCCTTGTTGTTGACTTTGTCTAAGAAAGTTATAGAAAGTTTGTTTCTAAAACCACTGACCTCGTTGACAATTCCGATATTAAGTTTCTTAGTGATAACAAAGTCGAGTGGACGGATCATTCTTTGATTAGGATATTCATCCTTGAGTTTAGTGAATATCTTATCAATCATGAAATCACGTTCTTGGCGTTTAGATTTTAGAAACTCTAAAAAAATGTCGAAATCTTTTAGAATTTTGATAGTAAGAGAAATAATATCCATAATTAGTTGTTTCTTTTCAGTTTTAGTCTTCACTTGTGATAATATCCTGCTCAATACAAGGACAAGTCTTTGAATGTGTCACTCCAAGAATCTTCCCATAGGTACATGGCTTTAATCTATTAAGATATGCACCCTCCAAAGAGGCATAGCATACACTAAATAAATGTCCGAAATGTTCCTCATCGACAATGATTACATTGCTGTCATTCTGCTTGGCTTTTAATGCTATGGGCGTTTGGTCCAACGAACAACCCCCATCAGATTCTTTTCCACAACAGCATCGGGGGTCATGGGCAGAGACTATTCTTTCAAATCCCTCACAAACCTTTTCTGTATTTTTTCTACATAGAATATTATGATCCACCCAGAGTTCTGGATTTCCGTCCAATCCTACAAGTTCGTATCTGATAGTATCCTCTTGTGTAAGCTTGCTTCTGACTTCTAATATCGCATGGCCATCTAAACAAGTCTCAGTCCATTGGTATCTCAGTTCCCTTGTTTCGGGTTCCTGGTACCATTCATCGAGTGTCAAGAGTTTCTTATATTTGTTAGCAGAAGCTTCAATTGACAAGAATATAATCAAATCACAACACAATGCTAATGAGACCAAGAATGTCTTAATTCCTTTGTCATCTCTAATTTTTACGGCAAAGATGGTTGCCATAAAAACAGCTATACTCCCAATAATTATTGTTATATAGGTTTCTGTGTCTGCCATTGATTTTATCTCGTAATTTTTAAGACACATAATAGTAAACAAAGTAATTGATGTCCCTATCACAATAAGATTTACTCCCCAATTGAAAAGCTTCATATTGTCTTTGCTTGCTTTGTACACAACGACAAGCAAGGTTATAATCGTTACTATACCTATGATAGTCTTCACTGCTTCACTCATGGTCTATTATAATTTTATGTTGGGGAAACACTTGTTTTTAATGTATTTCCCCATCATAAGGGTGTTTTTTCTTTACTCTTTGCCGGTGATTGCGTCAAGGATGCCTTCACCACCCTCTACGCGAACGTTGCGGTCAGTGCGTGCTTGTATGGTGCCTGAGCGAAGAACATCAGCCATATCTACGCCAGTGGCTTGGCGCATGGTGTCGAACACTTGCTTGGTGACCACTGGCACATTGGAGGTCAGGTTGGAAGCTTCTGCTCCAGATCCGTAGATGTGAATGTCGCTTATGTTGGCCAATGGTTGTGCAACAGCCTGAGCTATTTCAGGAAGCTTATCCACTAATGCCTCGGTAATTTTGATAGTATCATTATAGTTCTTATACGCTTTAGCTTTTTTTTCGAGAGCTTCTGCTTCGGCATTACCCTTAGCGCGGATTGCTTCTGCCTCAGCTTGGCCCACAAGTTTGATGGCTTCAGCGCGTTTTTGTTGCTCATAGATTGCGGCATCTGCTTTGGCTATCTGGGCCAACTTTGCTTGCTCAGCCTCATAAGCCTGAGCTTCGGCAGCTTTCTTGCGTGCTTCGAGTTCGGCATCCGCTTCTTTGATTTTTGCCTCACGAGCTGCGGCTGCATCGGTCTCAGTCTTGACTTTCTCAGCTGCTGCTTGCTTTTCAATCTCAGCACGAAGTTCGTTCTCCTTGATTATTACTCTTTCCTGGGTCAGGTGCTGTTCTTGGCGAGCTTGTTCGATTTGAGCTTCAACTGTCTTTGTGTTAATAGTTCGCTGTTGCTCCTGCTTTTGAATCTCGTAAGCAGCATCGGCAATCGCCTTTTGGGTGTCGGAGAGTTGCTTAAGGTCTGCTTTTTTGATTTCAAGATCATTGTTGCGTTGAGCAATTGCGGTCTCAGCTTCCACACGAGCATCATTGGCTTTCTTTTTAGCATCGGCTTGCGCTATCTCTATGTCTTGCTCTGACCGAGCTTTGGTGATAGCTGCATCTTTCTTGATTTTCCAGGTGTTATCAGCACCAAGGTCTTTTATCAAGCCTTGCTCATCGGTGACATTCTGAATGTTACAGGAAATGATTTCTATTCCCAGCTTTTCCATATCTACAGCTGCTTTCTTCTGAATTTGGTCAGAAAAAGAATCGCGATCGTTGTTGAGAGGAACCAGTTCGAGGGTGCCAATGATTTCACGCATATTGCCTTCAAATGAATCTTGCAAAGAATCTTGTATTTGTTTTTCATTCATATTCAAGAAGTTCTTTGCAGCCAATCGGATGGAATCAGGGTCGGATTTTATACGAACTTTCGACACTGCATCAACTCTCACGTTGATGAAATCTTTGGTTGGTACTGGCACTGATGTCTTAATATCAACAGTAATCTGACCAAGATACACTTGGTCGGTACGATCGAAGAAAGGAATTCGCCAGCCACCTTTGCCAATTAGGGTTCTGGGATTCTTAGTTACTCCTGAGATAATCAAGGCTGTTGAAGGCGGTGTCTTTACGTAGGCTGCCTTGCAGAACAGCACTATCACAATCACACCCATGATGATTACGATGTTTAAAGGTGTTATCATTTCCATAGTAAAAATTGGTTTATTATTAATATTGTTATATTTCAGAGTTACCCTAACCTTTAGAGTGTTAGCAAATGGAAAAGCCATTCGAAAGGATTTAACACAACTCCTATTAAATCTTCTAACCAAGTCTCTTCAGATTCTTTCTCTTTAGGCTTAGTCGGAGAAGTTTGCCCTGATAATTCCTCTGCTGGTTTATCTAAGGCTATTTCTTCTTGCTTAGATTTGATTTTGTTATCCATATTTGAATATAGTTTTATTTTAATTATTACTATCTTTTATCCATTGATCTATCTCATCCGCTGCCTCTTGAAGTTTATATGAATGGCTCATTAATTTATGGATAAATATCCAAAATATTCCAAAAGATATAACTAAAATTATATTCAAATTCAAAGAAGTAAATTCTTGATAGAAAATATACAAATCAAAATAAAGAGCGATAGTGTTATAAGAAAAGAAGAAAAACAAAAATGGTATTCATAACCAAAAAGGAAATAACAAAATGAATTCTGAGATATGTTGTGTAGAAAGCTCAATAGATTTCAAGATATATTTTGTTTTTTCTTCCTTTCTTAGGGTCCTTATTGTGCCAAATATAATGGTGGGGCTATAAGAACTTGAGCTAACCATAACATTAATATTGCAAACATGAATCTAAATATTATGTCAGTTTCATTTAAATATCTTGCATTAATGGAATCACCCTTTAAATAACAAAGTAAAATTATTGATGGACCTATGAATATTACTAATGGTCTGGCCAGCTTGCGCCACCAGTGGATTTGCGGGATTTGCGGGATTGTTGTGTCTTTTTCCATTAGTTGAAAGTTTTTGATGCAAAGGTAAGGGATTTGATGAAGCGAAGCAATAGGCTTTCTCAATTGACCGCAATTAGTCCTTAATAATTCCTTAATCAGTCCTAATAGAGCATAAATCATAGGCGATGGAGATAAGAATTTAATCTATTAACCTGAGTTCGGGATAAATAAGTGTTAAATAATTTGGTAAAATGGGGATA